>JAEYYH010000031.1 GCA_023430885.1 Bacillota bacterium
TACAAGGGTGAGTCTGTTGACCTGCGCGGCCTCGGTCCTGACGCAACGCTCGTGCTGATCAACGGTCGCCGTACAGCGCCGTCCGGTCTTATGGGTGACTTTGTAGACATCTCCAATATTCCGCAAAGCGCAATCGAACGTATCGAGATCCTCACCGATGGAGCCTCGGCCTTGTACGGATCGGATGCGGTTGGTGGCGTGGTCAACATCATTCTCCGTAAGGACTATGAAGGCGCAGAAACCCGTTTGCGTTATGGCCGCGTGACCGATGGAGAAACTGACGAGTACCGACTAGCGCAAATCTTCGGCAAGAAATGGAACGGCGGCAACGTGCTTCTCGCGTATGAGCATCACGGGCGGGGTGCTCTGGCGTATGAGGATAGAAGCTTCACCCGAACCAGAGATCTCCGATCGCGCGGCGGCAGCGATCATCGCTCGATATTCGGAAGCCCGGGTAACATCATGGATCCCCTTACGGGGCAGATTGCATACGCCATTCCGCGGAATCAGAACGGCCGGGATCTTACTGTAGATAACCTGCTCCCCGGAGAAATCAACTACCTGGACGCGGACCCGCAAGGCAGCTTGCTCCCCGAGCAGCGTCGCCACAGCGCTTATGCGATGCTGGAACAGGCCGTTTCCGACCGCATCACCCTCTTTGGCGAGGCTCGCTACAGCGAACGAGCATTTGTATTCAACACCGAGCCCGTGCCGGTCCTTGCAGTGGTGCCGTCAACGAATCCGTTCATCATTGACCCGTTCGGCTTGGATAGTGTCTTCGTCCTGACGAATCTTCGGCCCGAAGTGGGCTCGAATAGCAGTCCCGGACGGGTCGAAAGTGGGGTCGTCACAGGAGGTGCAGAAGCCGTATTCGCCGAATGGCGCTGGCGAACGCATGCAACTCACGGCAGGGAGAAATCAACGGTCAGCTTCACCAATTTCGATCAGGCTGCGATTTTCTCAGCTCTCGCGGATACGGCGGCGGAAACCGCGCTCAACCTTTTCGGCGATGGCTCCATCAACAACCCGCAAACGATCCGGAGCATCCTGGCAGAGCAGAGGTATGCGGCGGAGAGCAGCATCACTAACGCGACCACTGTGCTCGACGGCCCCATCATGCCGTTCCGGGGACGAGACATATCGCTCGCTCTCGGCGCGGAATACCGCTCCGAGGAACTGCGCTCCAAACTGTCGGGCCCGAGTTTCCCGACGCCGCAAATGGAAAACCTGTCTCGCAACATCCATGCTCTGTTTGCAGAGATCCATCTCCCGTTGGTTCGCCAGGTTGACGGGATCCGACTAGTCGAAAACCTGGATGCGTCATTTGCAGCACGTCGCGACGAATACAACGATGCCGGCGGAAGCACCAATCCGAAGGTTGGAATTCGTTATGCGCCCTTACGCGGGCTGCAGTTCAATGCAACGTTTGGCACTTCTTTTCGAGCGCCCAATCTCAGTGAGCTCACAACGAGCGGCAACCTGAGTCAACCAGCATCCTTCAACGACCCGCACTCGCCCTCTGGCCGTTCGCGCGCACTCATCGTTAGTGGCAACGACCCGAACACGGGGCCAGAGAACGCTACGACCTGGACTTTGGGATTGCTGATCGAGCCAGCGGGCGTCAATGGTCTCTCCGCGTCGCTTCACTATGCATCACTCGAGTTCAAGGACCGAATCTCCGCGGTTAGCGAGTCCCAGACGGCCATGCTGGCCTTCAGTGAGCGATATCCGGGGATCGTAGTTCGCGACCCGGATACCGCACTGCTGCAGAGTATCTGCAATGAAACTCAGCACTATGGAAATCCCGCTACCTGCACGCCTGAATTCATCGATGTGATCATCGATCAACGATCGAGAAACATTGCGTCAACGACGGTTCGTAGTCTTGACGGGGCGATCTCCTACAGCTTCGATGTTGGAGGTGCAGACGTGGCGCTCAGCGGATCTGCTACCTATCTGTTAGAGCACAGCATTCAGCAGACCTCGGCGTCCCAAAGCGTCGATTACGTGAGCACGTATGGCCGGCCGGTCGACTTTCGCAGCCGGGCGAGTGCTTCGATAGCCAAGAGCGGGATCACGGGCTTCATTGCAGCAAACTATACGAACTCTTATAGCAATCCGACTTCTCCGACCTTGCGCGAAGTGGGCTCATCTACGACGGTCGATCTCAACATTAGCTTGCTGTTCAATGGTCTTCTCCAGCGAGATCCCCGGGGGCGCCATCAGTTGGCACTGAGCGTAATCAACCTCTTTGACAAAGCCCCGCCATTCGTCGACGCATTTACCGGTTACGACGGCGGCAATGCAGATCCGCTGGGGCGTTTCGTATCGCTCGAGCTCAAGACTCAGTGGTAGCTGTACGGAAAATCAGAAAGGGTCACGGTATGCAACGTCTCAAGTGTTTATCGGCTGCAGGGATAGCCATCGCCACGCTTGTCGCGCTGGCGATCACATTTTTCGCATCAGCCAGCGAGGCGGCGAATGGCAATCTGGTCCTGCACGATTTCTCACCGGGTTTGAATCCGCAGATGGCGCTGGCGCCAGACGGATCTGCACTCGTCTATACAGTAACTGATTCGGATAATTCCCCGGCCACCTTGTGGATCAAGGAGCTGCCGAACGGCGAGACGCGGCAAATCCCTGGCTCGATCGGATGGCCAGCCCGGGGTGGTGTGCTTCGGCCTACATGGTCTCCCGACGGATCCATGCTCGCATACATGTCCGACAACGGCGCTGACACCCATCTAACGGTCTGGCGCCGCGACTCTGGTCGAGTCCAGCGGTTTGATCAGCGCGCAGCCTGTGCCCACATTTGCATGATCTACGACCTGCAGTGGTCGCCAGATTCGAAGCAGATCTATTTCATCGCTTTCAATGAAGCCGCCCGCACCAAACAGCCTGATGCCTACTCGGACGTTCACGAGTCGATCTGGCAACGAAACAGACTCATGATCAGTGACCCGGAGAATGGCGGCGTGACGGTGCTTTCGCATGGTGTTGCGGGCGACAGCGGGAAGGTGGATCCGCCTCTCGCTCCGCAGGACGTTGTCGTCGCAACCATTGACTCGGGACAGGTTACGACAGTGCTTACCGGTGCGTATGTGCAGAGGATCGTTTTGTCGCCCGATGGCAGGAGGCTTTGGGTCGACTCGATTTACGCTTGGGATAAGCGCGTGCGCCAGGCGTATCACGATTTCTATGTGCTGGAGCTGCCCACGCGTTGGAGCGGTACGGCGCGCTCGCATACGACGCGCGTTCTCGACTGGAACGGCAATCCGGTCGAGCCTGCCTTGCACGGAGTCAAGCAGTTTCATTTCCTGGGGGATGCGGCTTGGTCGCCGAATTCGCAGTTCTTCGCATACTCGGAACAGGGGGCACGCGCCGCAGGCGATATATTTGTCTACGATGTCGCCAGGCGCAGCACTCGGAATATCACGGCGAAACTCACTCTGGCTCCGCAGGCCTTTGAACGCGCGGTATCTTCGGACGACAAGATCGAAGGACGCAGCTTCGCCTATCCAGGTAAGTTTGGTCAGACGTATCGGCCACCGTTATGGAGCGCCGATGGCAAGCTCCTGTACTTACTGCGCAGCGCAGTGAATGAGGGGTCGGACAACGGCGATGAGCTCTGGGAGATCACCGTGGCGAGTGGCGCAGCGCGCAGCCTGACTGGGGGTGCCGACTTCCAGGTGCAACACATACTTCGTCGGGGGAGCAAAGTCGTAACATACGAGGGGGGTGTCCTACTCGCGGTGAAGTTTCCCGATAATGATGCAGGCTTCGTGACGG
>JAEYYH010000038.1 GCA_023430885.1 Bacillota bacterium
AAAATGCCTAAGGTTGCATTGTACAATATCGCCGGCAAGAGCGTTGGCGAGATCGAGCTGAGCGAAGACGTGTTCGGCATCGAAGTCAACACGGCCGCCATGCATGCTGCGGTAAGGGCTTACCTTGCCAATCAGCGTCAGGGCACCCAGAGCGCCCTCACCCGCGCCGAAGTAAGCGGCGGCGGCATCAAGCCCTGGAAGCAAAAGGGTACCGGCCGCGCCCGTCAGGGTTCCACCCGCTCCCCGCAGTGGAGGCACGGCGGCGTGGTGTTCGCGCCCAAGCCGCGCGACTACCGCATTAGCCTTAACCGCAAGGTAAAGCGTCTTGCCCTTAAGAGCGCCCTCACGAGCAAAGTCAACGAAAAGTCCATCATCGTGTTCGACGCGCTGGACCTTTCCGCCCCCAAGACCAAGGAAATGGTCAAGGTATTGAGCGCCGTAAACGTGAACCGTGCGCTTGTGGTACTGCCCGAAAAGAACGAGACCGTGGAACGCGCCGCCTCCAACATCCAGGGCGTCAAGACCACCCTCGTGGGCACGCTCAACACCTACGAAGTGCTCAAGTATGAAACGCTGATCCTCACCAAGGATTCGCTCGCAAAAATCGAGGAGGTGTACAACTGATGAAAAACGCGCATGACATCATCGTCAAGCCCGTGCTCACCGAGAAGAGCTACGACATCCTGCCCGGCAAGACTTACACCTTCATCGTCGACAAGAAGGCGTCCAAGACCGAAATCCGCCAGGCCATCGAAGAAGTGTTCGGCGTACAGGTCGACAGCGTCAACACCATCAACAACCTCGGCAAAATGAAGAGGCAGGGCATTCATGAGGGCCGTCGTCCCTCCACGAAGAAAGCCTACGTCAAGCTGAAGGAGAACTCCAAGGGCATCGAGTTCTTCGACAGCCTCGCGCAGTAAGGAGGCGTTCACATGGCAATTCGCAAGATTAAGCCCACAACCCCGGGCCAGCGCTTTATGACCGTTTCCTCGTTTGAGGAAATCACCTGTAACGAGCCGGAACGCTCCCTTCTTGAAGACCTCAAGAGCAGCGGCGGCCGTAACAACGCAGGCCGCATCACCGTCCGCCACCGCGGCGGCGGCGCGAAGCGCAAGTACCGCATCATCGACTTCAAGCGCAACAAGGACGGCATCCCCGCCAAGGTTGCCACCATCGAATACGACCCCAACCGTAGCGCGAACATCGCCCTTCTCAACTATGTTGACGGCGAAAAGCGCTACATCATCGCTCCTTTGGGCCTGCGCGTGGGCGACACTGTGGTGAGCGGCGAGGGTGCCGACATCAAGGTCGGTAACGCCATGCAGATCCGTCAGATCCCGCTCGGCACCATGATTCACTGCATCGAGCTCAAGCCCGGCAAGGGTGCGCAGCTTGTACGCAGCGCCGGCAATGCCGCGCAGCTGATGGCCAAAGAAGGCGCGTATGCGCAGGTAAGGCTCCCCAGCGGCGAAGTACGCCTCATCCCCATGAACGCGAAAGCGACCATCGGCCAGGTCGGTAACATCGACCACGAGAACATCAAGCTCGGTAAGGCCGGCCGCACCCGTCACAAGGGCTTCAGGCCCACCGTACGCGGTAGCGTCATGAACCCGGTGGACCACCCGCACGGCGGCGGCGAAGGCAAAGCGCCTATCGGTCGCCCCGGTCCTGTAACACCGTGGGGCAAGCCCGCTCTTGGTTACAAGACCCGCAAGACCAAGAACGTCAACAACAAGTTCATCGTCCGCCGTCGCAACGGCAAGTGATAGCGAAAGGAGCACACCATGAGCAGGTCAGTGAAAAAAGGACCGTTTATCAGCGAGCGTCTGCTTGCACGCGTCGTGGCTATGAACGCAAGCGGCAAGAAGCAGGTCGTGAAAACATGGTCTCGCGCATCCACCATTTTCCCGGATATGGTTGGGCATACCATTGCCGTACACGACGGCAGGAAGCATGTTCCCGTTTATGTTACCGAGGAAATGGTCGGCCATAAGCTGGGCGAGTTCGCCCCCACCCGTACCTTCCGCGGCCACAGGGGCTCCGAGAAGTCCACGGGCGGCAAATAAGCAAGGAGGAAGCGAACAATGGCAACCAGATCCAGAGAAAAAGCCGCGGCGCGCCGCGAGAACGCCGATAAGAGGCCCCGCGCGATCGCCCGTTATATCAGAATTTCTTCCCGCAAGGTCAAGATCGTCATCGACCTGATCCGCGGCAAGAGCGTGAAAGAAGCGCAGGCGATTCTGATGTTTACCCCCAAAGCGGCCAGCGAGCCCGTAGCGAAGCTCCTCAAGTCCGCCGTTGCGAACGCCGAGAACAACCTCGATCTTTCCGCCGATACGCTGTATGTTGCGGAAGTGTTCGCAAACCAAGGTCCGACGCTCAAGCGCTTCACACCGCGCGCACAGGGTAGGGCAACGCCCATCCGCAAGCGCACGAGCCACATCACGATCGTCCTGGACCAGGCGAAGTAAAGGGAGGTTATTTATGGGACAGAAAGTCAATCCAAACGGTTTCCGCGTCGGCGTGATCAAGGATTGGAACACGCGCTGGTACGCCTCCAAGAAGGATTTTGCGGATTACCTCGTTGAGGATAAAAAAATCAGGGATCACCTGAAGAAGACCCACTACGCCGCCGGTGTCTCCAAGATCGACATCGAGCGCGCCGCAAACAAGATTACCGTCAGCATCCACACGGCTCGTCCGGGTATGCTCATCGGTAAGGGCGGCGTTGGCGTGGATACGATCAAAGCGGATGTTACCGCGCTCGTCGGCAAGCCGGTGAACGTGAACATCCTCGAGATCCGCAACCCCGATGCAAACGCGCAGCTCGTGGCCGAGAACATCGCGGCCCAGCTCGAAAAGCGTATTTCCTTCCGCCGCGCGATGAAGCAGGCCATGATGCGCGCCACCAAAGCCGGTGCCAAGGGCATCAAGCTTGCGTGTGCAGGCCGTCTTGGCGGTGCCGAAATCGCCCGCAGGGAAGGGTATCACGAGGGTTCCATTCCCCTTCAGACCATGCGCGCCGACATCGAATACGGCTTTGCCGAGGCGCACACCACTTACGGCCGCATCGGCTGCAAGGTGTGGATCTACAAGGGCGAAGTGCTGAACAAGAAGAAAGCGTAAGGAGGCAAGCTACCATGTTGATGCCGAAGAGAGTAAAGCGCAGGAGAGTACACCGCGGCCGCATGAAGGGCTCGGCCCACCGCGGAAATACCATCACCTACGGCGAATATGGCCTTGTTGCCAGCGAACCCGCATGGGTCACGAGCAACCAGATCGAGGCGGCGCGTGTCGCGATGACGCGTTACATCAAGCGCGGCGGCCAGGTGTGGATCAAAATATTCCC
The DNA here is from genome assembly GCA_023430885.1 of Bacillota bacterium. Lineage (GTDB taxonomy): Bacteria > Bacillota_I > Bacilli_A > RF39 > UBA660 > RGIG4266. Next base: position 3,350 of record JAEYYH010000038.1, read on the forward strand.
CGACAAGCCGGTTACCGAAAAACCCGCCGAAACCCGCATGGGCAGCGGCAAGGGTTCGCCGGAGTACTGGGTTTCGGTCGTAAAGCCCGGCCGCGTGATGTTTGAGATCGCGGGCGTTGAGGAGTCGGTTGCGCACGAGGCGCTCCGTCTGGCGCTTCACAAGCTCCCCCTCAAG
>JAEYYH010000043.1 GCA_023430885.1 Bacillota bacterium
GCCCAGTAGGTCCCGTAGGTCCAAATGAACCAATAGGTCCAGTAGGTCCAGTAGGCCCAGATGGACCAGTTAAACCAGTAGGTCCGGTAGGTCCAGTAGGTCCAGTTGGCCCCGTAGGCCCGGTAGGTCCGCCAGAAGGTCCAGTAGGTCCAGTTGGTCCTACAACACAGCAACAAACAGGTTTACATTTTTTATCTCTTTCAATTTTTTTTAAAGCGTCTTCATATATACTCATTCTATTCCTCCTTACTATTATAAAATATGTATATTAATTAGTTTGGAATAAACAATATATAACGAAATAAAAAACTTTTCTAATTATGTCTACTAATTTGAACAAAAAAATATGCTTTTATAAAAAGCATATTTAATATTTATTTTTTCTTTAATTGTTTTTTCAACTGACGAGCAGAGATTTTACCATTAGTTTTACTTTCTGAATAATATGGTACTAGCGATTCTGAATCTACAAATATGCTATCTTTACAATGAGCATGGGTTGACATTATTATTCCACCTAGATAAAATCCATCTTTCGTAGTTGTATTTAGTACTTTTAAATGATCAAGAATGGAATTTAAGTTTTCTAAATCAACAAAACCACCATTTTTAAGTTTAATTAAAATAGCATTTTCTTTATAAAGTTCATCTTCTTTTTCAATATACCCGAAAGAGTCGCTACAAATGCATTCGTCTCCAATAAAAGTTCCACTGCTAAAAGTAGTATGATTTACATACTTAGTACATCTATTAATATTACCAATAAATATTTGATCTGTTTTCATCCAAATCCTCCCTTATTAATTTAATTATAGCATAAAATTACATGTATGAATAAATTATGTAAAAACAAAGCTTTTAGTTTGAAAAAAATAAGTATTCGTGTTAATATGTAGGAAGAAAAGATATAGTAATTAAAGGAAGTGATTGTATGATAGATAGTCATATGCATATTAACAGTTATTTTAATAATAATGGCGATATTGATAAGGTTAATAATAATGATCGCTTGGAAAAAGTTATTAATGTTGGGTTGGATATTAACACATCCAAAGAAATAACATCAATGGCAATTAATAACGATAAAATGTACACAGCAATAGGTATTCATCCTCTTTATATAAAAGATAATGAACCTGAGGATTTATTTGGTCTGGTTAATGATAAGGTAGTAGCAATAGGTGAAATAGGTTTAGATAGTACAGAAGATAATTTTTTAAAACAAAGAGAGTATCTAATTATACAAATATATATTGCTAATGTACTACGCCTTCCTGTTATTATTCATTCTAAAAACAGTAATGAAGAAATAGTAAGTATATTTAGAAATGTAGTAAAACCAAAATATGGATGTGTATTTCACTGTTTTCAACCTGATATAGATACTATGGCTTATTTAATTTCTAACGGATACCATATTTCTTTTGCGGGTCCTATCACATATAAGACTGCTAAAAAATCTTTAGAAATAGTAAGAGAAGTTCCTAAAGAATTATTTTTAGTTGAGACTGATAGCCCTTACATGACTCCAGAACCACATCGAGCAGAAACTAATAATTCAAATAATTTAAAATATATTATATCTAAAATAGCTGATATAAAAGGTATGAGTTTTGAAGAAGTAGAAGAATTAACAACTGAAAATGCTAAAAGATTATTTAAAAGAATGTTATAATATATACAAAGAGGTGGCATATGAAAAAAGAAATTAATACTTTAAAAAAACTAAGAATTTATTTTAAAACAATGCAAGATAAAAAAGAAGCAGCAAGGCAAGAAGAAAAAAGAACAACCATAGTTTTGTTAGATAGAGCTTGGACCGAAGTTCAAATTAAAGATTATAACTGCATGCTTATAGCTAATTCAGCAGGTTGGATAGGTGGCAATTATACTGAACGTGATATAAAAGCTTCAATTTTAAGAGACAGCGCGCACTTATTTACAGAAGAAGAATATACAGAGTTATATAATAAAATTTACCCAAAAGAAAAGATTAAATAATAATCTTTTTTAAATACGATATAAAGAAAAGAAAGGTGATAGTAATGTACTCAGTTAGATTAACAAAATACTATTCTTCAAATAAAATTAGTGAAGGAACTTCAATATCTACTAGTATTCAAATAGTAAAAGGCTATGATAAAGTTAATAAAAAAGAACTTGGAAATAAAATAGTTAAACATTTATACTATAGTGGCGAAAATTTAGAAGTTAAAGAAAAGGTTATTATTAATGAAATAAATAACTATAAAGAAATAATGCATAATTTAGATAATTTAAATCTACATAAATTAAAGAATAATTATTATACTGATAAATGTCCAGAATGTTTAGAACACTGGGAACTTGAATATGATATGTTTAAAATAGTAGGAACATATAATAATTATATTAAAAAGTTAAAAAAAGTAGAGGATATAATAGATTTCAATAGCATTATCAATAATATAATTTAATAAAGAAGAGGTATGTATGATTTTAGCAACAAATAATAAAGGTAAACTAAGAGAAATAAAAGCGATATTAAATGAATATGAAATTAAATCATTAGAAGAAGTAAATATAAATATTGAAGTAGATGAAGATCAAGATAGTTTTTATGGCAATGCTTTAAAAAAAGCCAAAGAAATATATGAAGTTGCTAAAGAACCTACTATTGCAGATGATAGTGGATTATGTATAGATTACTTTAATGATTGGCCAGGAGTTTATACAGCAAGGTTTTTAGGTGAGAACACAACTGCTGAAGAACGTAATAACTATATTATTGAAAAAATGCAAGACTTAAAAGGTGAAGATAGAAAAGCACATATTGTTTGCAATTTAGTATATTTTGATGGTAAAAATACCATACTAGGAGAAGGAATTTTATATGGTAAAATAGCTGATTCTAGGTGTGGTTCAAATGGTTTTGGCTTTGATGAAATATTTGAATTAGATAATGGTAAAACACTTGCAGAACTACCTATGAATGAAAAAAATACCTTAAGTGCTAGATATCTAGCAACTTTAGATTTGAAAGAGAAATTAAAAGAACTAAATTAGTTTTTTTTCTTTGAAAAAAACCATAAATATGATAAACTATTACAAGCGAGGAAGTGATTAGATGTTAAAAGCAAGCAATATAGGTTTAAGATTTAATACAAGAGTATTATTTGATAATGTTAATATAGAATTTAAAGATGATAACTGTTATGGAATAATTGGTGCAAATGGAGCAGGCAAATCAACATTTTTAAAAATATTAAGTGGTGAAATAGATTCAACTAAAGGCGAAGTTATTTTAGGTAAAAACGAAAGATTATCTACTTTAAGACAAAATCATAATGAGTTTGATGAATTTCAAGTACTTGAAACAGTTATAATGGGAGATGCTAAATTATATAGCATCATGAAAGAAAAAGAAGAACTATATATGAAGGAAGACTTCTCTATGGAAGATGGTATGAAAGTTGCGGAACTTGAAGAAGAATTTGCTTCTTTAAATGGATGGCAAGCAGAAAGCGATGCTTCACAACTTCTTGCAGGTCTTGGCATTAAAACTGAAAAACTTGAAATGAAAATGGGCGAATTAAAAGATAGTGAAAAAGTAAAAGTATTATTAGCTAGAGCTATATTTGGTAACCCAGATGTATTACTACTAGATGAACCAACAAATGGTCTTGATAGTAAAAGCATTATGTGGTTAGAAGAGTTCTTAATTAACTTTAAAAATACTGTATTAGTAGTATCACATGATAGACATTTCTTAAATAAAGTATGTACACATATGGTAGATATAGATTTCGAAAAAGTAACTTTATTTGTAGGAAACTATGACTTCTGGTATGAATCAAGTCAATTAATACAAAGACAAATGAAAGATTCTAACAAGAAGAAAGAAGAAAAAATAAAAGAACTAGAAGAATTTATTAGAAGATTTAGTGCCAATGCCTCTAAATCAAAACAAGCTACATCTAGAAAAAAATCACTTGATAAAATAGTACTTGATGATATTATGCCATCAAGTAGGAAATATCCATATATTAATTTTGAAATAGATAAACCGCTTGGAAAAGAAGTAATATCTATGGAAAATATTAACTACAGTATTGATGGTAAAGTAATTATAAAAGATTTTAATCTTACACTTAGACCAGATGATAAAATAGTTTTAATAGGTAATAATGAAATAGCAAAAACAGCTTTATTAAATATTATTTCTGGTAATCTTAAACCTGATTCAGGAATTATTAAATCTGGTTCGACAGTAAAAGTATCTTACTATGAAAAAAATCATGATAAATATTTTACTGAATCAATAAACTTAATTGAATGGCTTAGAAATTATTCTGAAATAAAAGAAGAGTCATTTGTAAGAGGCTTTTTAGGAAGAATGTTATTTTCTGGTGAAGAATCACTTAAAAAAGTTAACGTTTTATCTGGAGGAGAAAAAGTAAGATGTATGTTCTCAAAAGTAATGCTTGAAAAAGGCAATGTACTTTTACTAGATGAACCTACAAATCATTTAGATATTGAATCTATAACAGCTTTAAATGAAGGACTAAAAAAATATGAAAGTACTTTAATTGTTTCTACGTTTGACCAAGAAATAATTGATAGTGTTAGTAATAGATTAATAGAGATTAAACAAGATGGAACATATCTTGATAAGCAAATATCTTATGAAGAATATATTGAGAAATATGGACTAGATGAAATCTAATATTTATATATTTAAAAAAATATAAAATAAAACTACACTATGTAGTTTTTTTTGTGATAAAATATATTTATGTATTGCCCCATGGCCAAGCGGTAAGGCTTTGGACTCTGACTCCAACATGCGTTAGTTCGAATCTAACTGGGGCAGCCATATTTGCTAGAATAGCTCTAATGGTAGAGCAACTGTTTCGTAATCAGTAGGTTGTAGGTTCAAATCCTATTTCTAGCACCGACGAAAACAACTTGCGTAATAATTGCAAGTTTTATTTTATATAAAAATAATTACCACATAAGAAATATAATATATGTATAATAAGCTTATTAAGGAGGTTTTGCCCATGTCAAAATTTATAAATAAATTTAGTATACCTAGAGAACTAGTTAGAGTTGGTGTGTTGACCAAAGATGCTATTTTTAATAAAAGTTGGATAACTACTAACTTGATATTGAGTGCAAAAGAAATAGAAAATTTGCCATACCATGTACTTTTTTCATCTAATGTAAAATATATAAGAGGTATAATATTTGGAGTCGATCAAGATCAAATGGCTTTAGATTTAATTAATACATCAGATATTAATTATCCAGCAATGAATATTACACCAAATCTACAAGAACAACAAGAAAAATATGATGATTTTGCTATTGCGGATAATTATCCACTTGCTTCTTTATTAGAATATTTAAATTTTCCAGAGGAATTAACAGTAGATGATTTAAAAAAACTACGTCAAATTTTAACTAGCACGCGAGAATTAACAAAATTAGCCATTCCATATTCTTATGGAAAGATCGATACAAAATCAACAAATATATTAGATTATGAGCAACAACCAAAATTGGCTGGTAGCTATTATAAATTTATAGTAGAAAAAAATTCTGATAGTGAAAGATGTCATTTTGATAAAACCGTTCCTGATAAAATAGAACAGCAAATATATCCGGCAGCTACATTTGAATTGCTAATTAGAAATCAAAAATTAGGTTATAAAGCAACTGGTAAATCAGAATATGTTGCTGCTGAAAAAAAGTTAGTAAGAAAATTTTGAAATATTATAAATGGATTTTAGTATAAAAGATAAGCATTGCTCTAATAAAAAAGTATTAAAATTGAATTTGACATTTAATACCACCTTTGGTAGTATAACACATATATAAGGGGGTAATTATGATAGTAGAATCTTTTTCTAAACATCAAATTGCACATCTAAAACCTTTAATTTTAGAAGATATAATTACTTCAATTGAAAGTAACATATATCATCTGCCAAGAAAAAATAAAGATAGTTATTTATTAAAAGCATATAAATGTACTTCTGGGGATTACTTTGGTAATAAATTATTAACTATTAATTCATTGATAGAAAATCGTGAAAAGATCAATATGGACGAGTTAGTTTTCCCGGAAAGACTTGCAATAATTGATAAAAAAATAGCAGGATTTACAATGAAATATATTGAAAATAATATTAACTTATCTTTATTATTGAATTCTAAAAATGTTTCTGTTGAAGTGAAAATAAAATTACTAAAACAAATAGAACAAATAATTCAAAAAGTTCAACATGTGAAAGGTTTACAAGAACCATTTTTACTTGGTGATATTCACGAATCAAATTTTATTTTAGAGAAAAACAGCAACAAAGTTTTTTGTGTTGATCTTGATGGCTGTAAAATAAGTAATAATCGTATATATAGTATGAAGTATGGTAGTTTTAATGAAAAATTTTTAGATCTACCACATAAATACCCTTTATATGAAGATGAAGAACCTATTCCTAGTTTCAACACTGAGTGGTATTGTTTTACAACTATGCTCCTAAATATGATTGGAAGTGGACCAGTTTATAAATTATTAATTGAAGATTTTTATGACTATATAGAGTATTTAAATGAAGCTGGTTTTTCGAAAGAATTATTATCTTGCTTTGTTAATATTTATTCAAATAAGGATAATTATTCCCCAAAAGATTTATTAGATTCTATACCAAAAAATATAAGTAATGTAACACTTGAATCTTTTATAGAAAAAAAAGAAACACCAAAATTATATATAAGATAATTAGTAATAAAATACGACTTTAACTACAAAATAGTTAAAGTTTTTTTATTTTATGTATGTAAATAGTCTTAATAAAATTGCTTTATTCTATATATAAAATTAATAAATACGCGTATAACTTTATAAGTTTAGTAACATTCTCCAAAGACCTACAATAATTTTAAAAATGTCAAACCTTACATTGACAATTATCTTATTATATACTAAAATATATAGATACTGGGGGATAGATAAATGAAAGATTATACATTAAATAGAAAAAATGCTGATAATTTCATCTTAAATTATAGAAGAGTTAATAATACTTTGGTTGTTCTTTTTGCAAATGGCGATAAATGGGTAGTAGAAGATACTGAGAAGAATGAAAAAAAAATACTTGAGGAAATGAGAGAACAACTAGTAGTTGATTCAAAAGCAAAAGAGAAATCTGTAAAAAGAAATTTGTTATTCAGCAAAGGTTCAATTGCTCTTTGTATTGGCGCTGGAGCATTAATAGGAAAAATGGTTAATGATCCAACTTTATGCTATACAGGATTATCTTTAGTAGCGCTTGGCGCAACTATTCCTGTAGTTAAAATTGCTAAAGGACAAAGTATTATAAATGATATAAATAAGCAAAGATTTATGCAAAAAAACGGTGAAGAATTTAATGAATCAATAGAGGTGCCTACTATGCTAACTGGAATTAGTCCAAAAGCAAGAAAAGTAATTGATGCTAGAATTGCACAAAATTTAAAACCTTTTAATTTAAATTCTGCTGATGAATTAAGTTTGAATGACTTAGAAAAAATAAAACAAAATTTAGAAATTAACAAACATTTTGGGTTTACATATCCAGATAAAACAAAACAGAAAACAAGATAAGATACCACTATTAGGTATCTTTTTTATTAGTAAAATATATATTAACAAATTATGTAGGACAGCAAAAAAAGGTAGTGTATATAACATGACAAATGATACATGAACTTTACAATGCTTAAAAATGTAATGGAAGAATTCTTAATAATTTTTAATAATTTTTATAATTTATCTTAATATATGTTTTATATAATGGATATAGAGAGAAAGAGGTAAAATTATGAGCGTATTTCATCGAACACCAAAAGATCCTTGGAAAAAATTTTATAAAAAAGAAGATAGAACTTTAGAAGTTCCTGATATTTCAATGTATCAACTTATTAAAAGAAGAGCAGAAGAGATACCAAATTACAATGCAATAGATTATTTTGGTAAAAGAATTAACTATAAAGATTTCTTAAAAGAGATTGATAAAGCAGCTAGAGCATTTAGATGCTATGGTATTAGACCAGGAGATATTGTAACTATATGTATGCCTAATACTCCAGAAGGAGTTATAAGTTATTATGCATTAAATAAAATTGGTGCAATAGCTAACATGATTCATCCCCTTTCAGCAGAGGAAGAAATAAAGCATACTTTAATTGAAACAGACAGTGTAATGTTAGTCGCAATAGACTTATGCTATGAAAAAATAGAACAGATTCTTAGCGAAACTAAAGTATATAAAGTTGTAATAGTATCAGCTAATGATTCTATGCCAACCCCTTTAAATATTGGTTATCAATTAACAAAGGGAATTAAGATAAAAAAACCTAGAAGTATGGAAGTCTATATATATTGGCGTGATTTTATGAAGAAGGCTGAACTTTATAATTATGAGTACGAAGTAAATAGTGGTAAAGATGTACCAGCAATTATTCTTCATAGTGGAGGTACTACAGGTATACCTAAAGGAATTTTACTTACTAATGGTAATTTAAATGCTTTAGCTTTACAAGTATCAACGATTTTTAAAGACATGCAACCTGGGGATAAAGTATTAGCTATAATGCCAATATTTCATGGCTTTGGACTTGGCGTATCAATTCATGCTTGCCTAAAATTAGGTATTGATGTTGTATTAGTGCCACAATTCAGTGCTAAAACATTTGATAATTTAGTAAGAAAAAATAAACCACAAATTATTGTTGGTGTTCCAACTTTATTTGAAGCAATCTTAAGTAACAAAGGTTTTGATGGTATGGATTTATCATATGTTAAACATTTTATCTCAGGAGGAGATGCTTTAACATTAAAACAAAATGATGACATAAATAAATTCTTAAAAGAACATGGTACAAATATAAAAGTACAACAAGGATATGGCATGACGGAATCCGTAGCTGCAACAGCCCTTGCTTTTGGTAATGCTAATAGACCATGTACAATAGGTGTACCTTTACCAGGAGATTATTTTAAAATAGTAGCGCAAGGTTCACAAGAAGAAGTTCCTTATGGAGAGATTGGCGAAATATGCGTATGCGGTCCAACTGTTATGTTAGGATATTTTAAAAACCAAGATGAAACAAACTTAGTTTTACAAGAACATAAAGATGGTAATATTTGGCTTCATACTGGTGATATTGGAACCATGGATAAAGATGGTATAATTACTTATGTTCAAAGATTAAAAAGAATGATAATATCAAGTGGTTATAATGTTTATCCACAGCAGATTGAACAAGTAATTCAATCGCATGAAGATGTGCTTAAGTGTACAGTTGTAGCGATGCCACATCCTTACAAAGTACAAGTAGCAAAAGCTTATATCGTTCTAAAAGAAGGAGTTAACCCATCTTTAGGACTGAAAAAAGAAATTAAAGAATTATGTGAAAAGAATCTATCAAAATTTTCTTTGCCATATGATTATGAATATCGTAAATCACTTCCTACGACTTTGATAGGCAAAGTAGATTATAAGAAGCTTGAAAGAGAAGCAATTGAAAAAAGCATTGATGAATTAGCTGATAAAAATTAGAGAAGAAACTATAATAAAAAACGAAGTTTCTTTTTTCCGTAATTTTTAATATAATTTATAATAGGGGTTAATATTTAAGTTTTATAACAGATATGTAATTGAAAAGAGGTTAATTATGAATATATTTCATAGAACTCCCAAGTCTCCCTGGAAGAAATATTATGGGAAAGTTGAAAAAGATATAGTAGTTCCTGACATATCAATGTATCAGCTCATAAAAAATAGGGCAGAAGAAGTACCCAATTATAATGCTATCGATTATTTCGGTAAGAAGATAATATATAAAGATCTAATACGAGAAATTGATAGGGCAGCTAGAGCATTTAGATGTTATGGCATACGAACTGGAGATATTGTAACTATATGTATGCCTAATACTCCAGAAGCTGTTATTAGTTGCTATGCTTTAAATAAAATAGGCGCAATTGCTAATATGATTCATCCTTTATCAGCTGAAGAAGAGATTAAACATGATTTGATTGAATCAGAAAGTGTAATGCTTATTACTATTGATATATGCTATGAAAAAATAGAAAGAATTCTTAATGAAACTAAAGTATATAAAGTTGTAATAGTATCAGCAAATGATTCTATGCCAGCTCCTTTAAGTATTGGTTATCAATTAACAAAAGGCATAAAAATAAAAAAACCAAGAAGTAGAGAAGTATATATATACTGGCGTGACTTTATGAAGAAGGCTGAACTATATAATTATGATTATGAAGTTAAAAGTCAAAAAGAAGTTCCTGCTGTCATACTTCATAGTGGAGGAACAACGGGAACACCTAAAGGTATAGTACTAACTAATGGCAATTTTAATGCTTTAGCAGTGCAATCAAGAACAACATATATAGATATATATCCTGGTGATAAAGTATTAGCTATTATGCCAATTTTTCATGGCTTTGGCATTGGTGTATGTGTTCATGCATTTTTAGAAATGGGTGCAGAAGTTGTACTTGTACCACAGTTCAATGCTAAAACATTTGATAATTTAATAAGAAAAAATAGACCTCAAGTTTTACTTGGCGTTCCAACTTTAATAGAAGCAATTTTAAGAAATAATGGTTTTGATAATATGGATTTATCATATGTTAAACACTTCATATCTGGTGGAGACTGTTTAACCATGAAACAAAATGATGAACTAAATGAATTCTTAAAAAATCATGGTGCTAATATAAAAGTAGAGCAGGGATATGGTATGACAGAATCAGTTGCAGCAACAACTCTTGCGTTTGGTAATGCAAATAAACCTTGTACAATTGGTATTCCACTACCTAGTAATTATGTCAAAATAGTAGCCCAAGGCTCACAAGAAGAAGTTCCATATGGAGAGATTGGTGAAATTTGCATATGTGGCCCAACTGTTATGCAAGGATACTATAAAAATCCTGATGAAACAAATTTAGTTTTACAAGAACATAAAGATGGTAATATTTGGCTTCATACAGGTGATATTGGAACCATGGATAAAGACGGTATAATAACTTTTGTACAAAGAATTAAAAGAATGATTATATCTAGTGGTTATAATGTCTATCCACAACAAATAGAGCAAGTTATTCAGCAGCATGAAGATGTACTTAAATGTACAGTTGTAGCTATGCCACATCCTTACAAAGTACAAGTAGCCAAAGCTTATATAGTTTTAAAAGAAGGAGTTAATCCATCTTTAGGACTAAAAAAAGAAATTAAAGAGTTATGCGAAAAAAACTTAGCTAAGTTTTCATTACCATATGATTATGAGTATCGTAAAGCTCTTCCTACAACTTTACTTGGTAAAGTTGACTACAAGAAGTTAGAAAGAGAAGCAATAGAAACAAAAGTAAACGAAAGAAGTGAATAAAATGAAAGAACCAACTTTTTATAAAATAGTAAGGATTATTGTTAAAATATTAATGTTTTTAATATATCATCCTACTGTAATAGGCAGAGAAAATATTCCTAAAAAAGGCAGTTTTATTTTAGCGGGTAATCATACTTATGCTTTAGATCCTGTTGCTCTAGTGGCTATTAATAAAAGGTGCGTTCGCTTTTTAGCAAAAGATTCTCTATACAAAGGATGGAAGAAAATCCTTTTTAAAGGAATGGCAATCATTCCTGTTAACAGAAAAATACATGATAAAGAAGCTCTTATTAATGCAAATAAAGTTTTAAAAAGTGGTGGAGTAATTGGTGTTTTTCCAGAAGGAACTATAAATAGAACCAATGATGTTATTATGCCGTTTAAAATAGGTGCTGTAAAAATGGCTAGTGATACTGATAGTCCAATTGTACCTTTTACAATAACAGGTAAGTATAAACCGTTTATCAATGATGTTGTTATAGAATTTAAAAAACCTTATAAAGTAATTGATTTAAATTTAGAAAAAGAAAATGAAAAATTAATGAAAATTGTTTCAGACAATATTATTAAAAACAGGAGAACGTAGTATGAGATTAATAAAAGATTTAATAACAAAAATACTAAAAAATAGAAATCAAGATGAACCTTGGTTAGCATATTATTCTAAAGAAGATAGAGAAATAAAGTTTACTAATAAAACAATATATGACTATTTAAAGACTTGTGTAGGCCAAGACATGGACTACATAGCTTTAAACTATTTTGGTAATAGAATGAGTTATAATGAACTATTTGAAAAAATAGAGCAGGCTAGTAAAAGTTTAAGATCTCTAGGAGTAAAACAAGGAGATATAGTTAGTATATGTATGCCTAATACGCCAGAAGCAGTTATTGCTTTTTATGCCTGTAATAATATAGGTGCAGTAGCAGACATGATTCATCCTTTATCTTCTCCTAGTGAAATAAAAGCATATTTAAATGCTTCAAAATCAAAAATAATCTTTCTAATTGATGTCGATTATGATAAAGTTAAAGATGTACTAGTTGAAACTTCAGTATATAAGACAGTCATTGTGTCAGCAGCAGACTCAATGCCACTTCTTACTTCTATCGGTTATCAAATTACTAGAGGTTATAAGATTAGGAAGCCTTCATTTATAAATAGTGACTTTTTAACTTGGAGTGACTTCATGGTAAAAGGACTTACTTATAATAAAGCCTATACTCATAATATGAAATCAAAAGATCTTGCAATTATTTTACATAGTGGTGGTACAACAGGGTCTCCAAAAGGAATTATGATTTCTAATTTCAATTTTAATGCTGAAGCACAACAAGATGGCGTGAATGTTTACAACGTAAGACCAAAAGATAAAATAATGACAATATTACCAATATTTCATGGATTTGGTTTATGTGTATGTTTACATTGTCCACTTTGCTTAAAGATTGAAACAATTTTAGTACCTGAATTTGATGGTAATAGATTTCACAAGATGATGAAAAATGATAGACCTAATATCATAGCTGGAGTTCCAACTTTGTGGGAAGCAATGATGGACAATAAAAAGTTCGATGATGTTGATTTATCATTTCTAAAATATGTCATTAGCGGAGGAGACTATTTAACTATTCCAATGGAAGAAAGAATGAATAATTTTTTACGTACCCATGGAGCAAGTATATCTATATCTAAGGGGTATGGAATGACTGAAAGTGTAGCAGCTACAGCTTATACATTTGATGGTACTAATGAACCAGGTTCAATAGGTATTCCAATGATTGGTAATAAGTTTTGTATTTGTAATCCTGATACCGGTGAAGTTTTGCCCTATGGTGTTGAAGGAGAAATTTGTGTAAATGGACCAACTGTAATGATTGGTTATTTACATAATGAAGAAGAAACAAAAAAAGTGTTAAAAAAACATGATGATGGTAAAGTTTGGTTACATACTGGTGACATTGGTTATATATCGCCTGATGGAATTATATATTTTACTCAAAGATTAAAAAGAATGATTGTATCAAGTGGCTTCAATATTTATCCTAGTGTAATAGAAGAAGTTATTGAAAAACATCCAAAAGTAAAAAAATGCTGCGTAATAGGCGTTCCTCATCAATATAAAATGCATGTAGCAAAAGCGTTTATCGTGCTTAATGATGAAGAAAAATCACCAGCTAGATTAAGAAAAGAATTAAAAGAACTTTGTAAAGAAAATCTTGCAGTATATTCAATACCAAAAGAATTTGAATTTAGAGATAGTTTACCTCAAACTTTATATAAGAAAATAGATTTTAAACAACTTGAAAAAGAAGAAATGGAAAAGCAAAAAGAAAATTTAAAAAAAGGTGATATGGATGGAAAGTAAGCATAAATTAAGTGATAGAGGTTATAAAATATTAAGACCTATTTTATTACCAATTTTCAAACTTTATTATAATCCAATAATAATTAATGGTGATGTAATCCCAAAAGATGGTCCAATACTTATAGTAGGAAACCATAAGCATATAATGGATCAATGTTTACCTATTGGCGCAACAAAAAGAGTTGTTCATTATATGGCTAAAAAAGAATATTTTGATGGTAAATTTGCTTTTTTCTTTAAACTTGCTGGATGCATTCCTGTAAATAGACAAATACATGATGAAGATGCTAAGGAAGCTGCAATTGAAGTTCTTGAAAATGGCGGGGCTATTGGTTTATTTCCAGAAGGAACAAGAAATAAGACAACTGAATTCTTGTTACCATTTAAATTTGGTACTGTTTCAATGGCAAAAAAGACCGATGCAACTATTGTACCTTTTGGTATAACAGGTGAATATAAATTTAGAAGTAGACCTACTGTTCGTTTTGGTAAACCATTCAAAATTGGTAGTATGTCACTAGAGGCTGCTAATGAAAAACTTCGCAATGAAGTAGGTAGTTTAATGAAAAAGAGTTTAGCGAAAAAAGACTAAAACTCTTTTCGTGTATAAGGAGTAATAATATGAAAAAAGTATTAAACGTAGGTATAGATGTTGGATCTACTACAGTTAAAATAGTGGTAATGGATAATAAGAATAATATTTTATATTCAGATTATCGTAGACATTATTCAGATACTAAAAAAGTAATAATTGATTTATTAAATGAAGTAATAACTAAGTTTGATAAATGTACTTTTAAATTAGTAGGTACAGGATCAGGATGTATAGCTCTGGCAGCATATTTGGATATTCCTTTTATTCAAGAAGTAATAGCTTGTAAGAATGCTGTAAAAAAATATGCTAGTACTACTGATGTAGCAATTGAACTTGGTGGTGAAGATGCAAAGATAATATACTTTGATCAAACTATTGAGCAAAGAATGAATGGCAGTTGTGCTGGTGGTACTGGAGCTTTTCTAGACCAAATGGCTATTCTTTTAAACACTGATACAGCTGGTTTAAACGAACTTGCAAAAAAGGGTACTAATATATATCCTATAGCTTCAAGATGTGGTGTATTTGCTAAGACGGATATCCAACCACTTCTTAATGAAGGAGCACATAAAGAAGATATAGCTTTATCTATTATGCAAGCAGTAGTTAACCAAACTATTAGTGGTTTAGCATGTGGAAAACCGATAAAAGGTAATGTAATCTTCTTAGGGGGACCACTTAACTATTTACCTACTTTAAGGGAAAGATTTATTAAAACTTTAAATTTACAGGAACATGAAATTATTATTCCGAGTGACGCCCAGTTATTCGTATGTATGGGAGCAATATTAGATAAAGAAAAAAGTGAAACTTTTACAGTAAAACAAATAAAAGAATTAATATTGAAACTAAATAATTTCAAAGAAGAACAATCTAATTCTTTAGAGGCTTTATTTAAAGATGAAAAAGATTATCAAAGATTTTTAGATAGGCATGGTAAAGATGCTGTTAAGAAAAGTGATATTAATAAATATAAAGGTGATGTTTTTGTAGGAATAGATGCCGGATCTACAACAGCTAAAGTAGTAGCTATAGATAAAGATGGTAACCTTTTATATCAAAACTATAGATCAAATAAAGGGACACCAGTAGATACTATTAAAGACATGCTTTTAGATTTATATAAACAGCTCCCTAAGGAGACTGTTATTAGATCTTCAGGTTCTACTGGGTATGGTGAGCTGCTAATTAAAACAGCATTTAATTTAGATATTAGTGAAATAGAAACAATGGCTCATTATGAAGCTGCTAATTACTTTTTACCAGGAGTAGAAAGTATTATTGATATTGGCGGTCAAGATATGAAATATATTAAGATTAAAGATAATGCAGTAGATACTATAATGCTTAATGAAGCCTGCTCTTCAGGATGTGGTTCATTTATTGAAACACTTGCTAAGTCTCTTAATATTACAGTAGCAGAATTTGTTAAACTATCTATTGAATCTAAAAATCCAATTGATTTAGGTAGTAGATGTACAGTATTTATGAACTCTAAGATTAAACAAACGCAAAAAGAAGGTAGACCGCTTGGGGATATTTTTGCAGGACTTTCTTATTCAGTTATTAGAAATGCTATTATGAAAGTAATGAAGATAAGAGATATTAATGCTCTTGGAGAAAAAATTGTTGTTCAAGGTGGAACATTCTTAAATGATGCTGTACTTAAAGCTTTTGAAATAATAACAGGTAAAGAAGTTGTAAGACCTGATATAGCTGGTTTAATGGGAGCTTATGGCGTTGCTTTGATAGCACTTGATAACTTTAATAAATATGATGATATGGATGTAAGAAGTAGTATTCTTACAGCTGAAGAAATAGATAATCTTAAAATAAAAACAACACATACTAGATGTCAGCGTTGTGAAAATCACTGTGGTTTAACAATTAATACATTTAATAAAAAGAGTTTTATATCAGGTAATAGATGTGAAAGAGGTAGTGGCAATAATGGAAGTAACAGTATGCTTCCAAATATGTTTCAGTATAAGTATGATCGCTTATTTAACTATAAACCTTTAGAAAATGCTAAAAGAGGTAAAATAGGAATACCTAGAGTACTTAACATGTATGAAAACTATCCATTCTGGTTTACTTTATTTACTAAATTAGGTTTTGAAGTAGTTATTTCTGATCATTCAAATAGAAGAATATATGAAAAAGGTATAGAAAGTATGCCATCTGAATCTGTTTGCTATCCAGCTAAACTTGTTCATGGACATATAATTAATCTAATTGAAAAAGATGTTAAAACAATATTTTATCCATGTATAATGTATGAAACAAAAGAATTTGATTCAAGTGATAATCATTATAACTGTCCAATAGTAACATCTTATTCAGAAGCTATTAAACTTAATGTTGAAGCTTTAAAAGAAAATAACATTAAGTATATGAATCCTTTTCTTCCTTTTGAAACAAAAGGATTATATAAAAGGATAATGGAACTTGATGAATTTAAAGAATATAAATTTAAAAGTACTGAATTAAAAGAAGCTATTGAAGCTGCTACTAAAGAGCAATTAAAATTTAAAGAAGATATAAGAAACAAGGGCGAAGAGTTTATAAAATATCTTGACAAACATAATGAAAAAGCTATTGTTTTAGCCGGCAGACCATATCACTTAGATAGAGAAGTAAATCATGGTATTGATACGATGATTAATTCTTTAGGAATAGCTGTTTTAACAGAAGATGCTATTTGTCATTTAAGTAAAATTGATACTAAACTTAGAGTAGTAGATCAGTGGGCTTATCATTCAAGAGTTTATCATGCAGCTGATGTAGTATCTAGACATGAAAATATGGAACTAGTTGAACTTAATTCATTTGGGTGTGGTCTAGATGCCATTATAACTGATCAAACAGAGGAAATACTTAAGAAAAATGGTAAGTTATATACTACTATAAAGATAGATGAAATTAATAATTTAGGTGCTGCTAAAATAAGAATAAGATCTTTAATAGCATCAATGAATAAAAGAAGTAATAGTGTTGTGTACAAGCCATATACATATACAAAGACTAACTTTACAAAAGAGATGAAAAAAGATCATACTATTTTATGTCCTGATATGACACCGTTTCATATGGGACTTTTAGCAAGTGCATTCTCATCTGATGGATATAATGTTGTATATCTAAATAAGACAACAGAAGACATGGTTGAAACAGGACTTAAGTATGTTAATAATGATGCTTGTTATCCTGCTATCATAGTTATTGGACAGTTGCTATCAGCTTTAAAAAGTGGTAAGTATGATTTAGATAATACAAGTGTTATTATATCTCAAACAGGTGGTGGCTGTAGGGCTACTAACTATATTGGTCTAATAAGAAAAGCGTTTAAAGATGCTGGTTTTGAAAAAGTACCAATCATATCATTTAATGTTAGTGGTTTAGAAAAAAATCAAGGATTTAAAATAACATTACCACTAGCTAACAAAATGATAATGGCGTGCATTTATGGTGATTTATTAATGAAATTACTTTATGCAACAAGACCATATGAAAAAGTAAAAGGAACAGCCGATAAAACATATAAAAAATATAATGATATATGTATGAAAGCAGTAGGCAGAGGTAGTTTTAAAGAATATAAAGAAATTCTTAATAATATAGTTGATGATTTTGAAAAAATTAAAGTTGTAAATAAAAAATTACCCAAAGTTGGCATAGTAGGTGAAATATTAATAAAGTATCATAGTTTTGGTAATAATGAACTAGTTAAACAGCTTGAAAAAGAAGGTGTTGAAGTAGTAGTTCCAGAATTAATGGGATTTGTTAAATACTGCGCTTACAACGCAATTATAAAAGAAAAGTTATTAAAAACTGGTAAAAAAAGTGCCATTTTAAACAATGAAGCCCTTAGAATAATTGGATTGTATGAAAAACCTCTTAGAAATAGACTAAGAAAAACTAAATATAGAAAACAAACAGATATAATAGGCTTATCTAATAATGTTGATGGTATATTATCAACTGGTAATCAAACTGGTGAAGGATGGTTTTTAACAGCAGAAATAGTTGAATTAATAAAAGAAGATATTAAAAATGTAGTATGTGTTCAACCATTCGCGTGCCTTCCTAATCACATAGTTGGAAAAGCAGTAATAAAGAAAATAAGAGCTATGTATCCTGACTCAAATATAATCGCAGTTGACTATGATCCAGGAGCAAGTCATACAAATCAAATAAATAGAATTAAACTTATGCTTACTGTAGCAAGAGAAAATATGGAAGAAACTAGCAAAATTAGCTAGTTTTTTTCTTTTTATGATAAAATAGACTTAGGAAGTGATACTATGCCTAAAATACTAGTAGTTGATGATGATAGAGATATCGCAGAATTAATTAATGATACTTTAACAGATGAAGGTTATGAAGTAACTATGAAATTCAATGGAGAGGAAGCTTTAAAAGAAATTGAGGCTAACCCAAATTTTGATTTAATATTACTTGATGTAATGATGCCAGGAATGAGTGGAACAGAAGTTTGTAATAAAGTAAGAGAAAAACAAAAATGTCCTATTATTTTTGTGAGCGCTAAAGCATCAACTTTAGATAAACTTCTTGGTTTTGAATTAGGTGCTGATGACTACATAAGCAAACCTTTTGATGTATATGAATTAGTAGCAAGAGTTAAAGCTCATTTAAGAAGAGAAGATAGAGCAAAAATAATGATTGATGATAATCAAATAGAAATAGGTAATATTAAGATAAATAAAGAAAGTTATGATGTATATAAGGGTGATAAAAAAATCGATGTATCAACTAGAGAATTTGAAGTTCTTTATTATTTAATGAAAAATGCGGGAATAGTTTTAACAAAAGAACAAATATTTGATTCAGTATGGGGTAAAGACTATGGTGAAATAGGTACTGTTGCAGTCCATATAAAAAGTTTAAGGAAAAAGCTTGATAGTGATGAAGAATATATAAAAACGGTATGGGGCGTAGGTTATAAGTTTATAAAGGTGAAAGACTAATGGAAAAAAATGCACTTAAATATAAAGCAATTAAAGTAATAGTACTTATATTTATACTTAACGTAATATCTATAACTATTTATTGTACATTTTTTCTAAATAAAAGTGTTTCTTTTGGTATTGAAACATTAAAGAATAATACTGATAAAGCTATAGAAGAAATCCAGTCTAATATGCAAAAAGATGGTGTATCAAAAAGCAGAATTGAATCTTTATCAGAGGATTATAATGTTGAAATATCTTTAAAGGATTTTGATGATAATATAGTATTTGATAATATAAAAAATCATAATTTTTATTATGATAATTCTAAAATTATAGAAGTAGATAATGTAAAATATATATTACAGGTTTCAAAAGAACTTGATGTTTCTGTATCAAGTATTATTACAAAACTGATGTATCTAGAATTAACTATTATATTAATAATATGTTCTATAACAATATACATAGTAAATAAAAAATTATTAAGACCAATAACTAATTTAAGTCAAGATATGAAATCTTATAAATATGGTACTCTTCCTAAAAAAAGAGAGCAAAAAACTGCTGTAGATGAACTTCAAAATGATTTTATTGATCTTACTGAAGCCTTAGAAGCGGAAAAAGAAAAGAAGAGTCAAATTATAGCATCTATTTCACATGATATAAAAACCCCACTTACTACTATATTAGGTTATACAGCTAGATTAGAAAATGCTGAACTTACTGATGCTGTTAAAGAAAAATATATTGCTAAAATAAATAATAAGGCAGTTGTTATAAAAGACCTTATAAATGATTTCGATGATTATTTAGGTAGTAATATAAAAGGTAATATTCATAAAGAAAGCATAACTACAAAAGAATTATTTAAAGATTTCAGAAATGATTATGAAGAAGAATTATTTGATAAAGGAATTAAACTAAAATTATTAAATAATGCTAAAAGAGAAGAGTTAGTAATAGATATAAATAAAATTAAAAGAGTATTTAGTAATATTATTAATAACAGTATTCGTCATATTAAAGATAATGGTGAAATAAGAATAACTTTAAACAAAAAAAGTGATTCTTATGAATTTATAATAAGTGATAATGGAGAAGGTGTTAAAGAGGAAGATATTAAAAAAATATTTGATCCTTTATTTACAACTGATCCATCGCGTAAAATATCTGGTTTAGGTCTTTCAATATGCAGCCAGATAATTAAACTTCATGGTGGTAATATATATGCTAAGAATAACCTAAAGGGTGGCTTAAGTATTTATTTTACAATTAAAGATAGCAAAGAATAGAGGAACATTATGAAATATATATTTATAGTTAATCCAAAATCAGGAAAAGGCAAAGCTTTAGAAATATCTAGAAAAATAGATGAAGTATGTCAAAAAAGAAATATTGACTATGTTATTCGTTATACAGAAAGACCAAAAGATGCTACGATGATTGCACAGCAGTATAAACATGAGAAGAATGTTATTTATAGTGTTGGCGGAGATGGTACTTTAAATGAAGTAGTAGCGGGTATATTAGACTCAAAGAATATGCTTGGAGTAATTCCAGGAGGCACAGGTAATGACTTTTATAAGATGCTTAAAAATTCAGGTGAGTTATATCAAGAATGTGATGTTGGTAAAGTTAATAATGATTATTTTATAAATACATTATCACTTGGAATAGACGCTGATATATGTGATAATCTTATTGTTATGCGAAGAAAGAATATACCTCCTAGTCAGGTATATAACGCAAGTATTATTTATACATTTACCAAGTTTAAACCAAAACAAATGACTATAGAGTTAAATGATGAAGTAATTGAAGAAAAAATAACTTTACTTTCAGTATGTAATGGTACTACTTATGGTGGTGGTTTTAAAATAGCACCTAGTGCTAATATAGATGATGGTTATTTTGATGTTTATGTAGCAGTAAATGTACCTAAAATAAAAATACCGGGTTTAATGCTGAAATTAGTAAGAGGTACTCACGAACAATCAAGTTATGTTAGACATTATCGTACTAATAAACTTAAAATAGCTTCTAAAGAAGTGTTAACAGCGGGTTTAGATGGTGAAATAATGGTTGATAAAGAATTCAATGTTAAATTACTTCCAAAAAAGATAACAATATATCATGATGAAGAGTTTGTAAAAGAATGTTTAGAAAAACAGAAAGTATATAAAAAGAACTAACTATAAGTTATTGAAAAATAACAGGAAAACTAGTATACTTATGTTAGATAGGGTGATAGTAATGAAAAATAAAAGAGGTTTTACTCTAGCAGAGTTAATAGGTGTTATTGTAATCCTAGGAGTTTTAGCTCTAATAGGAGTGCCACTTATGGGTAAATATATTGAGAACTCCAAAGTAGAAGCAGCTAAAAGAAGTGCTGAAGGAATAGTTAAAAGTGCACAGCAGTATTATACTGATGTTATGTCACAAGACGGAACTTTTACTTATACAACACTAGATATATTAACAAATGCTAAATTACTAGAACTTGAAGGTGATCTTCCAGATGGTGGTTATGTTACTATTGATGAAGATAGTAATGTAGAAGTATTCTTAATAACAGGAAAATACTGTATAAGAGCTACGTCAGCTGACAGGATATCATCATTCACAAAGAACCTTGCTGATTGTGCAAGACCATAGTAATGAAATATAAAAGCAATTAATTATAATTTAAGAATGGACATAAAAAATGATCCATTTTTTTAGGAAAATAAATAAACTACAAGTTAATTTGACAAATAAAAAAAACGTTGTATAATACATTACATAAAAAGAGGGGGTTCCATATGGAAAATAAGATTGAAAGAAAAAATATTAACTTAACAGGTAAAGCATCTATTGATAAACCATGGCAAATTGACTATACAGAGGAAGCTTTAAGTTCTGAAATGCCAAATTGTACATTATATGAGTATATATATAACAATAATAAAGAACATTTAAACCAAACTGCGTTAGAATTTTATGGAAAGAAAATTACTTTTGGACAAATGTTTGATAAAGTTGAAGAGTGTGCTAAGGCACTTAAACAAAATGGTGTAAAAGCAGGAGATAATGTCTCTATGTGTATTCCAGGTGTTTTAGAAACAACATATATGACTTTAGCTTTGAGTAAAATTGGAGCGTGTGGTAATATGTTATCACCTGCTTTTTCTGAAGAACAACTTGTAAGCAAACTAAATGAAACAGAATCAGACATTTTAATTTTGCTTGATGAATTTTATGATAAAAATATAGCTACTTCTATAGAAAAATCAAATGTAAAAAAGGTAGTAGTAGTACCAATAAGTGATTCATTACCATTAGGTATTAACTGTGTTAAACAGGTTAGTGATTACATAAAAGTACTAAAAGGTAAAAAAATAGCTATTCCAAATAATGATAAATTTATAGATTGGAAACAATTTATAAAAACAGGTAAAGATTATAAAGGAACAACAACAGAAGAATATAAAAAAGATACTCCAATTGTTATGGTATATACGAGTGGAACAACTGGTGTTTCAAAAGGTATCGTATTAACTAATGATGGTTTTACTTCCATGATTAGACAACATGAAGTTTCAGGAATGAATTTTAAAAGAGGACAAAGATGTTTACAAGTAATTCCAACTTGGTTTTCAACAGGAATTTGTAATTCATTAATGATGCCATTAAGTTTTGGTATTACAGTTATCTTTGATCCGATTTTTGACAAACATAGATTTGCAAAGAATATTAAAAATTACAAACCAAGTCACGCAATAGCTCCAACAAGCCACTGGGAAGCTATACTAGATGATAAAGTATTAGATAATACTGATTTATCATTCTTAGTTTATCCAGTTGCTGGTGGTGAAGCTTTAACACCAAGATTAGAGGAAATTTTAAATTCATTCTTAGCTGCCCATAATGCAGAAGCAAAAATGGGAAAAGGATGGGGCGAATGCGAATTAGGTTCTTGTGTTACTGTTACTAAGGAAAATAGTAATAAACCTGGTAGTGCAGGTAAACCATTATCACACGTAATAGTAAGTACTTTTGATACAGAAACAGAAGAAGAATTAGGATATAATCAAAGAGGACAACTTGAAGTATGTACTCCATGTAAAATGAAAGAGTATTACAAAAATTTGAAAGCAACTATGGAATTTTTCAGAATAGATGAACAACAAAGAGTATGGGGTAGATCTGGTGATATAGGATATGTTGATGAAGAAGGCTTTGTTTTCATTGAAGGTAGAGCTAGTGATTTCATCTTAAATCCTGCCGGAGAAAAAATTTATCTATTTGATATAGAAAATAAAATACTAGAAGATGAAGCTGTACAATTATGCGAAGTAATTGGAATGAGTATAGAAAATGGAACTAGACAAATTCCGATAGCACATTTAGTTTTAAAAGAAGAATATAAAGGCCAAGAACAAAGCATAATAAAGAGAATTGATGAAAAATGCAAAGAAAGCTTATCAGAATTTGCTGTACCATTAGGATATAAATGCCGTGATGCATTTACAGCAACTCCAGGTGGAAAAAGGGATACAAATGCACTAAAACAAGAAAGAGATGGATATATGAAACCTTTAGAAAATAGTTTTGTATATCTAAAATACCCAGAAGATGATAAACCACAAATTGATTATTCAGATAGCCCAGCATTAAATATTGAAACTGATAACCAAGAAAATACGAAACAAAAGAAATTAGGTATATTTAATAGAATTTAATTAAAAGCGACAGAAATGTTGCTTTTTTGTTTTTCAATCTCCAGTTTGTCTAAAAGTATTCCTAATTTCTACAAAAAGTGATATACTTGTAAATATGGTAGAGTAGTAATTTAGGAGATGTGATTTTATGACTAGTGGAGTATTTTTTCCTTTATGTTGTATTTTTTTCAGTGTATTGTTGTTAGTTATATACTTTACGAAAAAAAGAATTGATAGTGTAGAAACAAATATTTATGGTTGGCTTATAATAACAAATTTTGTTGGATTGCTTATTGAAATAGCTTGCTTTTTTTTAGTCAGAAGCTTTGATGATACAGTGTTACTTTCAACTTTTGTATTAAAATTATATTTAATTTATCTTATTGCATGGATAATGGAATTTACAGTTTATGTATTTTTCATTTCTCATGGTAAGACAAACATACAGAGTGTAGAAAACTTTGATTATTATAAAGTTATTAAAAATATATGGTTAATTATATTTTTAATATCATCATTAATAATTGTAATATTACCAATGAAGACTTATAATGACGGTTTAACAGCATATACTTACGGTCCTAGCATAAATACAACATATGTGATAAGTTCAATATGTATTTTCACTTGGATAGTATGTATGTTTAGAAATTTGAAGAATATTAAAAGTAAACGATACTTACCATTATTTTTATTTATTATTATTGGAACTGGTTTAGCTGCAATACAAATTATTTATCCAGGAATGTTACTTATGACATCAATGGAAACTTTTATAACTTTATTAATGTATTTCACAATTGAAAATCCAGATATGAAAATGATTGAACAATTAAATATTGCTAAAGAACAAGCTGAGCATGCAAATAATGCTAAGAGTGATTTCTTATCAAGTATGAGCCATGAAATTAGAACACCTCTTAATGCAATAGTAGGTTTTAGTGAATGTATAAAAGATGCTGAAACTTTAGATGAAGCTAAAGAAAATGCTA
>JAEYYH010000037.1 GCA_023430885.1 Bacillota bacterium
CTGGCCATTATCCGGGTCGCGCACTGCGCGAGCCGGTGTCAGTCTGACTTTCACGGGATTACTCCTTAAGAGTGGCCACAACCACCGGCTCGGTTGTTCCGTCCGGCATACTGACGGTTATGACCATTTCATCAATCGGGGTGGCTGTAATGGGGTAAAAATCGTCAGGCCCCTGAAAATATTCAGCTTCAATCTCATAGGTAAGCTGGCCGGTATGCCCCTCACCTTCCGCACCCACATCAATCGCTGAACGGATGTTTTTGAACTGCTGAATATTTCGGGTCAGCTCATAACTGTTAATCACAGACCTGTCGATTTGTTCGCGAAGAACCTCCAGAGCCGCTTCAGCTCGCACCGCCCCATCCAGCTCCTCGCCATCAAATGTCTCCACCCGACCGCTGATCCGGACAGTGGTAACAGAGGTAAACTGAGGCGCATTGCGCCCCATTGACTGCTTTTCATCGTAAGGGGTCTGGACCAGTAACACCGGATAATCCGGTGACATTGTTGGCCAGTCCCGGGGGGAATACACCCGGTCCTCTGCCAGTGTCTTCCCTTTCAGGGCTGACACCACCAGTGACCGAATTTCTGCGGCATTCATGATGATTTAATCCGATTCAGAATGAGCTTCGTGCCGCCGTGGCTGTCAGGCTGAACGTCTGAGACCACATAAACACGATTCTCACGATAAAGAAAAAGACGATCACCCTGGACAGGAGGAACACGAAACACAGCATCACGCACACCCAGCACCGGACTGGTGGTGTTGATTGTCGGGTCTCCGTCGTCCAGTGGTGCAACATCCTGCGTGTAGGCCCGGTCAAAAATTCCGGCTATATCGTAGGGTTCGCTTCCATCCTTGGGGCGCCAGTTCACCGGCTCTGCGAAGACCTTCTCCAGCGGTGTCAGCAGATGCCGGTCCCAGTTAACCGACATGACCTGAGACCTTTTTCAGCAGATCGTCAAACTTCACCACAACACCCCGTTTCAGGAGCCTGCTGGCATCTTCAGCGCTCATCCGCAGACGATGAGATTGCGGATATTTCTTCCCGTTGTGGTAAAGAGTGTGACCCTTACTGACAACTACCAGCAAACCATCCTCCTCATCGTTTCTGTCGTCGGCGTCGTCTGTATCCTCGTCCCCCTCGTCATCATCGTTAAAGTCATCCCCCTCAAGGATATGATCGCCCTCGTTGGTTGCCTTAACATCCTCCTCATCAACAGACTGGGGGTCGTCATCCGGCTCCGTTCCCGCCATGGCCAGCGCTTTTTCTTCCTCTTCAGAAAGAACCGGCGCCTGCTGAGCGCCGATGTTTTTTGCAGTTTTAGCCATAATCACACCACCGTTGCACAGAGCGCTGCGTTAACACGGCTCGGGATGACGATCGGCGCGGACTGCATCAGGAGGATGCGCGCGGCAGGGTCTTCCTGCAGCCAGGTTTTCGGCGCGTAGGCCATCGGGCCATAGTTAAAAGCCGGGTCGATGATCATGCCGTAGGCTCGCGTCCCCATCAGTTCGGCACCGGTCATCAGAACAGCGCCATCAGGGATCATCGGCTCTTCCTGGTTATTCAGCGGGTTAATGAACCAGTCGTTATACAGCCACAAATCAAAGTTGCCCCAGCGGCCTTTGTAGACGGCTCCTTTCTGGATTTGCGCCCCCGCGTTCACCTGGTTACCAAACGGACTCAGCGCCGGGAAATTGATGGCGTTATCTTTGATAGTGGTATCAAGACGAAATGCCTTCCAGGACGTGTTAGTGAAAACCAGATCCGTTGGAACGGAACCGGACTTCTGCAGGATACGGGTTTGCCATTCTTCAATATCATCTGACGGTTTTGTGTTTGTCTGACCAGCCGGAACTGACGTCGACCATTTGTCGCTGCCGCTGAGGGTGACAGTCAGTTCACTGTCGCGACCAAAATCTATAACGGTAGTTTCAAACCCGTCGCCCTCAATAGTTACCGTGCCGTTGAAAAGAGCGCTGGCCGCCATCCATTCCTGACGGCGGTTCAGGTTGTCGATCTGATCCTCCATCTCAAACTGGATATTGAGCATTTCACGCTCAGCAGCAGTAAATTCACCACCAATGCGCTCGCCAATCTGGCGGCGAATGGGCTTACGCAGATCCGGCACACGCTTATCCTTGATGTACGCCGGTTTGAAAGTGTTGGTCTGGTAACGGCGGCTCTCCACCATTCTCCCCTCCACCAGCGGAGAACAGAACGGCGCCATACGACGCAGACCCACATCCACATCGATGGAGACGTATTCAGTGTCGCTGGTAACCACATTCGGAAAGTACCGATCGAGCAGCCAGTTCTGCAAGGTCATCAGGTTAGGTACCACTCCAACCAGCGTCGCAGTGTCAAAAATAGTCATGTTTTGTTCATTCATAATGAAGTCTTTCCCATATATTCAGGATGCACGACGCCCTGCCCGGCAGGGCAATCAGTGAATTAAAAGGGGATTACAGAGGTGGGTTTAGCTGCTGGGCACTTCAGGTGTCAGCGGAGCAGTATCTGCGTCTTTCAGGAACAGGCTGTATTTTCGCATTTCACTGCGTAGCGTGGCAGGCTGCCAGGAGGCATCCGCCGTAATGCGATGGATATTGAATTCACCCATCAAATACACGCCGGCACGAACTTCCCCGGCCGTAGCGTCCACATTATCCACCAGCACCGCGCTCGGATTCTGGCTACCATCGCTCGCCGTTTTCACACACAGGGTGTATTTGCCACTCGCGTCAACCAGCCCCAGCACCGTACCACGTACATATTTAGCGCCGGAAGCAATGGTAACTGTCTCCGTCACCAGCTGCAGGGGACCCGCGATCAACTGATCAGGAATAAAGGTATCCTGACGGAACTCGGGTCCCCATGTGTTCTGACCAACCTGATTAATCTGGGTCATTTTTTCACTCCTTTAACACGGTTGTACAATTCAGACATAACGCCAGCGCGCCCTTTAGCCG
>JAEYYH010000032.1 GCA_023430885.1 Bacillota bacterium
GTCCTTAAGTTATATAAAAAAGGAATATGTACTTCTATATTTGCTCAAAATGAAAACTATGATTATAAATTATTATCAGATTTAGATATTTATATTTCAGATGGTAATTATGGTGAAATGTATCCCAATTCTAATGAATTAAAAGATAATGGTGATATTCCGTTTATAAGAGTTAATAACTTGAAAAATTTAAGATTAACAACTGAGAATATGAAATATATTTCAGCAAAAAAACACCAAATTTTATTAAGTGGTCATTTAAAAGAAAATGATATTTTGATAACCACTAGAGGCGAAATTGGAAAAGTTGCAATTGTAGATAAAAAATTTGTAGATGCTAATATTAATGCTCAAATCGCTTTATTAAGAGTAAATAATAGAAGTTTAATAAACCCATACTTTATTCTTGAATACTTAAATTATAACAATAAGTATATACAGTCATTTCAAACTGGTTCAGCATTAAAACAACTCCCAATTAAAAATTTAAAAAAATTAAAAATACCTGAACTTAATATAGATAAGCAAAATAAAATAGGAAGATATTTTAATATGTATAATTATAAACTTATGTTAGAAAATAATAAATTGAATAAATTACGAGAACTAAAAAAAAGACTTATGCAAAACATGTTTGTATAGTCCTTTTTCTTTTATTAAAATAATTCTTTAAATCTTTTAAATAAATTCTCAGCATCTTCATTTTTTATTTCAGAAGCTCTTTTGTTAATATACTTATAACATTCATCAATAAACTTTTCGTCAGCTGCAGTTAGGTAACATTCTTTTTTAGCTAATAACAAATGTATCATTACTATCGAAAAAAATCCACCTTGTATTCCATCTGCATCATAAATTTTATTAACTGGTCTATCAATATCCCGATAGAACTCTCTGGCAATACCTTCTAAACTGATTGCTATATCATTATGAAAATTCCATCCTGCTCTTAATTCCATATTTTATCCTCCTTTCTATATTTCATCTAACCCTAATTCTTTCAAATATTTATTAAGTTCTATATCAGTTTCAGCTATCTCTTTATTAATTTCTTTTAACTGATTTTGGACTTCTTTGATATCTATTTCTTCTTCTTCCTCAAATGTATCTACGTACCTAGGAATATTAAGATTATAATCATTCTCATTTATTTCATCTAAAGATGCAATATGGGAATATTTTTCTATTTCTTCTCTATTTTTATAAGTATTAACTATCTTATCAATATCTTCATCACGAAGTCTATTTTGATTTTTTCCTGGTTCGAAATCTTTTGAAGCATCCATGAATAAAATATTCTCTTCATTTTCCCTGCATTTTTTGAATACTAATATACAAGTTGGAATGCTTGTTCCAAAAAATATATTAGCAGGTAAACCAATAACTGCATCTAAATAATTTTTATCTTTAATAAGATGTTCTCTTATTGTTCCCTCACTAGCCCCCCTAAATAAAACTCCATGTGGAAGCACTACTGCCATTGTTCCATTATCTGCTAATTGGTGAATCATATGTTGAACAAATGCGTAGTCAGCTTTAGATTTAGGTGCTAACTTACCATAACCACTGAATCTTTCATCATCTAAAAAACTTTGATCAGCACTCCAATTAGCACTATATGGAGGATTAGCTACTATTGCTTCAAACTTCATATCTAAATGTTGTGGATGTTCTAATGTATCATCATTTTTAATATCAAAATGTTTGAATGACACTCCGTGTAATAGCATATTCATGCGAGCTAAATTATAAGTTGTAGAATTAAATTCTTGTCCATAAAATGAACTAACTTTAGACTCTCTTTTTACTCTAAGTAGTAAAGACCCAGATCCACAACATGGATCATAAACTGATTTAATAGTGCTTTTATTTAGTGAAACAATTTTAGCTAGAATTTTTGAAACTTGTTGAGGTGTATAAAACTCCCCAGCTTTTTTTCCTGCACTAGCTGCAAAATTCCCTATTAAATATTCATAAGCATCTCCAAGAACATCGATTTCTGCATCTCCATGATGAAAATCAATATCATTAATCTTTTGCATTATTTTTGATATTAACTTTGTTCTTTCGGCTTCACCTTTTCCAAGTCTTGTAGAGTTTAAATCCATATCATCAAACAAATTTTGAAAATCATCTTGTGATTCATTTCCTAAAGTAGAATCTGATATAGAATTAATTGCTTTTTGAAGCATTGAAATATCAAACATGCCGGTTTCTATTTTATTGACTAAAGAAGAAAATAAATTTTCAGGTGATATAAAATATCCAATATTTGAATCATTTATTAATTCTTCTTGAAGCCCTTCTTTATATTCTTTATTATTCCAAGCTTTAATATAATCTAATTTATCATCTTTTAATAATACATTATTTGCATAATCAACTAAATTTTCTGATAAATATCTATAAAATATTAAACCTAATATATAATTTTTAAATTCACTTGCATCCATATTTCCACGAAGATCATTAGCAATACTCCATAATTGCGTATGAAGTTGAGCTTGTTGACTTTGCTGTTTTTGTGTTGTTGACATCTATTTCATCTCCTATATATACTTCTTCATTAACTTTAATACAAAAGTTTTTAAATCTTTAATAATTGTTCTTTTCTTTAAAAAACCAACATTTAATGATCTATTAATCTTTTCATCTGGAAATATACCACTATATTCATATTCTTCAATTATATATTTCATATTATCTAAAGAAATATTGTTATCGTTAGCAAATCTTTTTATTTCGTTTTCTCTTTCAATATTTAAATGTTTATTATACTCATCATCTATTGAATCACCATCACTCAATACGGGGACAACATTCTTTAAGAAACGTTTAATTAAATCTAACTTCAAATATAATTCTTCATCAGTTACATTTGATAATTTAATTTCAATTTCTGCAATATCTTTTTCTTGTTGTTCTTTGTCAACCAAATCAATACTTCTAATTAAATTCAAAATATAAGAAACATTAATCTTATCAGTCTGCATTAATTCTAATGAAAAATCTATATCTGCCAATATTGAAGTTTTATCAGCATCTTCAGTAACTTCTCTTACTATTTTTAAATATTTACTTTTGTAATCTTGATAATCTTGAGCAGAAAAGCCCATTATATCATCCTCATCATCAAATTCATTAAATGTTTTTAAACTCACAAGTATTCTTGATAAATCTCTGAAAGCTAATAAGAAAGTTTTCTTATCCTCTTCTCTTTCAAGTTTATCTATATCATCTACTTTTTTTGACATTTTCAATACTTTTGATAAAGCTAATTTGTACATATCTAAATACTCTACATAAGATTTCATTAATACTATATCAGTATTATCTGTTTGAGAAAATATTTTAATAGCAGTATCTACATCTTCTTTTGTAGTTTGATAGCAAACTATATTACCATGTGGCTTACTTTTCTTTTCCACTCTATTAGTTCTAGAAAAAGCTTGTATTAATGAATGATATTTTAATCTTTTGTCGATATATAAAGTATTTAGAGTTTTAGCATCAAAACCTGTTAGGAACATATCTACAACTAGTAATATATCTATATCATTATTTTTAACTCTTTTTGATACATCTTTAAAATAACTGTCAAATGTGTTTGTACTATAATTTGTTTTGAACATTTTATTATAGTCCTTTATTATCTCTTCAAGTACATCTCTAGATTGTTCGTCTTTGCCTTCAGATTCCTCATTTGCACCATAAGTAAATATGCATGCAATTTTCAAATCATTAGTAATTGATTTAAATGCTCTATAGTATTTAATAAGCATATCAATAGATGATGTTGCAAATATTGAGTTATACATTTTATCTCTAGTTTTTGCATTATGATGTTCTATAATATTTTGAGCAATCATTCCAATTCTAGCGTCTGCTAAATATACTTCATCTGTGTTAATGCCTTGAACTTGTTCATCTTTTGCTGAAGAATAAGAATCCATTGTTTTAATATAGTCTACTGAAAAACCTAAAACATTTTCATCTCTAATTGCGTCTTTTATTAGGTAGGTATGTAAACATTTTTCAAACAAGTCTGCAGTTGTTCTACCATCTTGTGATTTATTTATTTCAAATCTTGGTGTTCCAGTAAACCCAAAATATTGTGCTTTACTAAAATGTTTATTTATCTGTTTATGCATATCTCCAAATTGACTTCTATGACACTCATCAATTATAAAAACTGTTTTTAAGTCTTTGTATTTATCCATTAATTCTGCATATCTTGGATTTCTAACTGCATTTGCCATTTTTTGTATTGTTGTAACTATTAGAGGTTTAGTACTATCTTTAATTTGTTTTACTAATTTATCTGTTTGATTAGTCATATCAACACAACCAGGATCAAACTTATTAAATTCGTCTAAAGTTTGTTTATCTAAATCTTTTCTGTCTACTAAAAAGAATACTTGATTAATGCTCGATTCTAATGCCAATATTTGACTAGCTTTAAATGAAGTAATTGTCTTCCCAGATCCTGTTGTATGCCATATATAACCATTATTACTTGTATTAACTGCTCTATCGACTAAAGTTTCAACTGCATAAACTTGATAAGGTCGCATAATCATTAATATCTTTTCTGTCTCATTTATTATCATATATCTGGCTATCATTTTAGCAACATGACATCTATCTAAAAAGAAACAACAAAATTCTTGCATATTAGTTATTCTATTATTTCTTACGTCAGTCCAATAAAATGTAAATGCATATAGCAATTCATTATCACCATTTGCAAAGTATTTTGTATCAATGCCATTACTAATTACGAATAGTTCAATAAATCTATATAATCCTTGATATGAATGCTTTCTATATCTTTGTATTTGATTAAATGCTTCCTTAAAATCTATTCCTCTTCTTTTTAATTCTATTTGAATTAATGGTAATCCATTTATTAATAACGTAACATCATATCTATTTATATATTTGCCTTCGACAGTAGTTTGGTGTGATACCTGAAATTCATTTTTACACCATTCCTTTTTATTAAATAATTCAATATAAACAACTTCTCCATTATCTCTTGTTATATCTTGAAGTTGCCTTAATTCTTTTGCACTATCAAAAACACCTTTACCACTAATTTTAATCATTAGTTTTTCAAACTCTTTATCAGATAATTCTTTTCTCTTTAGCCTATCCTTATTGTGAATATTAATTTGTTCACGAAAGTTTTTTTCCAGATCATTAATATCATTAATAACAACTTGTTTATAACCTTGTTTAACAAGTTGCGCAATCATCTTATCCTCTAAAGTCTTTTCGCTTTCATAAGTACCCATATTTCACCTCATCATGTTATTACAATTATAACATCAAATATCAATTTTTTTAAGGCTTTAGTTAGCAGTTTTTAAAGTTATGCATATTTAATGTTATTAATTTGATAAATAAGTTCCATAAAACGCAACTAAATTATAACCAAAATTAATATATCTTTTATCAAAATAAATTTTACTTTATAAAATAATGACATAAAAAAAGCGGAGCCTCTCGGCTCCATCAGGGGGTTTTGGTTGCATTACTATACCAGTTGAGTATAGTAACACTCGCGTGATATTATCACGCTATAATCATTATAAATGCTAAAGTGTAAAATGTCAAGTTTATTTCCCTAATCTAAATTAACAGATTCATTTAACATTTTGTTTACTATTTCATTTGTGCAAATATCACTCTTAATATAGTTTTCTGCTTCTTCTTTTGCTTTAAGTAGTAAATTAAAATCATTCTTAATATTGGCTATTTTAAAGACCATATCGCCACTTTGTTTGGCCCCAAATAAATCACCACTACCACGTAATTTAAAATCTTCTTCACTTACTTTAAATCCATCAGTAGTTTCTGTTAATATATCAAGTCGTTTTGAATCCCTATCGCTTATAAGAAGACAGTATGATTGTAAACTATTTCTTCCTACTCTTCCTCTTAATTGATGAAGAGCAGATAGCCCAAAACGATATGAATCAAATATGACCATCATGGTTGCATTTTTAACATCTACCCCTACTTCGATAACTGTTGTACTTATTAATATTTGAATATCGTTATTCTTAAACTTAGTCATCATAAGATCTTTTTCTTCTGGTTTCATCTTGCCATGTAATACACCAATGTTATATTTTGATCCGAAAGCTTTATTCATTTTTTCTTCTAGTTTAGCTACATTTTCTAAATCTATTTTTTCACTTTCTTCAATAAGGGGCGCTACTACATATATTTGATGGTTTTGAAGTAGCTCATTATACATCTTTAGTAATACTTCTTTTATTTCATCATTCTTATATAACTTAGTTATTACTGGTTTCCTACCTCCAGGCATCGTTTTAATACTTGATACATCCATATCACCATAGATTGTTAAAGCATATGTTCTAGGAATTGGTGTAGCACTCATATATAAAATATCCGGTGTTATACCTTTGTTCTTTAATGAGCTTCTTTGATTAACTCCAAATCTATGTTGTTCATCAGTTATAACGAGTCCTAGACTTTTGTATTCTATTTCATCTTGGAATAAGGCATGAGTTCCAATAATAATATCTATTTTCCCTTCTTTTAATTCTTTATAAATCACCTTTTTTTCTGATGCTTTTAGTTTGCCAGTAAGTAGTTCTATTCTGATATCATATTCTTTGAATATCTCTCTTATATTAATTAAGTGCTGACTGGCTAAGATTTCAGTTGGTGCCATAAGAGCTCCTTGATAACCACTTAAATAATTAATATATAAGGCTATAAATGAAAGAATTGTCTTTCCTGAACCGACATCACCTTGAAGAAGTCTATTCATTCTAGAAGGGCTTATTAAGTCATTATATATATCATCTACACTAGTTAACTGATCTTCTGTTAATTTAAAAGGAAGATTATTTATAAAACTATCTATTTCTTCTCTACTAACATCTCTTTTTAGTCCATCCTGACTTTTTCTATTTTTTTTAAGATAACTCATTTTTAACATAAAAATAAATAGTTCTTCAAACTTTAATCTAGTTAATGCTTTTTTAAAATTAACTGTGCTAGTTGGATTGTGAACTTCTTTAATACTTACTAGTTTATCTTCAAAGTCATATTTTTCTACTAGTTTACTTGGTAAATAATCAGCTACTGCAGTTACATATGGATAAGAAAGTTTTACACACTCATTTACTTGTTTACTAACAATACCAGGTGTTATATGGTAAATAGGCTCAATTACCGTACGATCACCAAGTAATCCGAATTTAATATCACTTGCTACTATACTATTATGGTTTAAATCTAATTTACCTAAAATGGTTACTTTTGTTCCTATTACAAGTTTACTTTTAAGAAAGCCTCTATTAAAAATAGATACATTATATAGATTTGATCCTGTATTAAATCTAAAAGTCATTTTATCCATATGACCATTAAATCTAAACATCTTAGCATCTTCTTCTAAGTAACCATCAATAATAACTTTATCACCATCTTTTATATTATCCATATCTGTTCTTTTTAAAACATCGTATCTAAATGGATAATATGTTATTAAATCATCTATATTATTTATGCCTAATTTATTTAATATCTTGGTTGTTTTAGGCCCAATTCCTTTTATTTCTTCTATCTGCATAATTCACCTATCTTTTACTAATCTATTTTAGATTATATCAAACAAGTGTTCGTGTGTCAAATTTTAATAATATGATATAATAAATCTAGGTGATTATATGAAGAAAGTTTTATTAATATCGCATATTGCGGATATGGATGGTTTAGGTTGTGTAATACTAGGAAAGATTGTATTTCCTAAAATGGATGTTATATTAATTGAGCCTGATGAACTTAAGGGAAAGATTGAAGATTTATTAAAGACTAAAAAGTATAGTAAGTATGAAAAGATATTTATTACTGATTTAGGTATGAATATTAATGTTGGTAAACTTATTGATGATAGTCCAATGAAAAAGATAGTTACTCATTTAGATCATCATCAAAGTAATATGGAAGTTAGTATTTATCCATGGAGTACTGTTATAAGTGAAATAGATGGTTTTAAACCTAGTGGTACTAGTTTGCTTTATGAGTACTTATTAAATAATTATTCTGATAATGATGTTTTAAAAAATAATAGTTTAAAAGAACTTGTTGAAGGTATAAGAAGTAATGATACTTATCAGTTTGTAGAAACAGGTAATAAACTTGGTTACTATTTAACTCAAATTTTAGCTAGAAACGGCAAAGAGAAGGTAATTGATGATTTTTATGATAGAATCATACATGGTGATAAAAGACACTTTAAATTAACTGAAGAAGAAGTTAAAATATGTACTGAGATGCAGAAAGAATTAGATGATTATTTAAAGTGGTGTGATGATACTTTAATAAGAATGAATTTTATGGGATATAATGTTGGTTTATCTATTTCAACTAAGTTTAGATCTAGTGTAGGTAATTTACTTAGTGAAAAGTATAAAGATGAACTAGATTTTATTCTTATTGCTAATTATGAAAGAGAAAGTTTTTCAGTTAGAACAGTTAATGAAATAAACGTTGGAAACATCTGCAAAGAGCTTGGTGGCGGCGGTCATGAAAAAGCTGGTGGGTTTCCTATGACTGATGAAAATTTGAAGTTAACTAGCCCCTATTTCGACAAAAACAAGTTAGAAACGCTAAAAAAAGAAGTTTTTTAAATATTTTTATTTTAAATACTTGACAAAATAAACTTTTTGCATTAGTATAGACAGTACCAATTCGGATTAGACGGATTGGATGCTAGTATCACACTAGCCAACCCCTTTTTATTCTTTTATAAGGACAGTTCGCAGGGGGACTGTTCTTTTTGTTTGTTATTATGATATAATTTATATAGGTGATATACATGGAAAAAATCGAATTCATACCAAATGGTGTGTGTGCTAAAAAGATGATTATTGAAATAGACAATGATATAGTAAAGCGTTATCATGTTATAGGTGGCTGTGCAGGTAATTCCTTAGGACTTGGTGCTTTAGTTAAAGATATGCCTGTTGATGAAGCTATAAGTAGATTATCAGGCATTAGATGTGGTATGAAAGCTACATCATGTCCTGATCAGTTATCTAGGGCTTTAGTTAAATATAAAGAAAAAAATAAGATTAAAAATTAACATAAAAAGAGATATATTTTGAATATATCTCTTTTTTATTTCTTACAAGCTTAAATTTTATATTTATAATTCTTTTTTATTCTTGTATTCTATATTTTTCAATTTTAAATCCATACCTTTTCTTACTATCTTTTCAAGAAGTGAAGTAGATACTACAACTACTGATGAAATAAAGACAATAATGATTGGAAATCCTATAAGACCTGGTGCATCATCTGTTTCAGCTATAGGATAAATAATTGGCAAAAGTATTACATATATACTACTAATTGTAAATGATGAGTATTTTATGTAATTTAAAGACTTTATAGTTAATTTAGTAAAAGCTTTATTGTTTTCTATATAACCTAAAAGTTTTATAGTCTGATACAGTGCAAAGAAGAATACAATTGCTGTTAAATATACACCAATTATAACTATATATGGTAAATAGCCAATAAATGATGGCAACCAAAATATACTAGGGACAAGTATAATTAGTCCAATGAGTATAACAACTGCTTTTAGAAAAAATGTTTCTTTTTTCATTTAAGTTACCTCGCTTATTTATATTTTAATTATCTTTATTTGCAAGTTTCATATAATGTTCATATCTTTTTTTAGCATTTTCTTTATTTGTATTTAATAATGTTTCTGCCCTACTAGGATTAATAGTTTTAAGCATACTGAATCTTATTTGAGACTCTAAGAACTCATCATATTTATCAAAATCAGCTTTACTATCTAAACTAAATACTTCTGTTTCTGGATTATACCTAAATATTGGGAAGAAACCGCTATTTGAAGCAAGTTTTTCTGTTTCAATGGTATTTAATAGTCCACCTTTAATTCCGTGTGAAATACATGTAGAATAAGCAATAATAATAGATGGTCCTTTATGTGCTTCTGCTTCTTTGAAAGCTTTTAATGCTTGATTAGGATTAGCTCCTAAAGATATTGTTGCTACATATACATGTGGATATGCTAGTGCAACTGCTGCTAAATCTTTCTTGCTTTGGTTTTTACCAATTGATGTAAATGAAGCTATACTTCCTTCTGGACTGGCTTTTGATGACTGTCCACCAGTATTAGAATAAACCTGAGTATCAAGAACTAAGATATTAACATCTTCATTACTTGCTAGAACGTGGTCAATTCCACCATAACCAATATCATAAGCCCAGCCATCGCCACCAATAGTCCAAATACTTCTCTTAACTAAATAATCTTTTAAATCTTTTATTTCTTTAGGTAAAGTATCATAGTCTAATGACTCATATACTTCTTTAGTAATGTCATAATTATCAACATTATTTATCCATTTTGTAAATAACTCACTATTTGAATTATCCATATTATTATCCATAATATTTTTAATTCTTGTTTTAATTGTTTTATTAGCAAGTAACATACCATAACCGTATTCTGCATTGTCTTCAAATAAAGATGATGCCCAAGGAATAGTATATGGCATTGATGGAGTACTTGCTCCATATATAGAAGAACATCCTGTTGCATTAGCAATTATTAAATAGTCACCAAATAACTGTGTAAGTAATTTTAGATATGGTGTTTCTCCACAACCAGCACATGCGCCTGAGAACGCAAATTTTGGTGTTTTAAACTGACTATTTATAATTGTATTTGTTTCAACTTTTTTCTCTTTAATATTTTCTAATAAATAATCAAATATTTCTTGTTCATGATTTTTTAATGAATCATCTAGTTCATTAAACATAAGAGCTTTTTCACCCTTTTTACCAGGACAATTTTGAATACATATACCACAACCAGTACAATCTTTAGCAGATATACTAATAATATACTTGTACTCTTTTAAAGCTGGCATGATAGGATCTATACATCTTTCTTTGATATATTCAGGAGCTTGATCAAATTCCTCTTTACTTAATAGAAATGGTCTTATTACAGCATGAGGACAGAAAGTACTACACTGATTACACATAATACAGTTTTCATTAATCCATTTTGGAACTTTGTCACTAATGCCTCTTTTATCTCGAGAACTAGTTCCAACTTCAAAACTACCATTAGCATTATTTAAGAAAGCAGATGTTGGAAGGTCATCCCCTCTTCTTTCATCTATCTCAGTATATAAATCTTTATCTTTGATTTCAACTACATGTTCTACATTGTTATCTAATAATACTTCTTCTAAATGAGTACTTGCTTCTTCAATAGCTTTGTAATTAGCATTAAGAATATCCTCACCTTTTTTAAAGTATCTCTTTTTGGCAAATTTTTTCATTTCTTCTTTAGCCATATTATAGTCAATTATATTAGTTATATATAAAATAACGCTTTGCATGATGGTACTTATTTTATTTTCTAAACCTATTTTTTCTGCTACATCATGAGCATTAATAGTATAGAATTTTATATTCCTATTTTTAAGTATTTCATAATCAGAACTACTCATAACTTCAAAGATTTCTTCTTTTGACCTTTTAGTATTTAAAATAAATATACCATTTTCTTTAATATTATAAAGCATATTATATTTAGATAAGTATTCATCTTTAGTACATACTACCAAAGATGGATTTTCTACATAATAAGTTGATCTTATAACATCATTATTAAATCTTAAATGTGATACTGTAACACCACCAGATTTTTTAGAGTCATATTCAAAATATCCTTGAACATATTTACTAGTAGATTCACCAACTAATTTCATAATTGATTTTGAGGCACTAACCATGCCATCTGAACCATAACCATATACTAAGAATTCTAAGGAATTATCAATCTTAAAGTTTCTATTTACTGGTAAACTTAAATTAGTTACATCATCTGTGATACCTATAGTAAATACATCTTTAATTTCGCCTTTTAACATGTCATATACAGCTTTTATTTGGCTTGGATTAGTATCTTTGCTAGATAACCCATATCTACCACCAACAATCTTAATATTACTGTTTTGAAGAGCGTTAACAATATCTAGATATAATGGTTCCCCATTACTTCCAGGTTCTTTAGTACGATCTAAAACTGCAATTCTTTCAGCAGATTTAGGCAATACATTAAGTAAATATTTAACACTAAATGGTCTATATAAATGAACTTCAATTAAACCAACATTATATCCTTCTTTATTAAGTACATCAATGGTTTCCTTTACAGTCTCACAAACTGAACCCATAGCAACAATTATTTCTTTAGCATTTATATCTCCGTAATAATTAAATGGTTTATAATCCATACCCATTTCTTTACCTATTTTTTCCATATAATCATTTACTATTTCTGGAACATTTTCATAATACTTATTTCTTACTTCTGTAGCTTGGAAATAAACATCCCCATTTTGCGCTGTGCCCATAATTTTTGGATGCATAGGATTTAAAGCTCTACTTCTAAAATTATGTAATGCATCTTTATCTAAATGTTTTTCAAAATCTTCTTTTTCAAGCACTTCTATTTTATTAATTTCATGACTTGTTCTAAAGCCATCAAAAAAATGCATAAATGGTAAACTAGCCTTAATTGCTGATAAATGCGCTACTCCAGAAAGTATAGCTGCATCTTGTACTGAAGATGATGCAAGCATACAAAAACCTGTTTGACGAGCAGCATATATATCTTGATGATCACCAAAGATTGATAAAGCATGAGTAGATAATGATCTAGCTGCTACATGAAATACAGCAGGTAACATTTCACCAGCCATTTTATACATATTAGGGATCATTAATAATAATCCCTGGCTAGCTGTAAATGTAGTAGTTAAACATCCTGCTTGAAGTGAACCATGCACCATACCGGCTGCACCAGCTTCACTTTGCATCTCTACTACTTTAACTGTATCATTAAAGATATTTAACTTTCCTTTATTTCCCCAGTCATCTGCAAGTTCAGCCATTGGACTTGAAGGTGTTATTGGATAAATACCTGCAAGTTCAGTAAACATATAAGCTGTTCTAGCGGCAGCTTCATTACCATCTACTGTTATATATTTTTTCATATTATTCCTCCATATCATTTTATAGTAATATTATAACATATTTTATTACTTCCTTACTTCTTTTTAACTAAAATATTGAATACTTACATACTGTATAAATCTAATGATTACATTAGTAAATTTTATGCCTATTTAATTAAGGGGTACAAAAAAAGTCTAAATACTAGACTTTAATTCATTTATTTTTTCTTCATAATTGTCACTACCAGTAACATAAGTTCCTACTACAAACATATCAGCATTAGAACACTCTTTGATAGTTTCATTAGTTATTCCACCATCAACTTCTATAATATAATTATATTTGTAAGCTTTTCTAACTAATTCTAATTCATCAATCTTTTCATTGGCACTAGGTAAGTATTTTTGACCACCCTTGCCAGGCTCAACACTCATAACTAACACTAAATCAACAATTGATAAATATGGTAGTAATTCCTCTACTTCTGTATTTGGTTTGATAGATATTCCAGCTTTTATGCCTTTACTTTGAATATAAGTTATAACATTAGCCGGATCTACTGTAGCTTCAAAATGAAATGTTATATATTCAGGATTTAACTTACTAAAATCATCTATATATTTTTTTATATCACTAACCATTAAATGAACATCTAGTGGTTTTTTATGATCTACAATAAGTTCCTGTAGTTCATTTAAATCCCATGTTTTATTCGGT
Source organism: Bacillota bacterium (assembly GCA_023430885.1). Taxonomy (GTDB): domain Bacteria; phylum Bacillota_I; class Bacilli_A; order RF39; family UBA660; genus RGIG4266. The sequence continues at coordinate 13,780 of JAEYYH010000032.1, forward strand.
ACAAAGTTTCCATCCATAATATCTAGATGAATATAATCTATACCAAGATTATCTAATAAATTAATATTTTCTTTGATATTTTCAGTGATGGATAATATTGACATCGATATTTTTTTCATAACACTACTCCTTAATTTGTAATAAATTTTATGTAATTATTATATCTACTTTTTATAATGTTACCTTTTTGGACTTCTTCTTTTATTTTGCATCTATCATCATGATAATGCATACAATCCTTATATTTACATTCATCTCTAAGTTCTTGAAATTCAATAAAATTATCTCGTATATCACTCTTAGACATACCAACCATATCAAATTCAAGTGATGAAAATCCAGGAGTATCTGCTACCCAGCCACCACAAGTATGTAAAAGTTCTGTATGTCTTGTTGTATGTTTTCCTCTGCCTAAAGCTATTGATATTTCATTAGTTCTTATATTAAAATCGTCATCAATTTTATTAAGTAAAGTTGATTTGCCTGCCCCTGATTGCCCTGTAAACACAGTTACTTTATCTTTAAGTAATTCTTTAATACGATCTAGTTCAGTATTTATAACTACTTCATAACCTATTTTTTGATAATACTCAATAACTGGCTTTAGCTGTTCGAATTTTTCTTCAGTTAATAAGTCAATTTTCGTTAAACAAATAATAGGTTCAATTTGATTAAATTCTGAAATAACTAAGAGTTTATCAAGTAAATTTGAATCAAATTCTGGTTTTGTTGTTGCCGCAATTATAAATACTCTATCTATATTGCAAATAGCTGGTCTTACAAGTTCATTTTTTCTTGGAAATATTTCCATTATGTAATTGTTTTCAGCATCAATTTGGACATAATCGCCTACTAGAGGAATAATTTTCATATTACGAAATTTTCCTCTAGCCTTGCATATATGTTCTAGACCGTCTGTACATAATACTGTAAAGTCATTACTTATTATTTTAATTATCTGGCCTTCCACTAATTAACACCAGTTGTAGTATCATCAGGTGTAGTAGTTGTTGGCATTGCTTTTGCAACCCCTATTTTTAAAGTGGCATTAGCTACTACAGTATCACCAGCATCTCTTGACTGATACATAATAGTTCCGACAGGATAATTAGGGGTTTCTTGATATTCTACTGTTAAAACAACTTTATTTTGATTACACCAAGTTGTTATTTGTTCAACTGTATATGTAGTAAAATCAGGATATTTAACAAGAACGTTTGGTGTATAAAGTATAATTTCTGTATCTTTCTCTACTTTCTCACCTTTTTTAATAGACTGAGCAATAATTATATTAGAATCGTATTCTTTTCCTTCGGTTTGTTCAACATCTTTCTTTTCGATAGTTACTTTTAAACCTAATGTTTCAAGAGCACCTTTAACTTCTAAATAGTTTCTATTTGTATAATCTTCTATTTCGATTTTTACTTCACCAAGTGATACAGTAAGTTTTATTGTTTGTCCTTCTTTTACAGTTCGGTTAGCTTTAGGACTCGTCTCAATAACTAGACCTTCTTCTAATTCATCTGATTCTTTTTCATTAACGTCTACGTCAACTTCTAAACCTGCTTTTATTAAAGTAGCTTCGGCTTTTTCAACTGTCATTCCAGACACATCTGGAATCTTAACGTCTTTGGTCTTAGTTAAAGCAGGAATTATAAATATTACTGCTACCATCGTCATACCAATAATAGCAACTATAATACCACTTATCCAAAGAGCAATATTTAGCTTCTTACTTTGTTTCTTTTCCTGTAAGTCTTCGATATCGTCTACTTTAGTTTCTTGGTTTTCTTCTCTTTCCATTTTTCTACGTTTTTCGCTACGTGAAACTTCTCTTAAGTTAGTAAGGGTTTTTGTTTCTTCCAATTCATCTTCTGGATATTTGTAAACTACTCTTTGTTGTATAGGAGTATCTTCATCTAGGCAATCTTTTAAATCAGTATACATTTCTCTAGCAGAATCATATCTATTTCTAGGATTCTTTGCACAAGCTTTTAGTATAATATTTTCCATACTTTGAGGAACACCATCTACTAGTTTGCAAACATTAGGAAGTGGTTCTTTCATCTGTTTTAAAGCTATTTCTACAGCATTATCACCTTTAAATGGTACATGTCCTGTAATAAGTTCAAACATAAGAATACCTAAAGAATATATATCACTTTTTATTGTTGCCCCTTGACCATTGGCTTGCTCAGGAGGTAAATAATGTACAGACCCCATAACTGAATTTGTTTGTGTAAGTTCTGTTGCATTACTAGCAATAGCTATACCAAAGTCTGTTATTTTCACTCTTCCATCATCTAATATCATAACATTTTGTGGTTTAATATCTCTATGGATAATATAACTGTCATGAGCACAAGATATTGCTGAAGTAAGTTGTAACATAATATCTATTACTTCTGGTAAAGTTAGTGCTCCACGTCTTTTAATTAAACTTTTTAATGTTTTGCCATCAATATATTCCATTACAATAAAGTAATTTCCATCATCTTCACCTACATCGTACATTTCAACAATGTTAGGATGACTTAAAGAACTAGCTGAGATAGCTTCTCTTTGAAAACGTCTTACAAATTTTTCATCTGTTGCAAGATCACCACGAAGAATCTTAACAGCCACATTACGATCTAAGATAGTGTCGTATGCTAAATAAACGTTAGCCATGCCACCTTCGCCTATAGATCTAATTATTTGATATCTATTGTTTATTTTTTGACCTTTTATAATCATAATACTTTCCCACCTTTATTCAAATACGCAATTGATATATTATCAGTTCCCCCACGATTGTTACTTTTTATTACTAACTTTTCAAGTTTTTGTTCTCCGGTATGTTCTTCGTTAAGTACTTTAGTTATTTGATCATCAGTAAGCATATTTGTTAAACCATCACTACATAAGAATATACCTTCTACATCGTCAGTTATATCAAATACATCCATTTCGACATCTTGAATAGCACCTAGTGCTCTCATAAGAACGTTCTTTCTTGGATGTGCTTTTGCTTCTTCAAGAGTAAGTTCACCTGACTTAACAAGTAAATTAACTAATGTATGGTCAGTTGTAATTTTATGTAATTTCTTATTTTTAATTACGTAACCAGAACTATCTCCTATATTGCCAAATAACAAATAATTCTTTGTAAGTATGGCAAGTACAACAGTAGTTCCCATTCCTTCACTTTCAGGATGTTCTTCTGTATATTTATAAATAGCCTTATTAGCTTCGCCTACTATATTTTGTATCCAAGAAATTGCTTCTTCTTTTGTTCCAAGTGACGTTGTTTCTGAAAATCTTCTAGCTATAATATTAATAGCTATAGATGATGCTATTTCACCACCACGATGTCCTCCCATACCATCAGCAACAGACATAAGTATTTCCTCGTTTATGTTTTTAACGATTGTTACACTATCTTCATTATGATCTCTTACTTTTCCGGGATCAGTTAAATAACAGTATTCCATTATTTCCCCTCCTCATATTTTGATCTAAGCTGTCCACATGCTGCATCAACTTTAGAACCAAATTCTCTTCTTATCGTTACATTAATTTTATTTTTTTTAAGTACATCGTAGAACGATAAAATTTGTTCTTTTGCACTTTTCTTAAAATCTATCTGACTTGTTTCATTATATGGTATTAAATTTACATAGCAATTAATGCCTTTTAATAACTTAGCAAGTTCCTCAGCTAGTTTATCTGAATCATTAACATCCTTTATCATTATATATTCAAATGTTACTCTTCTATTTGTTTTATCTACATATTCCTTAATGCTTTTTATTAATTCCTCTATTTTATAAGCTTTATTAATAGGCATTATTTTATTTCTTATTTCATTATTAGGGGCGTGGAGAGATACCGCTAAATTAACTTGTTTATCTTGATTAGTAAACTCTTTTATTTTAGGTACTAATCCACTCGTTGATATAGTTATATGTCTTGCTCCTAATTCAATCCCCTTAGGATCATTTATTATGTCTATAAAATTCATTACATTATCATAATTATCAAATGGTTCACCAATACCCATAAGTACTAGGTGTGTTATTCTAAATCCTAAATCTTCTTCAATCTTTAGAATTTGTTCAACCATTTCAGCGCTTTCTAAGTCTCTAACTTTTTTTAGTCTTCCACTTTCACAAAAAGCACATGACATATTACAACCAACTTGAGTTGAAATACATAAACTATGTCCATAATCATGATGCATATAGACAGCTTCTATTTTTTGATTATCCCAAAGCCTAAATAAATATTTTGATACATCTTTATCTTCCTGTTTATTTATAATTTCTATACCACCAATTACATAGTTTTCTTTTAGATAACTCACTAATTCTTTTCTTATATTAGTCATTTCATCAAAACTTTTTACTCTTTTCTTATAAAGCCAGTCAAAAACTTGATTAGCAGCGAACTTTTTATAACCAAGTTCTATAAGAATTAAGGTAAGTTCTTGAAGACTATAATTATATATATTTTTCATTATTTCACCTATACTTCACCTATACTACATTATACCAAAAAGACAAAAAAAATAATAGATATATCTATTATTTTAATATATTAAATTAAAAACCCATTACTAAACATAAAATAAAGAATATAGCACCTAAGATAATAGTAATACGAGTTATTACTAATTCTCCGCCTCTTTCTTTACGATTAGCAAATAGACTATCGTTACCACCACTTATTACATTTGATGCACTTTCAGCTTTACCACTTTGTAAAAGGACAATAGCTATTAATAAAATTGAAACTATAATTAAAGCAATTTCCACTATGTTCCCTCCTTTTTTATAACTGTTACTAATTTACCATAAACTCGCACTTTAATCAAGTAATATATGATAAATCACAAAAATTACATTATTTTTCTTGAGAAAGTGGTTTTATTGTAAATACTGTATAATTATCTAAAGATATTCTGGCAAGTACACTCTTAACTTCTTTGATAGTTGTTTTTTTAATACTATCTATTGGATTATAATCAATATACCCTAAGGCTATTAAATCAGCCATAAGCTTATTATTAGTTCTAAAAACATTATCACTAGTTAAAACAAGATCACTTATACCAGTTCTTTTTCTTCTTTCAAGTTCTTCTTCTTTAATAGTGAAATCTTTTAATTCTTCCTTAATAAGTTCGATAACTTTTTCAGGATTTTTACTTTCAGCATCTATAATCGCTAATATATGATCATCAGCTTTTAATCCTGTTATATCAATAGAACCTGCTATTAGACCTTCATTTCTTAATCTTTCATTAAATAATGAAGTTGTGCTTAATTTCAAATCTAAAGCATTCATTATATCAGAATAAACCTGATTATATTCAACATCTTTTATATGAGATATTCTTATTTTATAAGTAATCGATGTTTTAGGAATAGTAACATCCATATAAATGGTTTCTTCTTTTTTTGCTACCATGTCAGGTTCTTTATATTTTTTTAGTTTTATTTTTTTATTAGATGTTAGATTTCTTTTTTCTTCATGTTCAGTTATTACTTTTAATACTTCTTTTGGATCAACATTACCTGTTACTACAACAAACATATTTGATGGATGATAAAAAGTATTATAACAATCATACAAATTTTCTTTTGTAATACTATTAACACTATCAATTGTACCAATAACAGGGTATTTCATTGGATGATCAATAAATGTATTATAAAGAATACCTTCATACATTCTTGAAAATGGTTTATCTTGATACATTTTTATTTCTTGAATAATTATTCCTTTTTCCTTTTCGACATTTTCATCAGTAAAATAAGGTTTTTCGACATAATCAAGCAAAAATTCTAAATTTTCATAAAAACTATTTGGTCCAGAAAATAAATATGTTGTTTTTCTAACGTTGGTATTAGCATTAGCATCACTGCCTCTTTCTGAGAAGAAGTTAAAAACATCGCTACCATCTTCTTGTTCAAACATTTTGTGCTCTAAAAAATGAGCTATTCCTTTTGGAACACTAACCATTTTAGTACCGTTACTTGGTACAAAATCATTATGAATACCACCATATCTAGTACTATAAGTTGCATAAGTATTATTAACATTATTAAAAGGTACTATATATACTTCTAAACCATTTTCTAATTTATCAAAATAAACATTTAAATCTAATCCGTTAAGCTGCTTCTTCTTCATGTCTATCTCCTTTTAGTAAATATATAGTATCTAAATGAATCTTTTTACTTACATTAATAATATCTTCTCTAGTTACTTTTACTATTTCTTTAGTTCTATCTTCAAGCAAACCATAATCTAAATATTCATGAGCTTCATAGATATTTATTATACCATTTGTGGAATCCTCTAATTCTTTTAAAGACGCTAAATATGTTGTCTTTGCTTGAATAAGTTCTTCATCAGTAAAGTCTCCCTGAGCCATCTTTTTAATTTCTTTTTTAACTAGTTTAATTGTTTTGTCAAAATTCTTTTCATCAATACCAGCACTAATATATTGCAAATTTGCAATACCAGAATGTGATGAAGAAATAGAATAACATAGGCTATTCTTTTCTCTTACTTCTTTGAATAATTTTGAATCAGGTCCACCACCTAATACAGAATTATATAATGCCAAAACATATTCTCTCTCAAATGGAGTAATATTTTTCAGTTTAGATGCCACTATAAGAATACTTTGATTAATTTCTTTTGAATCTTTTACTACTTGTGGTAATGTTCTAAACTTATCTTGCTTTATGAAATGATCTGCTGTTGTTCTCTTTAGAGTATTTATAATAAAATTATCTTTTATTATTTTTTCCATATTATTAAAATCAATATTACCCACTATAAATATATCAATTAAGTTTGTTCTAAGAAGATCTTTATAATATGTATATAAATTTTCAGGCGTTATTTTTTCTAAATCTTCCATATAGCCTGTATTATGAAATTTCAATACTGAATCAGGACACATATTTTCATAAAGTCTAGAAAAAGCATATCTTCCCGGATTATCGTTAAAAGATTCTATATCTTCTTTTAATATGTTTTTTGCATTATTGAATGTTTGAGTATCAAATTTACCATTTTCAACATTAGGATTAAAAATGAAGTCCAAAAAGAACTGAAAAGATTTTTCAGTCATTCCACTTTCAGTATACTTCTCATTTAAGAATGTTGTATCTAGTCTTAATAATTGGTAATTACCAGATTGACTAGTGCTAGCGCCTATGTTTATATTATATAAATATTCACACTCAATATCTAATAATCTTCTTGTAGTATATTTTTTTGTAGCCTCAAGCAAAATTAAAGAAAGCATATTTCTATATGCAATCTTTTCTTTTTCAATTGGTTCTTTAAAGTTTATTCTAACTTTAATTTTTTTGAACTTATCGGTTTTCACAAAATGAATATTATAAGCCTGCTCATTTATTTTTCTGTATTCCATTTCTTCACCTCGTTTTATAATAAACTATTAAATTTATTTAACAATTCTTTCTTTTCTATTTCACTAATAAAAGCATGTTCTATAGCCATTTTATTTATTTTAATAAAATCATCTATAGTAAATCCCAGACTATTTTCTAGATGTTGATATTCTTTTCTTAAAGTTGTATTTGACACTGTTCTATTATCTGTATTAATTGATATCGGGACGTCCATGTCATATAATTTTTTAATAGGATGATTTTTATAACTATCTACTACTCTAGTTTGAATATTACTTGTAGGACATACTTCAAGTAATATGTTTTTATTTATTACTTCTTTAATTAAATCTTCTTCGGTAATTATATTAACACCATGGCCAATTCTTGAAGTGCCAAAATCTATGGCTGACTTAATGCTTTCTCTACCATCAGCTTCTCCAGCATGTATAGTAAATGGTACTTTTTTTTCTTTAGAATATTCAAATAATTCTCTAAAATCCTCTGTTTTATATATTGCTTCTGCGCCCGCTAAATCTACAGCGCATACACCATTATTTAAATAATGTCTAGCTGTATCAATAACTTTCATATTAGCTTCTAAGCTATCATCACGCATCATACAAAGAATTACATTAGTTTTTAAATCCACTCTTCTTAATCCCATAATAACACTTTCAACAACATCATATAAGGATAATCCTTCTAATATGTGTTTACTTGGCGCAAACCTAACTTCAGCATATAAAACACCATCATTTTTCATATCAACAGCAAGTTCATATGCCACTCTTTCCAAATTTCTACTTGTTTGCATAACCATAACAGGTAACTCAAATTTAGTTAAATAAGCATTTAAATCTTCACACTTTTCTTTGGCAATCATCTCATACTTAACTTCATTAATATTTCTATCAAGTAACTCTGAAGCAGTCTCTAATCTAACTGAACCATCTAGATGAACATGAAGTTCAATCTTAGGCAATCTAGTATAATCTGTCATAGTTTTAATGAGCTTTCTAATGCTAGTTCAATCATTTTAGTAAAACTATTTTGTCTCTCTAAAGATGTTGTTTCCTCATTTGTAACTAAATTATTAGAAACTGTAAGTAAACAAGCTGCCTTTTTGCCTAATACATTGGCGTTGTGAAATAATGCAAATGATTCCATCTCACTAGCTAAACATCCATATTTATTATATATTTCTTTAAAATTATCATTCTCTTTATAAAATACATCAGAACTATGAATATTAGCTATTGTTATATGTTCATTTAACTCTTCAGCTGTTTCCTTTATGTAAAAGTTCAAATAATCAGAAGCATACATCATATTATCTTCACATCCATTTTGTGTTTTAGCATATGAAGATTCTGAATAACAGGCATTTACTAAAACTAAATCATATAAATTTAAATCGGTAGTATATGCGCCACAGCTACCTACCCTAATTATTTTTTCGACATTATAAAATTTAAATAATTCATATGAATATATTCCAATACTTGGCATTCCCATACCAGAAGCCATTACTGTTACTGTCTTATCTTTATACTGACCAGTAAAAGCAAGTATTCCTCTTATATTATTAACTAATTTATAATTTTCTAAATATGTTTCTGCAATGAACTTAGCACGTAATGGATCGCCTGGCATAATTACTATTTTAGCTATTTCATCTTCTTTTGCTTCAATATGTGGTGTCATAATTATTTCTCCTTTTTATTTTATGCATTTTTTTGTTTTTTATTTTGTTTTGGTAAATTTTTTTTAATAAAGTCTACTGCTTTATCAAAGTCTTCAGTTTTTTCAAATAATTGTTTATTAAATATAACTATCATTTTACTAGTTAACACTTCATAACTATTTTGAGTTTCATTTGTTTTAATAATATCTTTTAGCAGTATTGATATTTCTGAATCATCTAATTTTTCAGTAAATTTTTCGGCAGTTAAAGTACAGTTATAAACACCGTATTTTACTCCTAAACTCTTTTCGTTCATTTTCACAAGTAATTTTGAAGTTAGTATAGTAACTAATTCAACTGCAATATAAATTATTATTACTGCAATTAAATAGAAACATAACATTAGTAAAAAATTATCTAATATTAAATCTCTAACAAAAAATAGATAGATTATTGAACTTATTAATACATAATAACCATTGTTCTTTGAGTTTGTCTTTCTTACGATTCTTTCATAATTTTTCTTACTTAAGTTATACTTAAATTTCATTTTATCATCTTCCTAACATATACATTATAGCAAATTTATCATAAATCATAAACACTTTGTTTAAAGTTAGTTAATAAAAACCAATCTACTAATAGATTGGCTTAGTAATTATACAAGTTGTTAGAATTTTTTGTTATTTTATAGATCTGTTATTGTTAGTTCAGTAGCTGATGAAACTTTAGTAGCAGTAAATCTACTACTTGATATAGACACAGTTGAATTACATAAATTATCTAATGAAATTGTTCCAGTTAATGGTAATTCACCTTGAATATTCACAGCTGGTGATGCAACGCCATCATCAAATGAATACGATGTAGTTAATGCTTCGCCTTTAATAAGTTGAAGTTGACATGCATCTTCTACAGCTCCTACTATATTATTAGCACTTGCTTCAAATGTTCCTCTTCTACTTTCTCTAACAATAGTATTAACTACTGGGATAGCAATTAATGCGATTATTGCTAGTATTAGAATTACAGCTAGTAATTCAATTAATGTAAATCCTTTTCTACTCATTTCTAAACTCCTTCTATTTTATTAATTTTATTTTATCACGGATTCTATTTAATTTTCAAGATATTTAAAAAAATTGTCGGTTTTTGTTTACATATAAAAATAAGAAATAAAATTTCATTTTATTTCTTATTCTATATTTAATTATTAAGTGCTCTTAAAAAAGGATAACCATTATTTATAGTTGGGCTTATATTCCATATGTTTGTAAAATCCCAACCTATATAACTGTTTTTATTTTTAGCTTGAGTAGTTGTTAACCCTGCACCTAAATCAAAACTTTGATAAGGAATACCGGAACTTTCCATATCCCAATAAGAATTTGTTATTGTCGCACTATAATACCATCCAACAAGTCCTTCTTTAGCACCTGATGTATTTTGAATTACTTGACCAGTACTATAGCAATTTTCGACAGTTGCCATCCAAACGTAACCAGCAAAACCACCTATGTGGCCGTAACTACTAGAGTTTATTACTGTTACATTAGCATACGAATTCCTTATAGTTTTATTGTTTCTTCCAACAAAGCCTCCGGTCATCATTGATGTTCCGCCTACATAAATATTTTCAACTTTACCTGTAGCATAAGACTCAGATATTGCCCCTTCGTTCTGCCCAATAAATCCTCCAACATATTCATTAGAACCCTTTACATCGGCATTTATGACATATGATTTACTTATTTTACCAGATGATTCACCAATAAGTCCTCCTGTGTGGGCTGCTCCTCTAACAACTGGATTAATAATAGAACAGTTTTCTATTACTCCAGCACTACTTGTGTGTCTGCCCATTATTGTTCCTGTAATCCAATCTCCAGTTACATTTGCATTTTCCAATACTATATTTTTGAAATCACCAGAGCCGGCAGTAAATAATCCTACACTATCACCAGTAGGTCTATTTATATATAAATTTTTTATACGAAAGTTGTTACCATTAAAATCACCAGAAAATTGATTTGATGATGTAATCCCACCAGTATCTAGAAAATTGCCTATTGGTTTCCAACCGGCACCAGTAGTCCAAAGAGCTTTATTTGCAGCAGAATTCAAATAACTTGCATTATCATTGAAATCTAAATTTCTCATTAATTCATAATTTGATGAACGCGTAGTTGAATTAGATTCAATATATTTAAGTTGTTCTAAGTACCATATATCTAGATAACTATCGCCATCAGAATCTTTAAGATTATTTGCTACTTCTCCAGCTGGAGGCATAGGTGAAAAAAATCCATCCAAATTACAATCTTCTTTTGTTTTTGTCGTCAAAATTACACTATCGTCACCAAAAATTTTTTCAGCACAATATGTCCCATCATGAATGGCAATAGCTATTTCACCATCATTACGAATTATAACATAACCATAATCGGGATTCTTTCCAGAATAATCTAGTTTATTTAATGACGGTTCAAATACCTGCACTCCATTTACATAATTATAAGCCATACTATCTTTTGTTCCATCTAATGCATCTTTCGTATACCTTACTACTGCCGCATCAATTATAGTATGCGCTGTAACTTCAAATGCACCTTTTTTTGCTTGGGCTGTTATTTTTGAAACTGTTGGTATAGCTATTAAAACTATTACTCCTAATATTAAAATTACTGCTAAAAGTTCGATTAATGTAAAACCGGCTTTTTTCATATTCCTCTCCTAACATTCAGGTTCAACAATATACTACTTATTTTTCACATTGTAACATTCTATTTATTTAAAGTCAAATTCTATAAATCAGTATGCAATTACTATTTAAATCTATAAAATTAATTCTATTTAATAACAGTATATAAAAAAACATTTTGACTTTATAAATCAAAATGTTTTTGCTTTTTATAATAATGGTTTTAAGAATTTTCCCGTATAGCTTTCATCAATTTTTATTATATCTTCTGGAGTACCTGTTGCAATAATAGTTCCACCACCATCGCCACCTTCTGGACCCAAATCAATAATATAATCAGCAACTTTAATAACATCTAAGTTATGTTCAATAACAACAACTGTATCGCCATTATCAACTATTCTTTGTAATATTACTAACAATTTCTTAATATCATCAGTATGTAAACCAGTTGTTGGCTCATCTAATATAAATAAACTCTTACCAGTTGGTTTCTTTTGTAACTCTTTGGCAAGCTTGACTCTTGCTGCTTCACCACCTGAAAGTGTTGGAGCACTTTGACCTAATTTAACATAAGAAAGTCCAACATCTAAAAGCATTTGTAGTTTTGTCTTAACTTTTGGCACATTTTCAAAAAATTCTAATGCTTCATCAACACGCATTTCTAAAACATCATATATGTTTTTGTCTTTATATTTAATTTGAAGTGTTTCAGTGTTATATCTTGTACCTCCACATACATCACAAGGAACATATACATCTGGTAGAAAGTGCATTTCTATTCTCTTTACGCCATCGCCCCAACAAGCTTCACAACGACCACCTTTAACATTAAATGAAAATCTTCCTTTATCGTAACCACGAATTTTTGCTTCTTTTGTTTGTGTAAACACATCTCTTATATCATCAAATACACCTACATAAGTTGCAGGATTACTTCTCGGAGTTCTTCCAATTGGTGATTGTGATATATCAACAACTTTATCAATATTATCTAAGCCTTTTATTGACTTAAACTTACCCGGTTTCTCTTTAGTTCTATATAAATTAGCGGCTACAGCCTTGTATAAAATTTCATTTATCAAACTACTCTTTCCAGAACCAGAAACACCAGTTACACAAGTAAATGTTCCAAGAGGAAATTTTGCATCAATATTTTTTAAATTATTTTCTGTAGCACCTTTAATTTCAATAAATTTTTTATTTCCTTTTCGTCTAGTTTCTGGCACTTCTATCTTAAGTGCACCTGTCAAATATTTACCAGTTAAACTATTAGGATTCTTCATTACTTCTTCTGGAGTACCTTCTGCTACAACTTGCCCACCATGTAATCCAGCTCCTGGACCAATATCCACTAAATAATCAGCCGCTAACATTGTATCAGTGTCATGTTCGACAACTACTAATGTATTTCCTATATCGCGCATTTCAATTAGAGAATTAATTAATCTTTGATTGTCTCTTTGATGTAGACCAATACTCGGTTCATCAAGGACATATAAAACACCAGTTAATCTTGATCCAATTTGTGTTGCAAGTCTAATTCTTTGTGCCTCGCCACCACTTAAAGTACCAGCAGTTCTTGCAAGCGTTAAATACTCAAGGCCAACATTTATCAAAAAGTTTAATCTTGATTCTATTTCTTTTATAATTAGTTTTGCTATTTCAGCTTGCTCTTTTGTAAGTTCTAGATTATTTATAAATTTATATAAATCTCTAATACTTAAAAGAGTTACCTCATATATATTTTTACTATTTATTTTAACAGAAAGAACAGAATCAGCCAGTCTTGCTCCATTACAAGTTTGACATGGAAGTTCAGTCATATACTGTTCAATCCAATCTCTTATCCAGCCACTTTTAGTCTCTATATATCTTCTTTCTAGATTTGTTATTATACCTTCATAAAAATCTCTAGATGTTCTTGTATTACCATTTTTAGCTACATAATTAAACTCAAGAACATCAGGTGTGCCATATAATAATATATCTAGTTTTTCTCTACTTATTTTTTTAATTGGGCTATCCATATTAATATTATAACGTTTACATACAGTATCAATTTGAGTATATATGATATTGGTTGTGTCATTTAAATTTATAGCAACTATACCACCATCATTAATACTCTTATCTCTATCTGGTATTACTAGATCCTCATCTATCTTCATTTTAATTCCTAAACCTTTACAGTCTGGGCATGCTCCATATGGGGCATTAAATGAAAACATTCTAGGTTCTAATTCTGGTAAACTAAAATCACAATCTGGACAAGCGTATTTTTCACTCATTATAATAAGGTCTTTTCCTATTACATCAATAACAACTTTACCATTTGAAAGCTTGCTAGCTATCTCAATTGCCTCATAAAGTCTACTTCTTATATCAGCTTTAATTATTAATCTATCAACAATAGCTTCAATATTATGTTTTTTATTTTTTTCAAGAATAATTTCTTCACTTAAGTCATAATCTTCGCCATCAATTCTAACTCTTGCATAACCATCTTTTCTAAGATCATCAAGAACATCTTTTTGTGTACCTTTTTCGCCATATACAATTGGACTAAGTACTCTTATTTTAGTTCCCTCTTCTAAAGATAATATTTGGTTAGTCATTTCTTCTACACTTTGGCTAGATATAGGTCTATGATGGGTTGGACAATAAGGTATACCTATTCTAGCATATAGTAGTCTTAAGTAATCATATATTTCTGTTACAGTTCCTACAGTACTTCTAGGATTTTTATTAGTAGTCTTTTGATCAATACTTATAGCTGGTGATAATCCTTCAATAGAATCAACATCAGGCTTTTCCGAACCACCTAAAAACTGTCTAGCATAAGCACTTAGACTTTCAACATATCTTCTTTGCCCCTCTGCATATATTGTATCAAAAGCAAGAGAAGATTTTCCTGAACCTGATACACCTGTCATAACAATCAATTTATTTTTTGGTAACGTTATGTTAATATTTTTTAAATTATTTTCACGTGCACCTTTAATTATTATATTTTCCATGAGCCACCTCTTAATTTCATAATTTTAATTAAAAACATCAGTAGTTATTATACCACGATTTTGTCTTTTTACTAACAAACATTCACATTATATCAAACGAACAAATGTTTGTACAGTGTTTTTTGAAAAAATTAAGCAGAATTTTGATGATTTCTAAAATTATTATTATAAAAAAAACAGGTTTTTAACCCATTTTTTTTGATAAAATATTCATCACATTATTATATATTTCTTGTTGTTGTTCTTCTGTTAATTCATCATATTTAACTGATCCAGTAGTAGTTTCTTCAATTGATGCTGAAGTTTTTACAGTACCATTAATATTTACAGAAATACTATTTGTTTTTTCTTTTCCTGTATACTCTTCGTAAGTTATAATACTATCTAAGTTATACTCTTCACCTGCTGTTACTACTTCTATATTAGTACTGAAAGTTAATTTGTATTCATTTTTTTCATTCTTAAAGTCAGCAGTTACTTCATATAATGTTTTTGTACAATTTATCTTAATATAACCTAATTTTTCATCTTCTGATTTATATATATTTATTGTTAAAATTTGATCTTCTTTTACTAATTCTGCAAACCCTTTTAGATCATTATCTTCAATTATATAAATTCGTGGATTAGTATCTTTTCTATACTGGATACTAACTGTTTTTTCATCATATGATACTTCTGTACAATCTTGATATTCAGTTGTTGTATAGTCATCTGTTGTATATTCATCTGTTGTATAGTCATATGTAGTATTATCATTTCCTTCATAATCGTATATTGTATAATCATCAACTTGATTATCACTTGTCGTAGTATCATCATCTACTGAAGTTACTTTATAATTTTTAGTATTTGATTTCATGTTTTCTAAAACACCATCTGATGTATCTTCTAAACCATCTTCTGATGTATTATCATAACAATTATCATAACTATATTCTTGATTATAATACTTATAGTCAAAATCAATACCTTGTACATTGTTTGTTAGTTTACTTGTATATACAGTATATGTATATGTACTCATATGTTCTTCGTCGATATCATCTATACTAGAATTCATATCATAACTAGCAAAATCTTCATATATATTAGTTACAATTTCATTCGCACGTTCATCAGCTTTAATATCAGTAATTATCAAATCTAATAATTCAAGAATTTGTTTATCATTATATTCTAATTTTAAAGAATTAACCTGCTTCTTCTCACCATCAATAGTTATTTCAGCTGTATCTTTAACAAAATCTTTTTCATTTACATTGTTTATAAAACTTTTTTGTACAAAATTATATAGATAATTATAATCTTCTATATCATTATAATTTGTTGAAGATAAAGCATCTTTAAGCTCTGCAACTTCTATGTATTTGTCAAATATTTTATTTAGAAATACATATCCAGTATCTGATGTTGTTAATAATTTTACTCCTGCTATTTCTTCTTTTGTATCACTAACATTTAATTCTAATAATGTTTTTTCTGCAGTTTTACTGAAATTATAGTCAAATTTCATACTATTTAAGATATCAATTATTTGATTAGTATTTGCATTATTTGTTTTGCTCATTTGAATATTAAAAGTACCTTTTTCTGAATATTCATCAGAATCATTTAATGAAAGCGGTGTTAAAAAGTATTCTTTAAAGTTTTCTAATTGTTTAACACTATTATTTATAATAACTTTTTCATTTTTACTGTAAGCAAAATATGTTCCCCCGCCTACTAAGCATAAAGTTAATATTATAAGAATAAATACTAGTGCTTTTATGCCCTTCTTTTTTTTGATTGGAGGCATAGTTTGGACCATCTCATTATTTGGAACAGATTGTTCCATTTGAACTGGCACTGGGGTTACTGTAGGCTCTTCTACTGGATATACACTTGGTATACTTACAGGTTGGGTTACTTGAACTGGCTCTGGTATTCCAATAGGTTCTTCTACTGGATATGCACCAGGTATACTTACAGGTTGGTCTAATTGAACTGGCTCTGGTATTCCAATAGGCTCTTCTACTGGATATACACCAGGTATACTTACAGGTTGGTCTAATTGAACTGGCTCCGGTGTTCCAATAGGTTCTTCTACTGGATATACATTTGACATACTTACAGATTGGTTTACTTGAACTGGCTCTGGCATTCCAATAGGTTCTTCTACTGGAGGTATAGTTGGCATTTCTTTTGGAAAAGTATTGTTGTTTTCACTACTTCCTAAATTATTATTCATTTTATTCACTCCGTCCTATTATAAATTATAGCAAAATTAGACAAAAAAAGAAACAAAAAATGTTTCTTTTTAAAATGCTTATAACTAAGCTTCTATTTATTACATAAAGAAATATGTATAAATAGAGAAAGCAATTACCAAAACAAGTACAACTCCAAGTACAATAATCATTAGCTTTTTGCTTGAACTGTTTTTTGCTGGAGCTACTGGAGCTTCTGCAGTAACAGGAGCATTTGCGTCAGCAGTCACAGTTGGCTCAGTTACAGGAGTAACAGGTGCTACTGGAGTAATAGTTGGTACTACTACTGGAGTTACTGGTGCTACCGTTGGAGCTACTGGAGCTACTGGTGTTACCGTTGGAGCAACTGGTGCTACTGTTGGAGCAACTGGAGCAACTGGAGCTGCCATTGGTGCCGCAGGAGTTACTGGGGCTACTGTTGGAGCAACTGGTGCTACTGTTGGAGCTACTGGAGCAACTGGAGTAACAGTTGGTGTTACTACTGGAGTTACTGGAGTAACTGGAGTGTTGTTTATATTTGGTATTTCTTTATTATCCATTCTAATCACCTATCCTATAAATACATTATAGCAAATAAAATGGGAAAATACAAAATTTTTTTTAATCTTTAGGTTTAAATATTAAAGAAAGGTAAAATGAAAAGATAATTGCCGAACAAATTCCGGAGGCGGTAAGATTAAACATTCCCATTATTAGCCCCATTATTCCATAAGTTCCTGCCGATTCTAAAGCCCCATGAATTAATAAATGACCAAAACTTGTTATTGGTACTAAAGCTCCTCCTCCACACCATAGAATTATTTTATCGTAAAAACTAAAAATATCTAAAAAAGAACCTAATACTACAAATATTGTAGTTATATGACCTGGTGTAAGTTTAGTATTATCTAATATTAATTCACCTATTAAACATATAAAACCAGCAAACAAAAATGAGTTTAAATAAATCACTCTATTAC
The DNA here is from genome assembly GCA_023430885.1 of Bacillota bacterium. Classification (GTDB taxonomy): domain Bacteria; phylum Bacillota_I; class Bacilli_A; order RF39; family UBA660; genus RGIG4266. The sequence continues at coordinate 31,808 of JAEYYH010000032.1, forward strand.
CTCCAAACTTATAGCATGAGCAATAGAAGGTATCGAAAGTTTTTGATTTACTGTTGTTGGATTCATCAAAGCTCCTGTTGCTACTAATAATACTTTTTTTATTCTGCATTCTGTCATCTTTTTAAATACATATCCATATGCAACTAACGGCAAACAAGCTGGGCCGCTTCCACCTGCATAAACATCTTGTTTTTCCCTATCATATATCATACATGCTGAGTCATCACAGTTATCTAAATTTATTTTATATGCTTTCTTCATATATTCTTTTAAAATAGATTTACCATATACTCCTAAATCGCCTGTTAATATTAAATCATAATAATCACTTTTTCGGTTTGTTTGCTCAAGATGATCATGAATTGTTTGAGCAGCGGCTATTGCCATTACACCACCCATATTAAATACTTCTTTTACTCCCGAATCAACCGCTTTGCCTATGGTGGCACTTTCTATTTTAAAACCCGTTTTCTTATTTGATAATAAGGCACTTGCTGCTCCTGTTACAGTAAAAGTAGTAGTTTTAGGTTTAGGACCACCATATTCAATTGGATATCTAAATTGTTTTTCAGCAGTATTATTATGAGAAGAAGTACTCACGATAACGTTGTTTGCTTGTTTAGCCTCAATCATGTTTGAAGCTATGATTAGACCTTCGACACTTGTTGCACAGGCATTATATATACCTAAATAAGGTATATCATATCTACTAGCAACATAATTAGAAGATACTAATTGATTTAGTAAGTCGCCAGAAATAAATAGTCCTATATCTTTAACTTGCTTTTTTTCTTTTTTTAATAATAAGTTAATTGATTCATCTAATAATTTCATTTCAGCTTGTTCCCATGTCTTTTCGCCAAAATAAAACTCGTCATACTTCTTATCATAATATTTTGATAATGGTCCTTCTTTTTCAAATGGTCCTGCAATTATTTCGGTATTATTTATATAAACATTACTGTATTTTAAAGTCATTATCCACCAAAAATAATATACCTTATAATACCGAATGTATATGCGCTTACAACACCGAAAATAATTACCGAACCTGCTAATTTAAACATATTTGCTCCTATTCCTGTTACCATACCTTCCTTGCGATACTCTAAAGTGGCACTCATCATGGCATGAGCAAATCCAGTAATAGGAACAATCAAACCACATCTTGCCTTATGAACCCATTTATCAAAAAAACCAAAACATGTAAATAAACATCCTAAAAATATAAGAGTAACAATCATAAAAACAGACGCCTGTGCTGTTGGAATATTAAAATAATATGAATATAAGTCAATTAGTGATTGACCGATTAAACCTAATAATCCACCAACAAAAAATGCCACTACTGCATTTTTAAATCTGTCTTCTGTTGGCGTATGTTTTTCTACAATTTCTTTATACATATTTTTATTCATAATAACCTCCTAAAATTATTATGAATAAATTCTTTTTTTATATACGAATTAATTATTAATATTAGATATAAAAAAAATTAATTCAAAAGTGAATTAATTTCTTTTTCAATATCTAAAGTAAATTTAGCCTTATTATTTTTGTATATAGAAAATTGGTGATTCTCTATTATATTAATACTTTTATCAAGTTGTTCTTTAGTTAAGGCCATCAATGCATAATTATTTTCTGCTACATATTTAGTTACTTCTAATTGATGATCATTAATATGTTCTTTATACTCTTTTAGTCTTGGTACTACTATTACCTTTTTACCTTTTTCTAAAGCTTTAAATATAGTCCCGCCACCACCGTGAGTTATAATTATTCTTGCTTCATTAATTTTATTATCCATTTCATCTTGTCCAAAGAAATCATGATATTCAATATTTAAATTAGTAAAATGGTAGTTACTTTTACCACCTTGAACTATTATCTTTTCATCAACATTTAGTTCATTAATATAATTAAATAATCTTTTAAAAGATTGTTTTTGTGTTCCAATAGTTACTAATATCATTAATATACCCCCTTAATATATTTAGCTTCAGGATATATTTCTTTATAATTATTATGCTGAACTATAAAAGTAGTAGCTATAGGATAAATTAATTTGCCAGATAATGTAGGAGTATGTGTTCTATCAAATACTTCTACAAATATAATTTTTCGATCAAAAATATATCCTAAATAACAAATTAATAAAGAAGTATGAGCTCCTGTTGTATAAATAACATCGGGATTATATCTAATAAAATAATATACATTTTTAAATACATTAACTATGCTTGTAAACACATATTTTATTGGATAGTATCTTGACCCATACAATAAATACCTAACATTATATTTATTTTTTAGTTTCTTTGAAATCATATTCTTTTCTGTTATTAATACATAATCATAGTTTTTATAAATACTATCTATAGCTAATAACTCAGTCAGATGTCCTCCAGCACTTGCAATAAAAACCACTTTATTTTTATTCTTTAAGTTCCCATAATTATAATTTAAAAATACTAAATCTAAAAGTAATAAAAAGTGAATAAATTCGTAACTCATAGTTATATCAACTATTGATGAACCAACCAATAATAGAAACAATAGAATTGCAATTGTTGACTTCTCATCTTTTAGTAATCTAATTGAAAATACAAGACCATATAAAATTAAAAGAAAATAATATATTACTCCTATAATGCCTACTTCCATTAACATCCTTGCTATAAAACTATGTTCGTCTGTTGGCAAAGAATGAAAATAGTGAATAGATGAATAATGTCTTAACGCTCTAAAGCCTTGGCCTGTTAGAAAGCTTTCTTTAGATAGTTCTAAAACATGTTTATATGTTGCTATTCTATCATCATAACTATACTTATCATACTTCAATTGTTCTTTAGAATGAAGGTATATATAAGGTGTCCAAATGTAATCCACAGAATATATATTGATACTATTATTGCTTAAATCAAATACTTCTACACTACTTATTTCAACGGAGTTATACATATCGATATTTTGCAAATCTAAATAATAAAAATCAAAATTTTCAGGTGTATTTAAATTAAAGTAATATGTATTAGTCCCCTCGTTTACTGTATGCGATGATACTATTTTTTTTATTATATGTTCGTTTTTTATATATAAAACTTTTAAATTTAAAATAGGATTATTTAACTCTGTTTTACTTTTTATATCTAACTTAATTATATAATTATTTTCCGGTTTTAAATTCATAAAATCGGCAAAAATTATATTATCATTATTCTTCGAACTACTTGTTGATGTTACATTAGATATTTTCAATGTTTGATTTTTAGGATATAAAAATAATACACAAGTTATGGTAGAAATAATAATAATTAAAATTATATAAACTATTTTACTTTTGTTATTAATATAAGATAATATTATATAACTTAGATAGTAAATAATAAACATTAAAATAATAATAAAAAAGTAAATTATTAAATTATTATTATATATAAATATACGTGTTTTATTAACTGCATATAGTACTGGTAAAACCATACTAAAGTATATAGTTAATAGAGATATAAGCTGTTTATAATTTTTTTGTATTAAATAATATACAACCATAAGAATATTAATAATTAAAAATATTATAGTTGTTATTTTAGAAATAGTTAATAGAAATGCTAAGAATAATATAAATAAGCAAAAATGTGTAATAATAATTTTGTTATTATCTTTTAATAAATAATTATATGAAATAAAAAAACCAACTAGTACAAACACAGCGTATGTGTTTGGATAAAAAAGTGTCCCATATAACCTATCTACACTACTTGCATAATAATCTCCAAACAAAGAAGATATTTGAAAAAAATTTGTTATGTCGTGATTGCTATCAGTAATAAAAGAAAATAATACTGATATTACGCAAGATAATACGATAGTCTTTAAAATATATTCAAGTCTTTTCTTATTAAGTATTCTTCTAAGTACTATTATATGGACTGCTAGTAACAAACTAACAAATATGTATTCTAAATTTAACCTTATAGACTCTACATTTTTACCACACAATATAGGAATAAAATATAAGATTGGGAAAATTATTATTAGGAAGTCTAACCTATTAAATTTCACTTTACTATCTCTATAAACAAAAAGATACCCTAAAGATATGAATAAAGTTATTGTTATCCAAAATATCTTTACGTATCTAGTTACTTCTGAAGTTTCAGCAAACAAATTTGAATAGTTAAAATATAGCGGACTTATCATTATATATATTAAAGTTAAAAATATAGTAATTTCTTCATACTTTTTTTTCATAATACACCTAGTTATAATATACTTTCTAAGTAAATTATACTATATGTACTTCTTGGTTGCAACTGTGATTAACTTAAATTGTTTCTTAATTTTGTTAAAACTTTTTGTTCTTTTCTGGATACTTGAACCTGTGTCATGCCTAAATCGTTAGCTGTTTCTGTTTGCGTCTTATCATTAAAATATCTGTCTTTTAATAATTCAAGTTCAGCTGAATCTAACTTTGTTAATTCTTGTTTTAAAGCAATTAAAGTATTAATATCTAAAATTCTATCAGGAATAGTCTCGTGAAGCGTTACTTCTTTTGAATCACTTGCAATAGGTTCATCAATACTTTTAACTTCCCTTTTACTATTTAAAGCTTCGTTAACTAATATTTCTGGTATCCCAAGAAACTGTGATAGTTCTAAAGATGTTGGCATCCTATATAGCTTCTGTGACAACATATTTGAAGCCTGCTCTATCTTAGCATTTAAAGACGAGATGTTCCTACTTACTTTAATTGATTTATCCTCTCTTATATATTTTTTCATTTCACCTAAAATATAAGTGTATGCATAAGTCGTAAACTTTATATTAAAACTTTCATCATAGTTATGATAAGCTTTCATAATTCCTATTACTCCCACTTGAAATAAGTCTTCTTTATTTTTATAATTACTAAAATAGTTAGTAATTGAATATATTAAATTTTGATTTTCTAGTATTATTTGCTCAATTGGTTTCATTTTTTATCTCCTTAAATATTAAATATATTTAATGCTGTTAATTCGTTATTCGTTATAGGAATGTAACTTTGCGTACTCCGAGCCAGCGCTCTTTTTACATTACCGTTTATATTACATATAATAGACTCTCCTTTGTTTTGCTTACATAATTTATAATTATATATTAATGAATTTATACCATTAATATCTATTTCATTTACATTTTCTAAATTAAAAACAATATTTCTTATACCATTATCAAAAACCATTTCTGCAACTTCTTCGTATAATTTATTACAGGTATCACCATTTAATTTTCCATCTAATCTAATAAATAAAATTCCTTTTATAAATTCCATTTCTATTCCAAGCATCTAATCACCTTCCTATATAATTTAGCACATCTTTTTTAATTATTATTCACATTCGACAAAACTAGATTATTTTTTCACAATTCTTTTTTCGACAAGTTTATTCCCTACAAATATAATTGTCAAACATAATAATATTAGAGATATATTAGATGATTGATTATTTATTTTAGACTCTTCTTTAAGTTCTTGTCTTTCTTCCAAAATTTTGATTTTTGTTTTGTAATTATTTACTTCTTCTTTTAATCTATTTATTTCATTAGTACTATCAATTATATTTTCTTTTATCTCCAAGTTCTTTTGATTAACACTATAATTTGCTGTCTCAGAAGCATCTAGTAAATAATCGACATATTGTTCTTGTAATTTTAAAGCATCTAAATAATTTTGTTTAATATCAACTTTTACATTAGTTGATATTGTTTTAAAAGGAAGTATAAAATTAATATCATAAATTCCATTAACATTAAGATTCAAATTACTTGTTATTTTTATATCTTTTAAAGTACTTTCCAAAATAAAATCATTTAGATTAACATCTTTATTTTCTATAGTCATATCGTCATTTAATACTACTTTATCGCGAATTTTATATCGGTAATATGTTTTATAATCATTATAATCTATCTTATAACTAGTACTTGCTTCATCAACATATAAATCTAAATATTCCTTTGTAATTATTTTATATTCATATTTGATAAAAATATTGCGATATATAGGATCTTCATTTACTATTTTGCCATTAACATTTTCATCACAATATGATTTAGTAGTACTATTTAAAAGCAGTTCATCAACATTACTAAAGTCTCCTATTGCCAAATCTATGTTGTTATTATCACTATTATCTTCCACAGTTTTTACAAGAATTTTATCACCAAATGGATTGTTTTCATTATTCATAGATAAAGTGAGTTTTACATCTTTGGCACTTTGTTTATCAATAGATATATATATTTTTAAATTAGCTAAATTATATTCTTCGTCAATATAAAAAATAAATGTATCATTACTATACATATAAAAATCGTCATTGTTCATTAATACCTTTTCATTTTTTAAATCGTAAACTTTAATGGATTCAATATGTATATTTTTACTCAAATTTTTCAAATAAAAATACTTTAATTCTTTAAAAGGTTTGTATGTGTAAGAAGTACATTCTTCTATTTCAGCATTTAAATCTAATAAATTTATATTTGTATTCCAATTTGAATATCTAATAGAATAATTACCTGTTTTTTCATATAAAGAATCTTCTAAATATTCATAACTTATTTTATCTGTATATGCATGATAAAAATTTTTGCTTTCAACTTTTAAAATATCACTTGAGTTAATTTTTCCCTCACTATAATCTGTATAATCACCGTACTCACTATAATAAGTTTTAGCGTGTACTGGTTTAACACATATCCATAGCACCAGAAAAAAAACAAAGAATTTTTTCACTTATTTCACCTCCTCATTTATATACTATAAGAAGGTAGAGTCATTTCCTTTTTAGATTAGCATTTATTTAGATAAAACAATCAATTAAAACATCTTAATAAAAAAATGCGCATAATGCACATTCTTTTTATGATCCAGTAATAGCTAAAGTTACACGAAATGCATAATCTGCTGCTACTCCAGATGAACCACTAAATGTAAAAATTCCTGCTCCTGCCCCTGCAGACCAATTACCACTTCTAATTACCCAAGGAAATCCATTATATGCAAAATGAGCATAATCATGATACCAGGAACTCTCATATCTACTTGTTGCATCTGTATCAATTGTACTTTGAGCAAAACTTCCCATTTCTTTAGTTGCATCTCCTAAAGAACCTCTTGAATATGCGGTTATATCTTTCCAAGTTGTTCCATAATCATATAAATCAAAGTACTTACTTATAGGAAAAGCAATTCCTGTTGTAAGAGAGCCAGTAGTACCGTATAGACCATTAAAGCCTGAATTACTTGCATCACTATTTCCTGATAATGGAGCATTTGTTCCGGTGCTATCTTGAACTACTCCCATTACATACTCCCAAGCTCCACCAGCCATATCATATATTCCAGTAATATTACCTGTTGTACTAGCTATATATCCATTAGCTGTGTTATAAGCATTTTCACATCCGGCATAACCAGCTGTTGTTGATGATGTTGCAGGCTCAGTACTAGCTGCGCATCCTGTAATATAGTCACTACTATTATTGTAACGCATATTACTGTTTAGTCCATATATTGAATGAGAAAGATACGCTACTGCACCCCACTCTATATTTTTCATAAGATGAGTATCAACTTTACTAGCTTCAATTCCATAAATATTACCATTACTTTCCATATCTCTTATAGTTGTAAATATTTCTGATACATTCATATTTCTTAAACTTGCTATGTTTGGTTTAATTGTAGTTGTTGCTATATTCCCAGTAGTTTCAAATTTTCCTGCCCAAAATCCATTTAAATCTTCAGTACCAAATTTAAATGCTGGGTGTGTCAAATACTGACCAGTAGTAGTACCTGTTGATGTAGTAGTATTCTTATTTTCAAATACAATATTAATTGTTTTAATATTACTGCTATTGGTTGCTGTTACATCAATATTTGTTCCATCATTAAATAATTCATATCGGTATCTAGGAATCCATACCAAATAAGTTAATATATCATTTTCTGTAATTGTAGTACCACTTTTATAAGTTCCATCACCATTTATATAATTACTTCTGCTAGAAGATGTCACAGTTACAGCATTAGCCCATCTCTTACTTGAATAGCTGTACCAGTTAGAATATATATCCGCTAGTGCTACAGTTCCGTCATCAGATATTAACACCGGTATCATTCCTGTTTCTAGTTCTGGATCAGTGCCATTTAAAGTAGTATCTTTGTAAACAACAGGCGTTACTACCGAACCTTCTACTACTGTTATTTTATCTTCAGCAAATGTCTTAGTCGCAGTAAAAGTTCCATTAGTTAAATTTGCGGCTGTTTTACAATTACTATCGACATTTATTGTACCAGTAGTTGGCAATTTTCCCTTAACATTAAGTGAAGGAGATATATTTCCATCAGTAAATGTGTATGTTGTTGTAAGTTCTTCTTCTCTTAATAATTCTAGTTCACAAGCATTTTCAGCTGCTGTTAAAACATTTTCAACTGTTGTTGTAAATGCCCCTTTTTTACTAGTTTTAATAATATTATTCACAACGGGAACTGCTATTAGGGCAATTATTCCTAATATTAATATTACTGCTAATAATTCTATTAAAGTAAAACCTTTTTCTTTTATCATAATTATGCATCCCTTTTTATTAAGTCTATTTTACATATTGACAATAATAAGAAAATTATACATAAGTATAATTTTCTATTGATTTTATATTTACTTTATTATTACCATCTATTACTTCGCTAATTATAATACTTTCAAAAACATCACGTATTATTTTATCTATTTTACGGGCACCATACTCTTTGTAATTAGATTTACTTATTATCTCATCTATTACTTTTTTATCGTAATTAACTTTAATATCTTTTTTAAGATATTTTTCTTTTATTTTTTGTAGTTTTTCAGTAATTATTTTATTTATAGCCTTTATATCTAAATAATTAAAAGATATTGTGTCATCTATACGATTAATAAAGGATGTTGAAAATGATTCTTTTTGTTTTGTTAATAAATTATTTTCATCTTTTATAAAGCCAATTGGGTTATTTTCAAATCCTACATTAGTAGTCATTATAATAATTACATTATTAAAAAATATCTCACGTCCAGTAGAATCCTTAATTTTACTATCTTCAAGTATCTGAAAGAAAAGGTTTAATACATCATGATGGGCTTTTTCTATTTCATCTAGTATTAGAACAGTATTAGGCTTATTTCTTATATCATCTAGTATGTTATGATTATCACTATAACCAACATAACCAGGAGGAGCTCCTACTATTTTACTTATAGAATGTGGTTCCCTATACTCACTCATATCAAGTTTAACTACGTTCTTTTTACCAACCATATATTCTCCAAATAATGTAGCCAGGTATGTTTTTCCCACACCAGAAGGTCCTGAAAATAAGAATGAATAGCATTTATTGTCTTCCTTCAAGCCTAATTTAATTCTTTTGCCTATTCTTACAATTTGATTAATCGCATACTGCTGTCCAATAATATTTTCTTTTAGTTTTGATTCTAGTTTATTAATACTTTTGGTATCAGTAGATATAATTTCATATACTGGCACTTTAGTACGAGTTGAAATGACTTTGGCAACATCTTCTTTGTTTACTTTATTTAGTGTCTTTTTCTTATTTAGTTTTAATTCTGTTAAATTTATCTTATTTTGGATTAAATTTTCTTTATTTTTAAGTTCCTTCGCTGATACATAATCATCATCTAAAATGCTTCTTCTTTTGTCTAATTTAACTGTTTCAACTTCTAGTAATAAGTCGTTATATTCTTTAAGCAATTTATTTTCTTTTAAACTAGCCTTAGCACAAACTTCGTCAAGTATATCAATTGCTTTATCTGGTTGCTTTCGATCGTAAATGTATTTCTCTGATAACTCAATTATAAGATCTATTATTTCATCACTTAATCTAACCATATGATAATTCTCATATATTGGTTTTAATTTTAGTAATATCTTTTTTGTATCCTCTTTACTTGGAGACTCTATAAATACTTTTTGAAATCTTCGCTCTAAGGCAGCATCATTTTCAATATATTTTTTATATTCTTCAGTAGTAGTTGCTCCAATACATTTTAATTTATTTCTAGCTAGAGATGGTTTAAATATGTTTGATGCATCTATGGCTCCTTCAGCACCGCCGGCGCCTACTAAAGTATGAATTTCATCTATAAAAAGAATTATTTCCTCATTATCCTCTACTTCTTTTAATATTTTTTTTAGACGTTCTTCAAATTCGCCACGATATTTTGTTCCTGCTACAGTACTTGCCATATCGACACTTATAATTCTTTTATTTTTAAGACTATTTGGTACTTGCTTATTTACTATACGTTTGCTAAGTTCCTCTACTATAGCTGTTTTTCCTACTCCAGCATCTCCAATTAATAATGGATTATTCTTTGTCCTACGCATAAGAATTTCAATAACCCTATTTATTTCTTCTTCTCTACCTATTACTGGATCTAATTCGTTATTTGAAGCCTTTTTATTTAAATCGATTCCTATTTCTTCTAGTAAAAGTTTTTTACTCTTTTTCTTTTTATCTACTTTATTTGTGTAAAATTCCTTATATAAACTATCTATATCAACTTCCATTGATAAAAGTATCCTTATTGCAATACCTTCACCCTCATCTAGTAAGTTTAAAAATAAGTGTTCTATCATAACTTCACTATTTGAATCTTTACTATCAACAATAGAGTTTTCAATAATTCTTCTAAGCATAGGTGTATATAAGAACCATTCACTTTGCTTGCTACCTACTCCTATAATACTTATTATCTCTTTTTTAACTTTTTCATAGTCTATATCAAATTCTGTCAGTTTTTTGCTAACATTATTTTTTCCCTTTAGTATAGCAAGTAAAAGATGTTCACTTCCTATATAGGGATGCTTTAAATTACTCATCTCTTCTTTGGCAGTTACTATAACTATTCTTGCTTCTTCTGAAAAGTTACCAAACATAATAATCATCTCCTCTATAATATTCTATGACTATTATGATAAATATTTTGTCTTTTAAACACATGAAACAAAAAAAAGAAGTAATTAATTTTTACTTCCCTTTTTTATCTCTTTATATGTAACTATTCCAATTAAAACTAAACCTATTAATAATAAGTATGACCAAAGTGGTATAACTTCCCATAAATTCCTTAATTGATATAGTATATTTATAATTGTAAAACAAATTCCAGTCACAAATAAACTTCTATAATCATCGTTTATTAAGCCAATTAGTATTAGTACTAGTGATACTATTGCTGCATATAAACCAATTAGTGCACTACCATTAAATATAATCATTAAAAGTACTGCTATAGATACTGTTGTTGCTAATAAATTTGCTTTCTTTATATCCTTTATAACATTCTTACATGTTATAAAAGTTATATAAAAAATTAATGTAGATGTTAACATAGTTACAAAGTCTTGATCTTTTATAATATTATCTATTAAGTTAAAGACAGGTATAGTAACAGCATAACCAGTTATTACATATGAAAGTTTATCTTTTCTAGTAAATATCATTATTGCAATAAATGATAAAAGTACTATTAACGAAAGATAAGCTTCACCATATGAAAACATATCCTTATTAAATGTTAGATAAATAACTGTAAGCATAAACATTAATAATGGTGTTTTTACTTGTTTTAATATACTTGTTTTTGATTTTACTGAATAGAAATAAGCAAATATTGATGCAGACATGATAACTATTCCAGGGAATAACTCTCCATCATTATAATTTGTAAAAGCTGCTAGGAACAGAATTATTAAAGTAATAATTATATTTTCTTCATGCAATTTTGTTTTCTTTGAAAAATGTGCCATTAAACCATATATTAAAAAGGCAGTTACCATAATTTGAACTCTTGTTAAATTACATATGCATAAACCAATAGCTAATATAATTGGAGCAACTTTTATTGGTGTTAAATAATACTCATATCTTAATTTATCATCTTTTTTCATAAGCATCTGATAAATGATAGATGTCATTATTATTATTAGAGCGCATCCAAATATTGTATAAATATCTGGCATTTCTAAAGATGTATACGCAATATTTGGTACATAAGACATCTCTAAGTTAATTACAAATGATAGAAGCATTAAAGCGTTAGCTATTATAATGAATGTTTTAGCAAATTCTTTATGTTTTATTAAGAATTTTGTATACATAAGTACACTGTATAAAACAGCAATTGTTGCTATGACTGTTATAACAGTAACATAGAAAGCACAATCAAGGGCATAACTTCCGACTAAAATCACTAAATTTATTAGTAAGCCATTTGATAAATCAAATTTATCATATTCTTTCTTACTGACAATAAATAATATTGCTGCTACCATTACTAAACCGTTTAAAGAAATAAAAATATTATTCATATCCATAAAACTTAGTAAAGTAAGCATACCTATAATATAAGTCGCAATTATTGAAAAACTCTTTAGACTTCTAAATAACTTTGTGTTTCCTAATGATACATTATTTAAAACTAATAAAACTACATTTATTATTAATAAATTCATTCCAATATTCAATTTAAAATAATTAAGAAGGAAAATAACACCTAAAGCCATTAATAAATATGTTGGTGTTAGCAAACTATTATTTTCATATTTTTTATATGAAATATATAGTAAGAAGGCTCCTATAAATGCATTTGATGCATAATATAAACTTTCTCCTGCTCCGCCTATTGATAAATAATCACCAAATAAACCAAAATAACCAATTGAATAATAAGAAAACCATATAAAACACATACCTAATAAGTAGTAGACTACTGAAGATTTTTTTAAACCAAATGTTTCTCCTGTTAAGTATGCAAGTCCAAAAAATAGTATTCCACCAAACACTAAAAATAAAGTTTTAGCTAAATCTGGCATACCGCTCCAAGATGTTGTTGCAAATATAAAACCTGCTAGTGCCACCATGAATACACCTAACTTTAATAAAATATCTAATTTTCTTTTTTCTGGATCTAATTGTTCTTTAATAATTTTTGGTTCTGGAGAACCTCTATAATTATTAGAACTAAGCAAGTTTATTTTATCAACGGTTAATAATAGTACTACTGCTGATATTGGATTAGCAAATAACAATAGTACTCCTATTAATATTAATAAAGATTTACTTCTTTTAATCTCTTGATCTGATTTGCTAGCTAAGTTATATAAATATAAACCTGTAACTAATAATAATACAATTCTAAGAAGACCAAAACCTATAAAATTATATAATACACTTAACATTATAAATATAAAATTCATTATTGCGCAAAACTTAAATTTATCTCGCATATATTCCCTACTTTCTTTATAATAATTATATCACTATATAGAAAAAAATATAAGATATTATCTTATATTTCTGTTTCTTCAAATTGAGAATTATATAGGTTTGCGTAGAATCCACCTTTATTAAGAAGTTCATTATGTGTTCCAGTTTCTACTATGTCACCTTTATCCATTACTAATATTAAATCTGCATTTTTAATTGTTGATAAACGATGTGCTATTATGAAACTAGTTCTACCTTCCATAAGTTTATCCATTGCTTTTTGAATTAGTATTTCTGTTCTTGTATCTACACTACTAGTAGCTTCGTCTAAAATAAGTATTTTAGGATCAGCTAATATAACTCTAGCAATTGTAAGAAGTTGTTTTTGACCTTGTGATATATTATCACTTTCTTCATTTAAAATCATGTCGTAAGTGTCAGGAAGTGTTTTTATAAAATGATGAACACTTGCTGCACGGCATGCTTCTTTAACTTCTTCAAGACTAGCATCTAACTTACCATATCTAATATTATCCGCTATAGTACCACTATAAAGCCATGTATCTTGTAAAACCATACCAAACTGACTTCTTAGTTCACCACGCTTATATTCTCTTATATCATGGCCATCTACAAGAATTTGACCACTATTAATGTCATAAAATCTCATAAGTAATTTTACCATAGTAGTTTTACCAGCACCTGTTGGTCCTACTATTGCTATTTTTTGACCAGATTTTACTTTAGCGTTGAAATCATTAATAATTGTTTGATTTTCATTATAACCAAAGTTAACATCTTTAAATTCTATATTACCTTTTACTTTTTCGGTAGATACAGCATCTTTTACATCTTTAATTTCTTCCTCTTCTTCTAAGAATTCAAAAACTCTTTCAGCTGCTGCTACTGTAGATTGTAACATACTTGATATTTGAGCCAACTGTGCTATAGGTTGATTAAAGTTTCTTACATATTGTGTAAATGAAACAATATTACCTACAGTAATTTTTCCTTTAACAGCAAGATAACCACCTAATATAGATACCATAACATAACTTATATTACCTACAAAGCTCATTAAAGGCCACATAATACCAGATAGGAACTGACTTTTCCAAGCTGAATCAAATAACTTAGTATTTGATTTATTAAAGTCCTCTAAAGCTTTTTCTTCACCATTGAAAGCTTTTACTACATCATGTCCACCATATACTTCTTCAACAATACCATTAACATTACCTAAATATTCTTGTTGTTCTTTAAAGTATTTTTGAGATTTAGATACTATAAATATAACTCCACCAAGTGACAATGGCAAGATTAGTAAAGTTGCTATTGTCATAGAACCACTTATCTTTATCATCATTACAAGTACACCTATAATAGTTGCAACACTCGTAATTATTTGACTTAAACTTTGAGATAAATTTTGTGATAAAGTATCTACATCATTAGTTACTCTTGATAAAATTTCACCATGTGTTTTCTTATCAAAATATCTCATTGGTAATTTATTTATTTTTTTACTTAAATCTTTTCTTAATTCATATGATACTTTACAAGAAATAGAATTCATTATAAATCCTTGAATATAAGAGAAGATTGCACTTAGGACATATAAACCTAGTAATAACAATAAAGTCTTATTTATAATACTAAAGTTCATTTCACCAGTACCACTTACTTTTGCTATTAAACCAGTGTATATTTCAGTAACTACATCACCTAATATATCAGGTCCTAGTATTGAAAAAATAGTACTTAATATGGCAAATACAACAACTACTATTATACCTATTTTATATTTTTTCATATAATTAACAAGTTTTTTAAAAGAACCTTTAAAGTTTTTAGGCTTCTCTACAACTGCTTGCATACCACCCATTGGGCCGCCGCCCATTGGACCATTTTTACGTTTACTTTTTTCATTAGACATTAGATAATTCCTCCTCACTAAGTTGTGATAGAGCTATTTCTTTATATACATCACAATTATTCATTAATTCTTTATGATTTCCAATACCAACTACTTTACCTTCATCAAGTACAACTATTTGATCAGCATTTAATATAGTACTAATTCTTTGAGCAACTATAAATACTGTCTTATCTTCTGTAACTTTTGTTAATTCACTACGTAATTTAGCATCAGTTTTCAAATCAAGAGCAGAGAAACTGTCATCAAATATGTATATATCTGGATTAATTGCAATAGCTCTTGCTATAGATAATCTTTGTCTTTGACCACCAGATACATTTGTACCACCTTGTGATATTTCTGCTTCATATTTTCCATCTAAATTTTCAATAAAGTCAGATGCTTGCGCTATACTAGCAGCTTTTTTCATTTCTTTATCTGTAATTTTAGAATCACCATATTTTATATTACTTTCGACATCACCGCTAAATAGCATACCTTTTTGTGGTACATATCCTATTTTAGCTCTTAAATCTTTAGTAGATACATCTCTTATATCTACTCCATCTATTAATATGGCTCCTTCAGTAACATCGTAAAATCTAGGAATCAAATTAATTAGTGTTGACTTTCCACTACCAGTAGAACCAATAAAGGCTGTTGTTGTTCCTGGTTTAGAGATAAAGTTAATATCTGTAATTACATCATCATTAGCATCAGGATATCTAAAGCTGACTCTCTTAAATTCAACAACTCCTTTTTTAGAATTATCAAATTTCTTTGAAACCTCATTTTCTTTTATTGCTACTTCTGTATTTATTATTTCAACTATTCTGTTAGCTGAAACACTTGCTCTTGGAAGCATAATACTCATCATACCTATAAATAAGAATGACATTATTATTTGCATACTATATTGAATATATGCCATCATGTCTCCTACTTGCATTACTCCATCATTTATGCCATATGCACCCTTCCAAACGATAGCAATGCATACTACATTCATAAGAAGCATCATAAAAGGCATCATGAAGGCCATTGTTCTATTAACAAATAAGTTCACTTTGTTTAAATTTGAATTAGCGTCATCAAATCTTTTTTCTTCATGTTTTTCATTATTAAAAGCACGAATTACTGGAATACCAGTTAAAATTTCTCTAGTTACTAAGTTTAATTTATCAACTAATGTTTGTAATTTTTTAAACTTAGGCATAACTATAGTAAATAAAGTAGTAATTATAATTAATAAAGCCGCTACTGCTAAAGCAATAATCCACCCCATTGAACCAGAAGTACTAGTAGTCTTAATAATACCTCCTACTGCTATAATTGGTGCATAGAATACTACTCTCATAAGCATAACTATTATTTGTTGTACTTGTTGAATATCATTAGTAGTTCTAGTTATTAATGAAGCAGTACCATAATTTTTCATCTCTGTTTTTGAAAAACCTACTACTTTAGAAAATACCTTACTTCTTAAAGTAAGAGCAAGATTGGCTGCAAGGCGTGAACCTAGAAGTCCAACTGCTAATGCTAAAATCATAATTAATAAAGCAATAGCTAACATCTTAGCACCACTTACTAATATATAATTAGTTTGTAAGGCTCCTGTATCTATACCAATACTTTTATATTCTTCCTGTATTGCTAAGATAGCTGTACTAGTTAAGATAGTTTCAGGCATTGCTTCCAATTTTTTATTAACATTTGAAAGCATATCATCAATTTGTTCACTAGTCATATATTTTAAGGCTGTGTAAAAATCAACGTTCCCTGGTACTGCAAAACCATATTCAGCAGCTTTACCAGATGTAATCATATAATCCATCATAAGAGGCAAAGATAAAATATCACTTATTTTTTCTTTCACATCTTCATCTTTGGTATTTAATTTATATAAATTTTCTGTTTCAAGTATAGGATATTCATCCTTATAATCATTATAATCTTCAGTAGTTAATAAATCATAATAACTATCAAGATATTCTTTTTCATCATCTGATAAAAATAACTCTATATTATCATATTTTTCTGCAGTTATTACTGTAGCTGCAGCACTCTCTATACCATTTTGTTGTATACCCACATTAACTATTTTAGAAGTATATTCAGGTAATTTTAAATCACAAATGGCTTGTGTTACAAGTAACAGGATTATAACTATAATTGATAATATTGAAGATTTTAAATATTTAAATAATTTTAGCATAACTTCTCTCTTTCTATACCCTTTCTTATTATATTAATCTGTTTAATATAATGTTCTTTGATCTTTTCTTTTTGCTCAAGATGATTAAATGTATGTGCAACACTTTGAAAAAATAGTGGCATTAAAATACTAAGTAATACATATATATCATCTTCTTTTAAATCTAATGTATCCTTATTAATATTTGCAATTACCAGTTTATCATTCTCTCTTTTACAGTCTTTTCTAGGAACTGATGATTCTAATCTTCTTGTATTCATATTTAAAAAGAACTTATTAATTAGCAAAGTAATATCAGAATCACTATTACTAATGATAAAATCATATAGAATTATATATGAATCAAAAATATTGCCATCGTTTTCCTTTAAAATAGTAATAAATCTTTTAATTAGATTATCTTTATAAAAAGTAAAAATATAATTATATATATCCTCTTTATTTTCAAAATATAAATAAAAACTCCCCCTTGGCATATTTATATCTTTAATAATCTGATTAATAGAGGCATCTTCAAATAAATTATTTGAAAATTCTTTCTTAGCTGCTTCAATTAGTTTAGTCTTTTTATCATCTGATAAATTAAAAAAAGCACTTGTTGGCATACATTCATCTCCTTTATAGCAACCACAACATTATATCACTGACAACATGTCAGGTCAATAGAAAAAATTAAAAATTCACAAGAAAAAAAGAAAAAGCAAACAATTAAGTTCACTTTATTTAATCATACCATTTGATAGCAATATATATAGTATACAAAATGCACCGTATATAATTGTAAGCAGGCAAATGAATACTATACTTGTAAAACCGTTATATTTTTTATTAAGATCCTTCATAGTTAATGCTTTAACTTTTGGCTGAACTTCTAAAGTTTCTGGACCTTTTTGAATTTCTTGTTGTTTTTGCATTAGTCTTCTTTTTTCTACAATTCTTTTTAATATTACTTTTTGATCATCAGTTAGCGAATCGAATCTGTTATTTAATGTGAATTCAAGTTCATAATCATCCATTTGTTCAAAAATTTGTTCAGCGGGATTTTCTACTGTTACAGCTGTTTCAATTCCATTGTCATTAATTGCTTGGACATCTTCTGAAACTGTTTCTACGCCCTTCTCATCAGCTTTTCTAATTTCCATCTGCCCTAAAGTATTAAGATGAGTATAATATGTTTCACCAGTATCTCTATTAATATATATATTACGTTTTGTATCTGCAACAAAATTATTTATATCCGTTTCTTGCATATGAATAATAGAAGCAAACTGTCTTCTTTCCTCCGGTGTTAAATCACGTTTATCAATATCAACTGTTGATACTAAGTTAGCTTCTTCTTTTTCTTTTTGCATTGCATCAATTATTTCTTCTCTATTTTGGACACCATTTGTAGTTCTATAATCCATGCTTGAGTTTTGCTTATCTTGAAATTGAGTTACAAAGTCATCTTTACTCATATTATCATCAAGTACTGTATAAGTATCATCTGGATTTTCTACCTTTATATATTCTTTATCATCCACTTTAAAACCAGTTACATTATCTAAATTAAGACTTGATGTATTAACTTTAGTCTTATCATAATAATCTAAAATTATTGTAGCTATCTTATTTAAATCTTCAACGTTATGCTCTATTCCATAAGATTCTAAACTTCTTAACATTTCAGAATTATTTGCAACCATCTCCGGAATATTTTTTAAATATTGAGCTAATGCCTCTTTACTTTCAAATTCACCATTATTAATTCTGCCTTTAATATCATCAATAAAATTTTCGTCATAAAATTCACTCATATTATCACCTATTTTAATTATATCACAAATATAATTATTAACAATTTATATAATGTAACTATTTAAACTTATTTTTATATGTCAACTAAAATTAGAAAATTATTTTATTTTTCTTATAAAAGCTGTTTTTTGTATAATAATCCAAGGAATTAATGTCAATTTTCGCCTTATTTTACATAAAATTTGACGCTTAATTGACATTTTTGTAAAAGAAAATAATTGTAAATAAAAAAAATAAAAGATATAATTAATTTATAAGAGAAAGGGGTCTAAAGTATGCGTATACTCAAAAAAGCAAGATTTGTTTTAGTATTAATTTCTTTTTCTGTATGTCTTGGTTTAATGAGTAGTACTTATTCAAGATATGTTGCAGGTACCACTAGTAATATTGAAGTACTATTTGCTAAATGGCAAATACTAGTTAACAACACTGATATTACAAGTAATACAAGTTCTTCGATAACATTTGTACCCGTTATTGAAGAAAATAACTATGTTGAAGCTAATACTGTTGCACCTTCTTCAAAAGGATACTTTGATATAGCCGTTGATCCTAGTAACGTAGGAGTTTCATTTAAATATACAATTAATTTAGCAGTAGCAAATGAAAATATGCCTGACTTGATGATTACAAAATATTCAATTATTCCTTCTACTTATGTTGAAGGAGATCCACTTGAAGTTACTAACTTAACTGATAACACTATAACAAACACATTAAATTTTGATAAAAATATTACGTCATTTAAATTCACACCTTTTACTATCAGAGTCTACTTTGAATGGTACGAAGGTACAGGTGAAACAATGACTGATGTTGAAGATACAGCTGCTGGATTATCTGCTGTTACTGATAATACAAAATTTCAAATGACCGCCAATATTAATTTCGAACAAATCTTTGAATAAAATATATATGTATTTAAGAAGTAGATTAAATTTCTACTTCTTTTTGTGAGATAAAAAAAACAACATTTCAAATGTTGTTTCAATATATAAACATATTTCATTACAAGTTTGTTTTTGGTGCTATTATTACTGGTATTACATTACAACTTGTTGTTTTAGCTTCGCCATACATTTTAGAATTAATTTCATCAATTTTTTTAACTGCAAAGCCGTTATTACTATTATATTCATTACTTGTCCAATAACAGTTAGCTGAAGAGATATAATTAAATTTTTCATTTGAGAAATTATAATGACCATTTGAACTAACTGCTTTAGCAATTTCTGTATTCATACGAGTACCATAATTTAATTTTCCTATAATTAAATCAGATATATTATCTCTAATTAAAGTTGATTCAATTACATCTTTTGAAGTTATTTTTAATAAATCTTCAACCGTTAAGGCTCTTGTCCCTACCGTCCATCCACTTGTTACGGACGACAGTGTCATAGCATAATCATTAAAACTACTACTTAAGTAAGTATTTTTGACATTTGGTAACAAAGTAACTGTATCATCACCCAATGTGTTATTCGTATCTATTACGTATGTTGTAAGACAGGTTGTACTAATTTCTGTACACGCTTCATTATTTACAACATCATATAAAATAACGTCACCTAAATCATATTTAGGATCACTGGTTGTATTAGATTCTATGTATTGTTCAGCTTTTACACTAATTACAATTTGAATTGATGGTTTAATCTGATAATTCGCATCATTATTTTTTTTTGTTATTTCACTCTGTTCAAATTTATAGGCTTCTGTTCCCCATAAACTGTCTAGAGAATCAATACCAGAATCTAAAGGCCAAGATACGGAAACCTCAAATGAACTTTCCTCACCTTTAGCTAAAATATAATTTTTACTTAAATTAATATTAATATGAAATGGATAATCGTGTGATAATACATCTTCAACAGATTCAGAAGTTGTTGCCGTATCATCTATTACATAATTATCGGCTTCATCGCCTAAAATTCTAGCAGAAACAATTGAATAACTAAGCTGAGCATCAGAATCACCCAAATTTTTAATGTTGACTAGTTCATCCACTATATCCATTCCTGGATAAATATCAGATAAAGATATAACGATATCATTAGAAACCGGTTGACCATCTTTATCCAATTCTATATACCAAGCTTTAACACCTATTTCAGTAGAAACACTTGATAAACCACTATAAGCAAACCAAGCAAGTGTTACAGATATAAATGAAATTACTATAAAGGTTACAGACATTATATTTAATCTTAAATATAATTTATGCTTTTTTTCCAATTATATCACCTCGCCGTTCACTTATATTCTTTGTTTATATTATTACTAATTACTACTAATTTTTTTTCTTCTCTCGTCTTCTTTTTCTAGCATCGTTGAAAGTATTTCAGATCCTATAATGAAAAGCAAAGGAAGTATTATAAATAAATAAAATCCTATAGTTGTGCCAACAATTCGATAAATTATTGAAAGTATAATTGATCTATAAATAACAACGCCATATA
The DNA here is from genome assembly GCA_023430885.1 of Bacillota bacterium. Lineage (GTDB taxonomy): Bacteria > Bacillota_I > Bacilli_A > RF39 > UBA660 > RGIG4266. The sequence goes on from JAEYYH010000032.1 coordinate 53,524, forward strand.
TCTGGCTTTCAGAAATAGTAGGATCTTCAAATAAGTTTGCTAATCCTTTTGTTTGGAATAGATATTTTCCATCTTCATCAGTTTTAATACTAACAACTTCATGGGTAATAACTTTATCTTTGAAATCACCAGCTGTTCCTAGATAACTAACTGCATCACCAACTTTAATTGTTGATGGATCAACTTCTTTTGAAATTAACACATCTCCAATCTTATACTTGGGCTCCATACTTCCTGAAATTACTGTAAACATTCTATAATTGAAAAAAGATATTTTATTGTCACTGAAGCGTTGCAAACATACAACAATTATAAATCCAACAAGTATTACAACAAACATTATTTGTGCTATAGTTGCGACAATTTTATATGCTTTGCTGTTTTTAATTTCCATTAATTTTTTCATATAAATAACCTACAAATAATTTTGAGTCCTTTCTAAATATTCGTCCATTGCAGACTGAAATTTCTTTTTAATATCAGTACTGCCAATTACTCTTTTTTCTTTTTCATTTTTTATTTCACTAGTTATCATAGCAATTATTTCTTCATCTGTTATTTTAATTCCACAATTTAGTAATAAAGAAACAGCTCTATGTATTTCTTTTTTTACCATTATAACAGCATATTTTGATAACTTGTCTTTTTGTTCTCTTTTAGATGAGCTTATTGAATCAAAGACACAATAATCTATCAAGAAAGATTCATCCAAAATTCCTTTTAGGACATCGTTTCCTGTAGTGTCTAAACCATCTTTAGAACCATCAGTATCTTCATAATCATAAGTTTGTAAGAAGTCCCATAATTTCATAGCAATTTGAAAATTAGGATTTTTTAAAATCATATTAGTTTTCTTAATTGGAGAAACTACAAATGCAACATGTGCTTTTTCTAAAGATTTTAACATTTCGCTTCTTTTCCAGCTAGCAATGTAATCTTTCATTTTTTTTACTCTTTTTTTAAGATCATCTAATTCTTTTTGAAAATCATTTTCTTTGCTTCCTTTTGGCATTTCTTTTGAACTTATTTTAAGTTCAACATTAACTTTTTCATAACCATTATTAGTAGAAGCAGCATATTCTAAAACTTTATCATTTTTTGTTTTAAAATTTTCTAATGCTACTTCCTTTCTCATAATAAATCTTAACATATTGTCAATTAAAGTATAAATAAATCTATTTTCATATGTGTTAAATGTTTCTTCATGATGCTCGATTAATATTTTTGATGGACGAACTTCATTAGTAACTTTATCTATTTTTTCAATAAAATGAGTGTGCTTAGATAAGTCTTTTACACTTGCTACAGTAATTTTTCGAGCTTTCTCTATTTTCACTACTTCTTCTTCTTTAATAAGAGCCACTTTTGGGTTTCTAACAATATTATCAATATATGGGCAAGAAAATTCAATCTCATTTACCCAGTCGAAAGACATGGAATCATTAGTAATTTCGGATTTAAAAGACATATCCGAACTTACATTTTGCATAAACAGTTCGCTTTTTTCTGCTAATTTTTCATCACTAGGAAATTTTTTGGCTCTAGCCATATATAATCACCACTATCTATACAGACTTTTTAATTCTTTCTAAGTATTCAATACATTCCTTCATATTGTCATCGCCAAATTCTTTTTTTAAATAGGCAATGAAAGGATCTATTTCATCACGAATTAATAATATATTTAATTGATCAAACTTACGGAAAATTTTCTTAGCAATAAAGTAATCGATACCATCAACTTCTTTACCACCACAAGCAACATAAACTGGTACAAACGTATTTAATTGTTTCATAATACGATTACCAAAAGCTACTCTGAAATGTTTGATAACATAATCATCCATTAATCTAATTTTTTCTAAATTTTTATCAGAAACCTTTTTGTTTTCAACTGCTGCTGCAAACAAGGATTCAAGATAACTTGAATTAAGATCTATAGCATCTTGTTCTCTACATTTAAAAGGCTCTATTTTGGTATTAATATCAATAGGCATTGCACGGTCATAAACTTTATCAGTAACCATAAATGTTGAATCATCATTATTAATTGTACCAATATACCATAAGTTACCAGGCAATTTTAATTTTCCCTCTTTTATACGAACAGGGTCACTAGGCCATGAGTTAGTAACTAACTCAATAATCCATTCTTCCCTAGAAGGCATTTCTAGAATAGATAACATTTCAGCAAAATAATACTCAACACGAGCGATGTTCATTTCATCCAAAATGATTGTATGTACATCATCATCAAGTCCTGATATATATAATTCCGCTAATACATCAGTCTCATTAAACTTTTTTGTAAATTCATTGAAATATCCTAATAATTCAGTTTTATCACGCCAAGAAGGCTCTACTGATGCTATACAAGAATCTTTTTTTACAAACTTTCCCCAAGCATATGCAAGTGAAGTTTTACCTGTTCCTGATATACCTTGTAAAATTACTAGCTTACCGCAAGCTAAGCCTGCAAAGAACGCTCTTAAAAGTGAAGCATCATAATATAAATGTAACTGACTAGCAGAATAACATCTAAAATTATCTAACATTTCATCTAATGTAAAATTATTACCATAATTTTTAACCTTAAGTGTCTTGAATTTTTGATCTATTTTATCAAGTTTAGGAAATCTAATGTCACCAACATTTTCCTGTTTTTTATCTTCTTCTTTAGGCTCTTCTTCTGGATTTTCTGCATCATTAGGATTTAATCCTAATTGAGAAACTTTCATAGCCATAATTTCATTTTTTTCTTTCATTAATTTCTTTACTTGGCTATCTAAATCAGCAATTTCGTCTAATAAGTCTTCTTGATTCAATTTATTTTTTCTAAATCTTATTAACTTTCTAAGACTAAATAAAATGATAAATACAATTAAACCCAATATAATAACTAGAGTGGCTATAACTGAACCAACTAGTAGCCACTCTGATCCTTTAAAACTATCTTGATAACTATTTATTATTTTCATATATTCTTTGTAGTTAATCATTTGGGTTAAGCCATTAACAAAACCTTTAATTATTAAAAGCACCCCATCAAAGAATATTGAAATAAACTCGTAGAAAAATCTTAAAAAAGTATTCATTCTTGTTCCCCCCTGAAATCACCAATTTTGTCAACTATATCTTCATAAATAACATTATCCAAAAGTTCATCTGGAATATATGAAATCACACTTGCCATATTTGGTATTTTTTTATTAATAAATACATAATCAGCAATATATAAATCACCACGATTTTTTTCTTTAATTGTTGTTTCTTTATTAAATACTAAAGCAAATTTATAACCCATCTTTTTAATTCTCTTTAAAAATTGTTTGTTTATTAATAAGTCTTCAAATGTTGTTAAAATCAGAACATTATCTTTAGCATATTTGTCATCAATAACTCTTAATAACTTTTCAAACTTTTTCTCTTTAGCATATAAACTTTTAGGAATATATAAAATATATTTTCTATTAAAATTAGCTGAAACCATATCTTTTATTAATTGCATTGATAATAAATTTAATAGTACTGATAACTTATCTTCAGCAACAACGCCTTCGGTATAAGTTTTATCAATAACATAATCACTATAAACTTTACTAAAAGAAATATTATGTTCAAGTTCTAATCCGTACATATCTTTCTTATTACTTAATTTATTAAATTTTAAATTAAACATATTAGTTTCTAGTTTTTGTAAAAAATATCCAAATATATCATTATATTTTTTTTGGATCTGTCCAATTTTAGCAACTATTTGTGCTTCTTTTTGAATATCCCAATCTTTATAAAATTTTGCTATCTCTTTTTTATAAAATTCATTTCTAACCTTAATTTCTTCTATAGAATCTTTAGCACTCTCTAAATTAGCAATTAATATAAAGATATTATTATAAGTATCCACAATTTCATTATATCTCTTGTTACTACCTTTATAATTACTAATTAGTTCGTTTGCAACTTTATTTATAACTTTTTTATTTTTTAAAACTGAACTTTTTCCTGTAGACTCGATATCTTTATCACCAAAGTAATTATAGTATTTAGCATTGATGTATGTATTAATAAATATATTTTTAACTGTTATTTCTTTAGTACGAATTTTTTCATCAACTAAGATATCTATTAACTCATTTATCTCTTCTTTTTTTATAAACATTGATGTTTCAATAATATTTTTGTGATTACCTAGTTTACTCTTTATTGATTCTAAGTTTATTTTTGTTAGAGTTTCATTATCTTCAACTATTGGTTCTTCTTCTTTTTCAGAATTCAAATCAGCATTCTTTTTTTGTTTTTTATCTTTTTGCTCAGATACTTTCATTTCATTTCTAGCGATTTCTAGTAAAGTGTCGCCTATTTCAGATGCATCAACTGGAATAACTCTAAATAATGATGTTTTATCTAAATCGTCCTCAATATCTTCTTCTTCCTCTTTTTGTGGTGCAACTTTATATTTATCATCAACTTCGTTAGAATCAACTGAAATAACTCTAAAAATGGATGTTTTTTCTAATTCTTCTTCTTTATGAATTTCTTCTTCAGACTTTTGAACTGAATGTATTAACTCATCTTCTTCTTTCTCAGAATTAGCGGATACAACTTTGAAAAGTGTATTTTCTTTTTGAGCTTCAATTTTCTTTTCTTCATATTTTTTAGCATGAGCTTTTTTATATTCTTCTAAACTTTGGATTTTACCACGATGTTTATTTATATATTTAATAACTTTTTTCCTAATATTCTTAAATAATATTCCGCCTTTTTTTACTAAAGATTCAAAGATCAAATACATATTTTCTTCTTTAATATCTTCACCTTTAGCTTTTTCTGCATCTATTTTATTCTTTTTGACTGCCATATTAAATAAGAATAAAGTAATAATAAGAGTTATCAAAACACCTGGATTAAATAATGTTTTTCTAAGAATACCAAAATTACCTAGTATTTTTACTACTTTACCTACAATTTGACTTTGATCTATTGGGTCATCTTTTGCATTATTAGCATCACCCTTAGTAATATAAGTCCCATTGTAAACTTCGATAATTCTGTGTGTTATATATTCTTTATCTAATCTATAAGTTACTATATCATCAAGTTTAACTTTTTGTGTTAGTTTTACAACTATCCAATCACCGGCATTAATTGTATCCTCCATACTTCCTGTTTGGACTTCAAATATAGAATATCCAAAAAAATCAGTATAATCATTACCAAGAAGTTTAGTTTGAACACCGGTATATATAGAGACAATTAAAATAACACCAAATATAAAAATCAATATATTTAATAAAAAATTAATAATTTTCTCAATAAAATTCATATTTTTTAAATTCATATTTATCATTCCTACTCCATTTTTCGACCATATTCTATCTTATATAATTTTATCACATTAAAATACTATTTACAATAATATGAAACTTTTTTCTAATAAAAAATCAAATGCAAAAATGAGCTTTATTTTAAAAGAAATTACTAAAAAACTATAGTTATTTTATTTTAATTAAAGTATAAACTTAAATTAATAAAGACACATAATCATTGATCATGTGTCTTTAACTTATATTATTAATTATTTTTATAAATACTGGCCTTGATTATTTTATATAATCTTCTTTACCATATTTAATTTCAACAACTAGAGCATAAAATTCATAAATAAATATTAAGAAACTTGGTACAAGAACTATAAATAAGAAACCCCATTTAGATTCTATTACAGATAAATAAGTACCTATATTGTTATAAACTTTACTAGCTTCACCTACTACAAATTTTGTTGAATATGTAGAACCATTTTCATAAGTAATTGCTTCATCAGCTTCATGAACTTCGCCTACTTTACCTAAATCAATACTTACGCTACCATCGCTAGCTACTTTATAAACAAATATTTCATCATCAACAGCGATTTCAGTTATTTTTCTTGATTCAACAAGTACTAAATCACCTTTTTTAAAATTATCCGAAGTAATATCGCCTTTTATTAAAATTAGAGAAGTGTCCCCAAATTGAGTAACTCCATAGTCATTATAATTTAATAGTAATACTGTCATTGCTATTGCAAAGCCAAAGAATACTACTCCTAAAACTCCTATAACAATTTTTTTAATGATCTCTAGTATCTTCATTTTTTTACCACCTATTCTATTTATATAATAACATAAAAAGATTCTTATATCAATGATTTAATCGAAAATATGACATTAATTTTAAATTAACAACCATCTGTTTCTTCAAGAGTAAATTCACTAGCATTATACGTTGTATTAAAGCTTTTACTATAAAACATATAGCTTAAACTATCTTTCGCGTTGATATTAAACTTAATCTCATTTATGTAATTATTTGCGTCTGTATTAGCAGTACTATACTCGCTACTATCTGCATTTATTATTAATTTACTAGCGTCCCAAGTTACTTTAACGCATTTCGTAGTTGAGGAAGGATTAGTAACAATTAGTCTGTCATAATTAGAATAATTTTTATAAGATAAAGTTACATCATTACTTTTAGTACCGGCTTTATGAAGTGTAAAATCTCCACTTAAGGTTTTACTGTATGGTGTTGTGCTAGATACTGTAACATTAACTACGACATCATTAATTTCATAATTAGTATCGGTTAAAACAACATCAAAATAAAGGTTCTTTGTTACAATTTGATTAACCCAATCATACCCGTTTAGTTCACAATCTGTTTTATTAAAAGAGCTAACATCTACTTGATCACCAGTTTTATTACTACATGCTTGCAAACTAGATAAAACTCCATCCTGTGAATTTAAATCAGTACCATTCATATGGCATTCAGCATAAGCTGCTGCATCTCCTGTTACAGTACATGTGGCAGTATAACCTATATCATAATCTGTTATAACACTTTGATTAAGACTATTATTAATACTAAAGTTAATACTGCCACCATCCCACTGACTATTTGCATTCTTAACTACAGTTCCTGAAGCTAATTGTTCACTGCTAAAGTAAAAACCTTTAGATTTCAAGTAATAATTCCAAACAGAATTTGAAATATATTTTGCAGAAGTAATGCCATAAATAACTGCTATGCTACAAACTAACAATATAGATATTAAAATTATATGTTTTTTCTTACTTTTCATAAACATCATCCTAATCTTCAAGTTTTTGCCAACTTCTAATCTCTATATTAATGTAATCCACCAAATCAGAATATGATGTAGAATTATATTCATTTGGGAAATCTATTTTTAATATGTAATTATCAAGTTCTTCAGTACTATGGCCTATTTCCTCTGTTGGGGTTGTACACACTAACTCATTTGATGAGTTTCGTGTATACGTTTCATCACAAGTCATTATTAATTCCTCAGTCTCACCATTCAATTTATAAAGTTTAATTGCAAGTGGAACTAAATGATATGTTTTGACTGTCATTTGATATTCAGCAGTAATGTTACTTTTACTACCAGAAGCATTATTGCTTACAGCAAAGGTATATTCTTTACTATCCCCAGGATTTAAATCAATTAAAGGTAACTGAATTTGATTTGAACTTTCGGCATTAAATATAAATTTTGCTATACTTTGATCACCTGAACTAAGTGAAGTATTTGAATGGAAAATAGAATATGTTATACCAAAACAGAACACTATTGATATTAATATAAATAGAGTTATTAAAATTTTGTATTTTAATTTCATATCTTTACCTATTTAACAATAAAATGTTTTTCTATTGTTCCTATCTTTTTAGTATCATCATATAATTCAAAAACAAATTTATACCCTGTATTTTCAAAACTAGCTGTTATCAAGTTTAATCCAAAACTGTTGTTTTCAGTTGGAGTAGCCGAAACATAATAAACATTTTGTGAAACTGCATTTAAATTATCGCTAACATAAGAAGCTAAATCAACAATTGTATAATCTTGATTATATGCTGTTAAATTATTTTTCTTATATAATGAAACTCTTATATTTGGATTAATTAATAAACCATTTTGAGAAATATTAAACAAAACATTTACTGATTCACTTGTTTTATTTATTATACGATTTGTATCGTTCATACTAGCGTTGAAACCATATATAGTATTCAAACTTGTTCTTGTTACATTAACTGGAATAAGTATATTTTGCGCACCTAGTTCGTCACAATATTCACCATCAATAGAAGTATAATTTGAAACTTTCAAATAATATGTTCCTTCTGGTAAATCATCATTATTGGCATATGTTGTTACTGTAAGAGTTTTAGTAACATCAGCAATTCCATTATTTAGATTAATATGAATCATATTATCTGATTCAGGATAATATGTAGCATTTCCTATTTTAAATATAAAATTTTTCAAATGTGATTTTTCAATAGTATTGCCATTGCTATCAACAAGCTTTATTAATAAACCAATTTGTTTATCTTCAAAAGTTGTGTCAACTATTTTAAAATCATTTATAAACTTATAATTTAAACCACTAGTTAAATTGATATTAGTAGTAGAATTACTATTAAATTCTATTGCATTTCCACTATAATCAGTAGTTAATGATAAAGTAGCCTTTGTATCAGTAGCATTTACTGTAGAGTATATATTAAATTTATTAATTGTATTATATAAAGTTGGTCTAACATTAATATCACTTGGGCTACGTAGTTCCATAGATAAACTAACATCATTATAATTTACGGAAATGTCGGTATCAGCAAGATCCATAACAATTGTGAAATCCTCTGTAACTACACCATTATTATAATAAGTTGTTTCAGTATAATAATTATTAACTGTTGCTGTCCCTATTTCTTTAAATAAAGTAAATGGATATGTTGCTTTTTTAATACAATTTAAATCTTCAACGCCACAACTACTATTATAATTATAAATATCTGTAGCAGTTGTTATTTTATATTCATAAACTTTTTTTGTAGCATTATCTATTAAGGTTAGTTTTGTTCCTAATGGAAGAAGCATATTTGCAACTAAGTTATGAGTATAGTCTGTTAAATTAGTTGCTTCTGAATTTGAATAACTAAAGTCTATCGTAATAGTTGATTTATCAGTTATATAAGGATCTGCATTTAAATAACTTGAAGAGTTTCTTCCAATTACTAAATTTGACTCAGTATAACCATCTAAATTAATATAGTCAGTATTTATGTAAGTAACATAATCAAAACTATCCACTATTTTTATATATACAACTTGTTTGCCAGTATTTTGTATTAATATTTCATTAGAATATGTAGTCCATTTATCATTAGATAATGCATCTAATTCTGCAGTATTTAGTGAATCATTAGTAATGTAATATTCAATACTTGATACTCCTGAAATCGCATCTGATGCATCTACTGTAATAGTTTTTTGTCTATCAATATATATACCATCCAAATTTGATTTTAAACTTGTCCACTTATAATCATCAAGATTAACACTAGCTTTTACACCCGGCAAATCTAAAACTAATACATCAGTATTTAAATATGTAACATTATTATCATAATCTACAACTTTAACATATATAACATAAACACCTTCTGTTGTTATTTGTTCAATATCACTATATGAAGTCCATGCTGTTATTTGAGATATTTCTGTACTTGTAAGTGGTGTACTAGAATTGCTAATATAATAATATTTTTCTTTAACAGGGTTTAATTCATCAGCATCTTCAATACTAAAAGTAATATTAGAAGTTAATCTTAAGTTATTTAATTCATAACTTAAATTATTCCATGAATATGCACTTACATTTATATTTGCTATTGGTTTATTAATATCATCAATAAACAATATTGGTAATGAATCAGTCTCATATATCCATGCATTTTCATTATTTGTTACGATGTCTTGAAAATCCACGAATTCATTAAAATGTAGAACACTTATATCTACACTTTTTGTTTTCAAGTTATCTAAGGTAGTTAATACAAAATCACCATTTGTTACTCCGCCTTTTATAGCAGAAACACCATTAACATAATATGAATTGGTTATATTAACATTTGAATTATATATAGTTCCAATACTATAATCTGAAGCTGATGTATTAAATGTATTACTTATTGAAATAGCACCGGTATTATTAGATGCAATACCAATTAAACCACCAAAATTTGTGGAAGTTATATAACCAGTATTATAACTTTTTTCTATATTAATATCATTAATACTTTTTTCGATAATACCTACTAAACCACCGCTTATATAAGTACTTTTAATATTACCAGTATTATAAGATTGATTTACACTAGTTGAATTATTAGTAACCCCTACTAAACCCCCACTAATTGAATAACCATATATAGAACCTTTATTTATTGTATTTTCTATTGTTGTATTGTTAGAAATTGCAACTATACCTGCAGAAACTGCGTATTTATAGGCAATGTTATAACTTAAATTAGAGAAAGTCAATGTATCCCCTTCAGTTGCATTAGTATATGTCAAAACAGGCACATTATTTAGTATATTAGTACCTAAATCAATTGAAAAGTTTCCGCCTGTTACTACTTGTCCATTTATAGTAATCGTAGCATCAGCACCATTTAAACCATCAATAACATAGTTACCAGTAATTGATGTTGAAACAATCTCTGCACCAGTTAAAGGAATATTATTTGTTAAATCTATATAATTTGTTGTCTCATAATTTTGCATGTTTATTACAGGAGATGCTGGAGTACTACTAATATTCTTTGAGTCTAAAGTACTTTTACCAACTACATAACCATCAAATAAAATATTACTTAATGAAGCATTATTAGTTTTAGACGCAATACCTGCTGTTATTGTCCCACCATATATCATAGCATTTTCAACATATAAATTTTTAACTTCACCTTGTAAATTAGTAAATAGAGCTAATTCTTCACTAGTTTCATTAGTCATATATAAACCATATATTCTAAATGAATTACCATTAAAAATACCCTTAAAATTATTTAGTGAATTAAATAAATTAACTGTTCCTATTTCTGTACCAGTCATATCCACATTATCATAATATTTATTAGTATAAGGATTAACATAATATGTATGTCCGTCTAAAATATAGTTTATTTTATTATTTTCATCATAATTAAATACGCCATTATTTATTACAATGTCGTTACTTAAAGTAAAATATGTATTATCGTAATCATTAGTTGCAAGCTGAGAATAAAAATATGCTAACTCTGAACCTGAAGAGATTAAATATGGGTCACTAGATGAACCAGTACCACTTTTATAACTGCTAGCTACACTTCCATCCCATACAGGATTAGTTATTAAAGTATTTCTATTTTTATATCTTGCTAAAGTTGGTATACCTACGGATAATATTAAAGCAAATATTAATATTAAAACCAAATAAGTAATTTTTTGAGTTTTTGATAATTTATTAATAAAATCTATTATTACTTTCATAATTACCCTTCCTTCATAAAAAAATTATAGGACTTAGTATACTTTATATAAATTATTATATCATAATATGACATATTTTGCACCACAAATATAACTTGCAATATATACAAAAAGAAACTCCTTTTTAAGAAGTTTCTTGCTCTTTTTTCTTTTCATTTACATTGATTTTTTCAACCTGAGCCATGAACCAGATCTTTTCAACTGTCGTTGAACTTTTCTCAATTTCATTTACTCTTAATAAGAATAAAATCTTATTTAATAGTGTCTCTAATTCATCTGGATTTAAATTTTCTTCATTAAGATTAATATTATCCAGTCTATATTTATTCATGATAATTCTTGTAATATTTGTCTCTTCGAATACTGCAACACCATTAATTATTATATTAGTTGGATTCATTGCAAATAAATCAAATTCATCACTATACTTTGCTACTTCTTCATGAACTGTAGTATTAAATGCAGTTTGTATTGCCTTTTTTTTAAAGTAATCAAAACTATAATATAAGTGTAACAAATCAGATACAGTTAAAGAATCATTTAGTACTTCCATAACTTTTTCTTTAAAATATTCTTGAGCATAAATTTTATATAAATCATATAATTCCTTGGCAATTTTTATTGAATCAATTTTTAGTTTCTTTACAGCAGCACCTTTTGAAAAATCAAATAATAGTGGTTCACCACCAAATATTTTTTTATTCATTTTTTCAAGTTGTGATTCTTTTAAAGAAATTTTTGCTAGAGTTTCTTTTAGTGTTTTATTAGGATTATTTTTATCATTACTTCCTTTAGTAGAAGAAGATTCAACTTTTGTAATTTCCTTTTCATACTCTTTCCTAAAATTTTCAATTAATGGAGTGAATTTTATATAATTATTATATTCTTCAACATTGTTTTTTAATTTTCTTAGGGTATCATAAAACTTATCCATAAATGCTTTATCTGATATATTTGAAGAGTTAATCATTAATGAGTTGTACGCACCTATTCTTGTCTTGCTATCTTCAAAATAACTATTCATATCAATAGCTCCTGATTTAGCTAATTTTATAATATCTGCTACACTTTCACTATCTACTTCATTTAATTGATTATAAGCAATTTTAAGTTTATCTAAGCAATCTTGATAGCTAGTAATACTATTTTCAACCATTACTTTCTTTTGCAATTTATTAATATAATCTGTGAATTTTTTCTCATACTTATTAATTAATTTCAGAAAATTTAGTTCTATATGCTGAATTATTTCAGGATTGACCCAATAAATTTTTTCAAATACTTCTGATAACTTATCACAACTACATTCTTTTGCATTTTTATTTTCCAAAAAGCATGTCATATATTCATGAACATAACATGTATAATCAAAATCGCTACTTGTAAGTTTAATATCTGCTGATTCAAATTTTATTAAGAACTGATTAATTACTTCATTTAAAGAATCAAAATTAAAGTTATAATAATTGCTTATTTCATAGATTAAATTATCAAAGCCAAGTTTTTCATTAACTGTATTTGTTGGATTTAGGATAAATCTAACATGCTCGAGTTCAGTTACATTTCTATTTAGTTTTTCTAAACTTTTATCACTGTCTTTTACATTAAAACTTTTGCTCTTTGTATCAATATATTTTTTGACAGCAGCTTTATAATCAACATATTTTTCTGTAATTGAATCTATTTTTTCATTGAATTTCTTAATGTCTCTTTTTGTATTAGTTGGCATTGTAGAAATTAAGGTTGTTTTCATTTCGATATCTTCGTCAATAAACTTCAAAAAATTAATCATTTTTTTCTTCCACCTTCTCTTCTTGTACTATTTTTTTATCTTCGAGAAATTGTAAGAAATTAGTTATATCTTCATAAACCTTAATTAATTCACTTAAACTAAGTGTTGATATATCAAAATTCACTTTTTCTTCTTCTTTTTTCATTAAAATCACCCTTTTTTTTCTTAATTATAACCCGATAAATCTTTTATGAAATTAATTGCAATAGTAATAGCAGCACCTTTTGAATATGTTTCTAAGCTATCTATATCTTGTCCTTCAATCCAAACATAAGCTCTTACTTTTGTTATACCACTTGGAATTTGAAAGATTGGATTTGTAAATGTAGTAGTTGTCTTTTGCAAGGCAAAATGCTCTGTATCAAGTGGTATACCTGTACCTTCTTGTCCATTTGAATGTTGAAGATTTCTTCCTTCATTTATAATGGCATATGTTGGATTGTATGTACCATCCACCAAAGTAATATCGCTTTCTTTAGCTGTCTTAATAGATCCTTCAGAATGCGCTGTACTATTAGGTTCATAAATAACCATTTCGCAATTATTATTGCATACAATATTTTGAATATTGTTAACACTTGATTTTAAAGGAACACTTCCTACTTTTATAAGACCTATTCTCATAGAATTCATTATTCCACTCATAGAATCAATAATATCTTCTTTTGTTGCTTCATCTGTGTCAGCATATTTATTATAATCAAAATCAATAGCAGTATCATCATCAAAATACAGATTATCGCTTAGTGGTGAACCACTAACATTTTTTAAAAAGATATCAAATGCAATGTAAACATTAGCAGCTGATGAGTTATTTTGATCAACTAATGTCGTATTTAATAATCGTTCACCTGGAACAATCTTTTTCTTATTTTTAACTATTTCTCCTACATAGACATCAAATTTATCACTATTAGAATTTGGAATTCCAATAGTTGAAACAGGCCATAAACCGGCTGAAGCCCACTGATTAGTGTTGGTTGGATATTTATTCTCTAAGTCTTTAATTACACTATCTAGAGATATCTCAACTGAATCCGAAAAGTCAATACCGTCAAGTGAAATAAATAATCCACTGTTACTAGATACGGACATATCAAGAAATTTAACTTTAACATTTAAGGATGCAGATAACCAAGCGTATGAAGAAACTATTAACAAAATACCAGTAAAGAAAATAATAAATATTAATAATCTAGGATCTATTTTCTTTATTCTTATTCTTTGACCTTTTAGTATTTTTCTAACACTTTTCTTCTTTCCTTTATTATTAATCTTTTTCTTGTTTTTAGAATTACTATTTTTCTTTACTTTTAAATTTTCTTTCGTATTTTGTACGGTCATAAAGCACCTCATTCAAAATATAAATAAAGAGTAACCAGCTTTGATTACTCTTAATTATCTTAATAATAACTAATTACTAACATAACCACTAGTCAGTATTATTTAAATATTAAATTTTATCAATCATTATTATTTAACAATTACAGTTCTTGTTTTAGTGCCTACGTTTCCTGCTGCATCAGTTACTGTATATGTTATTGTATAAGTTCCTGCTTCTGCAGTATTAACTGTACCTGTTATTGCGATATTTTCTGTAGCAATATCGCCATCTCTAGCATCCTTAGCAGTTGCTCCTGGTTCAACATAAGTTCCACCAACAGCTAATGTCATAGGATTTGCTCCTTCTAATGAGATAACTGGTCTTTCAGTATCTGGAATAGTTGGTCCGTTATAATGGATATCATCCTCAGTATATCTTTCTTTAGTGAATCCAAAATTTACAGAAATTTTCTTACCAATTGAAGCAAAGTCATAGTTATCTATATCTTGTCCTTCAATATAAATATAAATTCTAATTTTTGTAATACTATTTGGAGCTAAAGTCATAAATGTTGGACGAGCAGTTCCAGTATAACCTTTCATTGTATCAGTAAAATATGGATATGCTGTTAACTTAGCACTTGATGTGTAAGTGTTATATTCAGCACCATCGTAAACATCTACATTGTCACCTGAATCTATATCAGTACTTACAGCATATGTTGGATATGCATGATCATCTGCAACAGCACCACAGCCTCCTGCTGAAGGATATGATAAATCTAATGTAACGTCTAAACCAGTTCTTGCTTTACAAGAAGTAGTGTACCAACTAATTGCATTTGCAACATGATCTATATCATTTGGTTCCCAAATTTGAGCTGTTCTACAAATACCTGTTACACCATCAGCAATTGATGGTTTTGATTCAGCATTTGCATTACAATTAATACCTGTAATCTTTGCTACATCAGTAGTAGTTCCTGCAACACGCCCTATTTGAGCGAATGCTACTCTTACAGAGTTTTCAATACCAGTGTTTTCAACACCTGTAGCAGCCACTTTTACTGCAGAATCTGTAGTCAAATAAATTGCTTCTTCATCTAGTGGTTCTAAAGCTTCTAGATATTGTGTACCTGAGAAGTTTTTAACAAATAAATCAAATGCAACGTATCCATCTTGTTCAGCAGGTAAAGCTTCCTCACCTACTTTATAGTTTTTAACACGACTTGCCATAAGTCTGTAACCACCAGGTGTTGTTGTTAAACTTGCTTTCTCAAACAATTGCATTCTTGAAGATTTAACATCCATAGTACCTATAGATGAAACTGGAAATAATCCTGCTCCACCCCAGTTATTAGTGTTTCCTTCATAAGAATTAGAATCTACGGTTGCTTGTGAAATTTGTACTGTTGTATCCCATGTTTGTCCATTTAAAGATAATAACAAACTATCAGTTGAAGCTATTTCAACATCAAAACTTGATACATTAACAGTTCGCATACCAATAAACCATGCGTATGTTGAAACAGATAAAATTACAGCAGTTAAAGAAAAAATAAAAATAAGGTTTCTAATGCGTTTTCTACGCATTTTACTTTGTTTTGGCATAAATACATCTCTCTCTCTATTATCCAACAAATTCAGAATTAAAATCCATGTGAATTTTAATTTCTCCTCCAAGAATGTTATCAGTGCATTCTGGATCAGTTCCTTCTAACCATAAGACTATTGTATATTTGTTTTTATCACCAGGTTTAAAGTCAACTACATGTTCATGAGCAATAAGGGTATCCGTTTCAAAAGCAACCGTTTCTTTTTCTGGATTCCCGTTACTAGACGCCTTAGCGTAGGTAATATAATTACCGTTCTTATATACTCTAATTCTTACAGCATCGTCAAGATTTTTTATAACATCATCAATAATTATTTCAGACCAATAATCAGATGGAGTATCGCCTAGATTTTCAATATAAAAAGTGTAGGCAACGTAATTATCACCGTTGTGAGATCCGCCTTCAAAATTGTCAATGTCTTCTGGAAGCCACTTATAGGAAATATTATCAAAGCTTTCAACAATTGGTGCATATAGCTCTGTTCTAAATACTTTATAGTTAGAATCATCATAAATAACAATATTATTTTCTAAATATAAGTTCCTATCTAGTGTAATACTGAAATTACCATTGTTGTAAATAACCCTAACAACAATGTATAAGATAAGTAACAATAGTGTGAAGAAAAGTAATACTAATTTAACAATTTTCGTTATTTTTTTCTTATGTTTTCTTTTGCCAGCTCTAGCTATAATTTCATTATTCATTTCCTACCCATGTCCTTTATGTGTAACTTCACAGAATATTCATATGCATATATAGATACCCTACTATAATATACAATATTATTGTAACATAGTCTAAAACATAATTCAACATTTTTTTCACTACAAGTATTATTTAATTTACATAAAAATAAAAGAGTAATCACACCGATTACTCTTTAATATTTTAACAATAATTAATTATTAATATAATAATTATCCTGTTATTATAACTGTTCTAGTTTTAGTACCTACATTTCCAGCTGCATCAGTTACTGTATAAAGTATTTTATATGTTCCTGGTACTGCTGCATTTACTGTTCCTGTTTTAACAATACTTGTTGTTAAATTGCCATCTTTGTTGTCTGTTGCAGTTGCTCCTGCATCTGCATAATCGCCAGGAAGATCACTCTTAGGCTGAGTTACTACACTATCACCAACTAATGTGATTACTGGTACAGTCTTATCTGCACTTGCAGTAGCATCAGGGCCTTCACCTTCGTTTAAATCTGGTCCATTATAATTGATATCATCTTCAGTATATCTTTCTTTAGTGAATCCAAATTTAACAGAAATCTTTCTACCAATTGAAGCAAAATCATAGTTATCTATATCTTGACCTTCAATATAAATATAAACTCTAACTTTTGTGATACTATTTGGAGATAAAGTCATAAATGATGGACGACTTGTACCTGTTAATAATTTCATAGTATCTGTAAAGTATGGGTAAGCTGTTAATAATGTTGAAGATGGAGTTCCAACAAAACTATTATATGTTCCACCATCATAAATATCAACATTGTTAGCAGAAGTTATATCATTATTTATTGCATATGTTGGATATGCTATACCATTTGTTAAAACTCCGCAACTTCCAGCATAAGCACTGCTTAATGTAACATTATCACCATCTGGTGATGCTAATCTCTTTTTACAAGAAGTATTATACCAACTAATAGCATTTGCTACATGGTCAGTATCATTTGGTTCCCAAATTTGGGCTGTTCTACA
The DNA here is from genome assembly GCA_023430885.1 of Bacillota bacterium. Lineage (GTDB taxonomy): Bacteria > Bacillota_I > Bacilli_A > RF39 > UBA660 > RGIG4266. The sequence continues at coordinate 71,368 of JAEYYH010000032.1, forward strand.
AATACCTGTTACTGCGCTATCACTAGTACAAGTAATACCTGTAATTGTTGATGCAGTAGTAGTCGTCCCTGCAACACGTCCTATTTGTGCGAAAGCCACCCTTACTGAATTTTCAATACCTGCTCCATCTACTCCACCGTTTAAACCAGCTTCTGCTACTGTAACTGCAGAATCATTAGTTAAATAAATTGCTTCTTCATCTAATGGTTCTAAAGCTGGAAGATATTGTGTACCTGAAAAGTTTTTAATGAATAAGTCGAATGCAACATATCCATCTTGTTCAGGTTTTCCATCATAGTTGTTAACACGACTTGCCATAAGTCTATAACCACCAGGTGTAGAAGTTAAACTTGCTTTTTCGAATAGTTTCATTCTTGAAACAGTCGAGTCCATGGCACCTACTGAAGATACTGGGAATAAACCAGCTCCACCCCAACTATTTGTGTTGCCTTCATATACAACAGCTGGATCATTAACAGTTCCTTGTGAAATGGCAACAGTTGTGTCCCAAGTTGAACCATTCAATGATAGTAATAAGCTGTCTGTAGAAGCTATTTCAACATCAAAGCTTGATACATTAACGGTTCTCATACCGATAAACCATGCATATGTTGAAACAGATAAAACAACAGCCGATAAAGAAAAAATAGCGATAAGATTTCTTAGGCGTTTTTTGTTTTGTTTTGGCATAATTATTATCTCTCCTTCTTTTTTTATAAGTATAAAATTAAAAATTGGTATTTTTCTTAATTTTCCACTTATGTCTTACCAATAAAATAAACCTGTCATCTTTGTAATTTCACGATATACATTTGAATAAATTCATATGTATATTTCGCTACCCTATACAATTTATATTGTATCATAAGCAGGTAAATTGTCAATACAATTTATTTTTTTTGTCAAAAATTGTCATGTTGAATGTACCGATTTTTAAATGTTTTTTGTGTAAAATATATCATTTTATAATATAAAAAATGCTTTATCTTTATATCATGAATATAAAATAAAAAGATAGTAACTCTTTCGAGATACTATCTTTAGGTTGTTTTATATTAAACTTTATTGTTTATTATAGTTATTGAACAGTTACTGTTCTAGTTACTTGATCAGCATAGTTACCAGCCCAGTCACTAACATTGTAAGTTACAGTATATACGCCTGCTTTACTTGTGTCTACTGGATTAATAACATGAATTTTTGCTGTCATGTTTGTATCTTCATTGTCTGTTGCTGTTGCTCCAGCATCCTCATAAGTACTTCCTAGATCAACTGTTATAGCACTATTACCATTTAATGTAATTACTGGTTTAACAGTATCTGTACTTGCATTTAATGGTGGATTTCCACTGTAAACATCAGATTCAGCATATCTTTCTTTAGTGAATCCAAATTTAACAGAAATCTTTTTACCAATTGAAGCAAAATCATAGTTATCTACATCTTGTCCTTCAATATAAATATAAATTCTTACTTTTGTAATACTATTTGGAGATAAAGTCATAAATGTTGGTCTATTTGTTGATGTCTTCATCTTCATAGTATCAGTAAAATATGGGAATGCAGTTAAGTATGCACTACTTCCTGTAAAAGTATTATAATCTTCGCCATCATAAATATTTACATTATTTGCAGAAGTAATAGCACTACCTATAGCATATGTATCATAAGCATTAGTATTTGTTACAGGTAAACAATTTCCTTCATAAGATTCTGCTTTTGTAACATCACTTGTTTGTCCCTCTAAAACTGCTTTTCTTGTTTTACAAGAAGTTGTATACCAACTAATAGCATTTGCTACGTGTTTAGTATCATTTGGTTCCCAGATTTGAGCTGTTCTACAAATACCTGTTACATCACTATCAACAGCTGGATTACAAGTAATTCCAGTAATTGTTGATGCATTAGTAGTAGTTCCTGCAACACGTCCTATTTGAGCGAAAGCTACTCTTACTGAGTTTTCAATTCCTGTTTCACCAACTCCACCAGTTTCTGCTACTGTTACTGCAGAATCTGTAGTTAAGTAAATTGCTTCTTCATCTAATTCATTTAATGCTTTAATATATTGTGTACCTGAAAAATTCTTAATGAATAAGTCAAATGCAACATATCCATCTTGTTCAGCAGTTAGTTTGCCTTCTCCATCTGTTTGATAATTATTAACACGACTTGCCATAAGTCTATATCCACCAGGTGTAGAAGTTAAACTTGCTTTTTCGAATAGTTTCATTCTTGAAGCTGTGTTATCCATAGCACCTATTGATGAAACTGGAATTAATCCGGCTCCACCCCAAGTGTTAGTGTTTCCTTCATATACAACATCTGTATCATTAACGTTTGCTTGTGAAATATTTACTGTGGTATCCCATTTTTGACCATTAAGAGATAACAATAAACTATCAGTTGATGCTATTTCAACATCAAAGCTAGAAACATTAACAGTTCGCATACCAATAAACCATGCATATGTTGAAACTGATAAAATTATAGCTGTTAAAGAAAAAATAACAATAAGATTTCTAACGCGTTTTGAGCGTAGTTTCTTTAGTTTTGGCATAAATACATCTCTCTTCCTATTTTCGACTATTTTTACCATAAACATTTTATATATGTTTATGGATCTTGCTTCTAACTATAAGACATGTTGTAGTTTAATTCTATTACCTATTTTAAGTTCTTCTAAATACTTTTGTATGACAGGTTTAATCAGTTCAAAAGAAATTATATCTTTTTCAAGAATCAATTATTAGAGGATTTGAAATAAGTAACTTAATTACGGCCTTCGTGAATTCTTTTTTCTTACAGTTTATTGACTATTTTTTAATATCACCAATAATTTTCGCAATTATTATTGATTGTAATAAAAAATTGTCACTATTATAAACAATACAAACGACAATAATATAGTCTCGTTATTCACGTTTTGCATGGTGACTTTTTATGTCACCAATCATAATATCTTTATCGTAGTATACATTCACATTTTATCACAAATAGGCAAGTTGTCAATATGGTTTAACATTTTTTGTCAAAATTTGTCAAAGTAAAATTTTGAAGTTTTAGTGTTTTTTGGATTAAATTTTTATGAATAATTGATACTATAATAAAAAAAACAATCTAATTGAAGTGAACCCAATTTAGTAGACAAGAAATAAAAACAGTTTCTTGTTTTTTTATAAAAGACGAATTCTATCTGTATTATAAAATGATATCCAATTAATTACAAGTTCTATGTAATTTTCTAAAGATATGATATCATTGTTATAGAGAGTTTCTTTCTTTAATATTGAATGAAAACTTTCCATTGGTGAATCATCAATAGGAGTTCCTTTTCTGCTCATAGAGATTGTTATTCCATTAGATTCGCATATTTTTTTATATTGATAAGATGTATATTGAAATCCTTGATCAGAGTGGATTATCAAACCTTTTACATCTTGTCTTTTTTTTATTGCCTCATTCAAAGTATCTATAACTAATTTATTGTCATTTCTATTACTTATTTTATAGGAAACAACTTTTCTGTCATATAGATCTAAGATTGTAGATAAATAAGCTCGTTTATTTCCAAATATCAAGTAAGTAATATCAGTAGTCCATATTTTGTTAGAAGTTTCCACTTTGAATTTTCTATTAACTAAGTTTGGTTTAACGTTTTCTTCAATTCTTTTATAATTGAATGGTTTAATTCTTTTCATATAAATAGGTTTAATATTATATTTTGACATCAATCGTCTAATCTTTTTGTGATTTATAATTACGCCATATTTTATTTTTAAGCCTTCCTCAATTCTTCTATATCCATAAGTCCATTTGGATTCATCAAATATATTTTTAATCAATAAATAATCATAGTAATCATTATCTACTTTATATCTATATTTATAATAATTTTTAATACCTATATTTAATACATCGCACATATTAATTAATTTGTATCTATTTATATTTAAATTGATGAATGTTATCTTTTCCCTTGTCGGGATTCTTTGAGGAAGGCTTGGAAGTTTTTTAGTATTTCATATCTTTCTTTATAATCAATCTCCTCGTTTCCTTTAGGTCTTCCTTTTTTATTATTTAAAGTATTCCCTTTACGAATTTGATAAGCCCACATCCTTATCGTATTATTTGATATTCCGTATTCTCGTTCTAATCCACCCGAAGAATAACCAGCATTTAACTTATTAACTATCTCCGCTCTTTTCTCTGGTGAATACTTTTGATATTTTTGTCCTTTTCTTGCCATAACTATCACTCCTTTATTTAATTTTAACATATAAAAAAGTAGACGCTCTTTTTTTAGAATGTCTACTTTTATAATATCACTTCATAATGATTGTTTTATAATTCAATATTTCCACTTATAATATCGCCAAGATATCTAAAGTATAGTTTAAATATATTAATCTTTTCGACATTTTCTTTTACGGTAATAGCAACTTCTCTTATTACTTCATCATCTTCGTATACTTCAATCTTCCCTATTTCATCGCCAACTTTAAGCGGTGCTTTTACTTTATACATTTTCACTTTATAAGTTGCATTAGTTTTCTGAGCTAATTTTTTATTTAAGAATGTTATATCTTCTTTTGGTACTACTTCTATATATCTAGTTTTTCCTTTATCAACTTCTGTACTGCCAAGAACACTATCAGTTGTAAGAAGAGTTTCTAGTTCATACTGGGCATATCCATAGTCAAGCATTGAAGATACTTCACTATTTCTTACTGTTGCATCTGCCTCACCCATTACAACAGCAATTAAACGCATGTTATTCTTATTTGCAGTTGCTGTTAAACAATAGCCTGCTCCTTCTGTAAAGCCAGTTTTAAGACCATCTACGCCACTGTAAAAGCGTACTAGTTTATTTGTATTAACTAGCCATATTTTAGTATCTAGATTTTCTCTTAAATATGTTTCATATACAGATGTATATTCTAGAACTTTTTTATGTTTAACTAGTTCTTTTGCTATAAGACTCATATCTCTTGCTGTTGAATAATGATTAGCCGTGTCTAAACCGTGTGGATTTTTAAAATAAGTATTAGTTAATCCTAACTCAGTTGCTCTTTCGTTCATCATTTCGATAAACATTTCTTCAGTACCTGCTATTTTTTCAGCAAGGGCTACAACAGCATCATTACCACTGGCAATAGCTACGCCTTTAAATAAGTCTTCTACACTCATTTCTTCACCAGTTTCAAGTAAAATCTGTGATCCACCCATACCTGAAGCATTGGCTGATACCGTTACCATTTCGTCCCAACTAATAACACCTTTCTCAATAGCTTCTACTATTAGAAGCATGGACATTATTTTTGTCATTGAAGCTGGTGCTAATTTTTCATCAGCATTGTTTTCAAATAGAATCTCACCTGTTGAAGCTTCTATTAAAATAGCACTTTTAGCACTAGGAGCCAAAGCTACATCTAAAGCTTTTACATTACATGGAATAAATAGTAGTATACTAATAACAATTATAATCACTTTTCTCATATTACACCTCTAATAGATAATATGAAAAAAGACATATTTCTATGTCTTTTATTAAATTACATTTAATAGTTCTTTTATTATCTCACTTGATCTATAAGCAGCCTTCTCTTCAAAGTCATCTTGACCGTCAGCAAAATCAGATATAGTTCTTAAAATAACAAAAGGTATATTATTTAAAGTAGCAATATGACCAATACTAGCACTTTCCATATCTACTACATCTGCCTTTGTTTCTTCATATATTCTATCTCTTTCAATACTGTCGGTTACAAAGTGATCACCACTTGCAATTATAGCCTCGTGATAATTAGTGATTTTAAGGTCATTTAAGACTTCTTTTACTTTTGCAACTAGTTTATCATCAGCAAGTATCTTGCCATTGTTAGGTGTACTATACTGCATAATTCTTACTGGTTTAAAGTCATGGTAAGTTACATAATTAGATATTACTATATCCATTACTTTTACTTTACTAGTTAAACTACCGGCGCAGCCTGTATTAATTATCATTTCTACATCACATTTATTTATCAAGTACTGAGTAGTAGCAGCAGCATTTACTTTACCAATACCACTTTTTACAATATATAACTCTTTATTTTGATAACTACAATTATATATATTATATTTATCATCTATCTTTTTTAAATCAAACATATCGATAAATTTTTCTATCTCGTTATCCATTGCTCCGATTATCCCTATTTTCATATATCCCCCATAAAAAAGAGTGAATTATTTTTCACCCTTTAATACATCTATAGCAGCTCTCATTGTTAAATCATATTTAATCATTTCTATACCACCAAATGCTTTTAAGAATTCATCTTTTGTCATTTGATATTTTTCCGCTAAAGTTGTTGCTTCTTTTTCAGCATCTTCTTCACTTATTGATAATTTTTCTGCTTTTACTATTTCTTCAAGCATTAATCTATAAGTTACTCTATTTTTAGCTTCATCATGCATTTGTTCCATTAAAGCTTCTTCATTTGAATTAGTAAATTGGAAGAATTGTTCTAATGTAATTCCTTGCATTTGTAAATGCTCTTCATATTGATGAACCATTCTATGTGCTTCTTCATGAATCATAGTATCTGGTACTTCAACTTCTACTGTTTTAGCAGCTTCAGCTAATAAGTCATCAATATACTTATTATCTGCATCTGTTTCTTTTCTTAATTTAATAGTTTCTTCAACTTGTTTTCTTAAGTCAGCTTCTGTTTCTAAATCAGTCATTCCTAAATCCGCAAAGAAATCTTTGTCTAAATCAGGTATTTGAACTGTTTTAACTTCTTTTACTGTTACTTTAAATACAACTGGAGCACCTTTTAAATCTTCAGCATGGTAATCTTCTGGGAAAGTTACATTAACATCTTTTGTTTCTCCCTTTTTCATACCTACTACTTGTTCTTCGAATCCTGGAATAAATGTATGACTACCGATTGTTAAATCATAGTTTTCACCTTTTCCACCTTCAAATGCTACACCGTCTTTAAAACCTTCAAAATCGATAACAGCAATATCGCCATCTTCTACTTTATCAGTTTCTTTAACAACGTTTTCAGCATATCTATTACGCATTTCACTAATTGTTTTATCTATTTCTTCTTTAGTTACTTTTATTTCTGGTTTTGCTACTTTTAATCCTTTATACTTACCTAATTTAACTTCTGGTTTAGTAGTTAAAGTAAATACAAATTCAACTCCGTTTTCATCAACTGATTTTAAAGCGATGTCAGGTTGTGCAACTAATTCTAAGTTATCTTTACCTTCAAATGCTTTTTTATAAGCTGATTCAAGTACTAAATCTCCAGCATCCATAAATAATGATTCAACACCATATTTCTTCATGAATACTTCTTTAGGAGCTTTACCAGGTCTGAAACCATCTATTTTTGCTTTTTTACTTGCTTTATCATAAGCTTTTTCTAAAGCATCTTTCCATTCTTGTCCATCAATTTTAACAGTTACTTCTGTTACATTTTTATTTGCCATAAATTTCCTCCCTCAAAACATATCTAGTATATAATAAATCGTTTTTTTTTACAAGTTTTATAAAGAAAAAAGCACTTATTGTGCTGAAATTTCTAATATTTTTACATCATAATCATCGGCATCACATTTTACAGTTGCTATATCGCCAACTTTTTTACCAAGTATAGCTTGCGCTATTGGTGATTCATTTGAAATCTTATTTTCAAATGGGTCAGCTTCAGTTCTACCAACAATTAAATAAAGTTCTGTTTCTTTGTCGTCTACAAATTCAATTTTTACAGAAGTTCCAATTGAAACACTATCAGTATTAATTTTATCTTCACTAATTACTTCAGCAGTTTCTAATATTTTCTCAAGTTCTGTTATTCTTGATTCTATAACAGCTTGTTCATTTCTAGCAGCATCATATTCAGCATTTTCTGATAGATCTCCTAGAGCTCTAGCATCTTTTAATGCTTGAATATTTTCAGGTCTTTTTACTGTTTTCAAGACTTCAAGTTCTGCTTGTAACTCTTGTAAACCTTTCCCTGTCAAATAAGTTTTTTCTGCATTTGCCATATTTATTCACCTCAAATTAATTTTATTTATTTTGTAAACCTACAAAATAATACTATACTTTAGTAGTTTTGTCAACTATTTTTATACGCATCATATCATTTTGATTTACTGGTTTATCAACATGCATTTTAACTATTTGTTTTGGATGTCTAACTACTGAAATAGTGTTATCATCCTCATCAATTATTTTATCTATAGTATATGTAAATGTTTTAGTTTTAGGACCAAAAAATTCTACTATATCACCTGTTTTAAAATAGTTTCTTTGTTCTAAAGTAACTATTTGATTTTCTTTGTCATAATCAAGTACTATTCCTAAAAAATCTTGATTAGATATTTCCACTCTACCATTATAATATTGACTTTCTTTACCATAGTTTCCTAGGAAGAACTGACTAATACTATCTCTATTAGCACATGCTCTAAGTACTTTCTCATAATCACTATTATATTCATAGTTTTCCATATTATCATAATATTCGTCTATTACTTTACGATATATTCCTACTACAGTAGCTATATAGTAAACTGATCTCATTCTTCCTTCAATCTTGAATGAAGATATGCCCATATCACACATTTCAGGAATATGTTTAAGTTCTGATAAATCTTTAGTACAGAAGGTAAAATCTTTTTCACCTTGCAGTGCTTCTTCTTTATCATTTAACAAATTAAAATCCCATCTGCATATCTGAGCACAGCCACCACGGTTAGCATCTCTAGCAGTAAAGAAATTAGAAAGTACGCATCTACCACTAAATGATGAACACATAGCTCCATGAATGAATGTTTCTATTTCAATATCAACATTATCTATTATTTCTTTTATATCTTCTTTTGATGCTTCTCTACCCATTACTATTCTAGCAACACCTTGTTTTTTCCAAAACTTAATGGCTTCTATGTTTAGAGTCGAAGCTTGAGTAGATACATGTATTTCTAAATTGGTATTATCTTTTGCTATTTTAATTATGGCTGGATCACTAACAATAATAGCATCTACCCCAGCTTTTTCAAGTTCTTTTAAGTACTCTACTAAAGCATCTATTTCTTTATTATGTAGTACTATATTTACGGTAACATGAACTCTTTTATTTAAAGAGTGAGCAAAGTTGCATCCCTCTTTAATATCATCTAATGTAAAATTGATAGCGTTAGCTCTAAGACCAAAAGCAGGTCCTCCTATATATACAGCATCTGCTCCATATATTAAAGCTATTTTTAATCTTTCTAAGTCTCCAGCTGGAGATAACAATTCTGGTTTCTTAATCATTTTTCTTCACCTTGTAGATAGTTTCTTTATATAAGAAACCTAAATTTGTTTTAAACATACTATCAATTTTTTCTTTATAATCATTTACATTATCATTAGTTACTGTTTTAAACATATATACTACTTCTTTAAATTTATCATCATCTATACTAAAACTATTTAATACCATATAGTCTACTTTAGTATTTAATACCTCAGTAATACCATTTAGTATATGTGAAGAATAAGCAACTGTGCCATCTTCAGAATCAATAATTTGATATTTATTTCCTTCTTTTTCTAGTATATTAATTTTACTATCATCTTTAAGGTCAAAAGTATCTAAATAATTTTTAACTAAATGTCTTCTACTTACAAACATAGGTAAATATCCAAACAAAGTTACCATTAATTTTGCTGATGCTTTTTCTTTTATTTCGTTTATTTCTTCTATTGTTATTTCACTAGAAAGATATGTATATTTAGCACCAAAATCATACCAATAATTACTTGTTAAATAATTAGTAGTTAAATGTTCTTGATTCCAAACAAGAGCAGTTTTTAGTCCTAACTCTTCTTTCATATTTACTATGGCTATATCATAATACATTATTCCATCTATTTCTTTTTTATCTAATTCTAGTAATGTTTCTTTTAAATAATCTAAATCACTATTAAACATATTTTTATTTAATGATATAAATATCTCTTTATTATTTTGATTACATATATCAATTATTTCAAATACTTCTTGTCTAGTGAAATTAAATGGCATATTGATACAAAGTTTATTAATTCCTACAATAACTCCGTCAATATTATCAATTATTTCACTTATTTGTTTCATACTACTAGGCATTACTAATAACTTCATATCATCACTTCCATTTCTAAGTTATACATCATATAACTAATTATTATATATTAGTTTAGTGTATAATGCAAAACATTTTTATCTTTTTTGCAATTTTTGTATTTCTCTTAGTGATTCATCACGTAATTTACAATAATCACTTGTTATTTTTTTTATCATTTGAGTTGGTTTTTTGCCTAAGTCGCTATCTTTTTTATATAAACCTTTATCTAGTATTTCTTCTAAAGATTCCATTATTCTAAATTTTGTAAAATCTGAATATATAGCATTATTTATTATTATTTGATTAATAGGCTCGGTTAAAAATTCAACACTCTCTGTTTTTGATTTGTAACCACTTCTAATAACTTTTAACATTGCAATTAGATTATCTCTTGTTATATCCTTTTTCAAGTATAGAATAGTAAGAGAATTAAATAAATTAATCCATTCATTTCCTATCCCATATCCGCCACCAGAAATACGTCTATCTACTCTTTCAATTATCTTACTACCTTTTGTTTTATCACTATTATATTCATAGTTTTGCTCAATTAATTCAATAAAATTAGAATCAATCAAAAACCTAAGCGATTGTAAATCACTTACCTTTTCTGAAGACGCTATATCTTTAATTACTTTTTTATAAAAGTCAATATCTGCTAAATGTCTATTACTTATTACTAAGCCTTTTTCTTCAAACACCATCTTATTTATAATTTGTCTTAATCTTTTGGATACAAAATACTTATGATGTTCGATACTTTTTGAAAAATAAGTATAATGGTTAGAATGTGCTATTTTACAAGTATCACCTTGGATATTAAAAGAAGGGTAACTATTACCTCCTTGAAATCTATATAGCATACTTGCTTTTTCTAAACTTATATTTTCTAGTATACTATGCCTAAATTCCATAATATCCCTCCTTAAATTTCACAATATAATAGCACATTTTAAATAATAAATCAAAAAGAATAACTATTTGTTATTCCTTTTGCTTATCATAAGACCATCGCCTATATCAACATACTTGGAATTATACTCTTTATTGCTATCAAGCCACTCTAAATACGTCTTTATTTTTCTTATTAATTGTCTAACATTACGACTATCTATTTTGTCATCTGAAAATGTTAAACCATGAAAATTTATATTATCAGTAATAATAGTTCCATTATTATTTAAATTCTTTTCATATTTTTGAAAAAACTTTATAGATTGGGCTTTAGCAGCATCTATAAATATTAAATCATAACGGCCTGTTACTTCTAATTCTAAAGCATCACCATATATAGCATTTATTTTATCTTCTAAATTAAATGCTTTTATATTTTTAATTGCTTCTTCATATCTTCCCTTATCTCTTTCAATGGTTGTTACTGTTATATCATTATCCATCATTGTCATTCTTATAGCTGAATAACCTATAGCAGTTCCTATTTCTAATATGTTTTTTACATTATTCTCTCTTACATATTTAGTAAGAAATTCTATACCATCATGTTCCATTATAGGAACACCATGGACTTTGGCATAATTCTCTATATCTTCTATGCGCACCAATTCCCCGCCGCCTTTAACTGATTAATTGTATTGTAATGACCATTATCATCGTAGTTTAAATATGTTTTGCCACTACAATCTGCTACAAAGTAATAGTAGTTATGACTAGTTGGATTAAATACTGCTTTTAAAGATTCTTCACCAGGATTATCAATTGGTCCGACTGGAAGACCAGCTCTTGAGGTACATCTTGTATTATAAGAATTTGAACAATCATTTAGTTCTTTACTTGTTAATGAATATGAAAAATCATCAATTTTAGAACCATAATATGTTGTTACATCACTACCTAATGACCATCCGGCAGTTAGTCTATTATAAAATACTCCAGCTACCCCTGCTCTATCATCAGCATTAGCAGCTTCTAATTCAACAATAGAAGCAAGTGTCATTAACTGATGAATAGTATAACTACTACTTTCAATACTTGATTTATATTTTGTTAATATTGTATCTGTTTGATCAAGCATTATTTTAAATATCTCTTTTACTGTGTTTATTTTTGATACTTGATATGTTTCAGGAAATAAATATCCTTCTAAAGGATAATATATATTACTATTTAAAATATCATTTGTTAAAAACCAATATGTATTAATTAATTCATTTATATATGTTGTATCTTTTAAGGTATTAAGTACATCATCGTAAGTATTATTAGTTTTTTCAGATATAACTTTAGCAATCTTACGTACATTATAACCTTCTTTAAAAGTTAAATTAACTGCGTTTGGATCGCTACTAGTACCACCTTCTAATATATTAATAATTTGTTTTACCGACATGTTCTTATTTAAAGTATATGTACCTGCTTGTAATTTTGCTGGTCTTGTTAGTTTAACATATACTTTATACCAAAACTCTGATCTAATTAATCCTTCACTATAAAGTGAGGACCCTAATGTATAGTAAGTTGAATTTTCCTCAGCAGTAAATTCAACTTCAACACTCTCATCACTTACAGAACTTATATTTATATTGAAATCTATTAATCCTACTACAATAATTGCTACTAGCATAAATACTAGTATAAGTGTTATTCGAAATATTTTTTTCATAATGCAAGAAAAAAGTGCTTATTCTTCAGAAGCACTTTCTTTAACTTCAGCTTGAATTTCTTCTAGGATTGTTTCAATTATTTTCCATTCTGATTCTGACTCGATAGGTATTAATTCACTCTCTGGTTTGTCAGGATTATAAATAGATGCATATACTCTTATATTTCCTGATTCGTCAGTAGTATTATCGGTATAAACCATATAATTTTTCTTAGTTTCGTCTGATTCAAATGTAAATAGTACTTCACACTCTACTTCATTACCTTCCTTGTTTATTGCTTTAAATGTCATTTTTTCTTCCATTTTTATCTTCCTTTCTCTATATCTAAATATGTTTGTAAAATTATATTAGCTGCCATTTTATCTACAACTTTTTTTCTCTTTTTTCTAGACATATCAGCCTGAATTAGATAATTATGGGCTGATACAGTAGATAATCTTTCATCTTGTAATACAACTTCTATATTTAATAATTTTTCTATGTTTTCTTTAAATACAATTGTTGTTTCAGCTCTTTCACCAATTGTATTATTCATGTTTTTAGGGAAACCTAAAATTATCTTTCCTACTTTGTATTCTTTTACTATTCTAACTAGTTCATCATATAACTCTTCATATGCACTATCATTAAAACGTAAAGTAGTCAGACCTGTTGCAATGGTTTTAGTTTCATCACTAATAGATATTCCAAGCGTTCTCGTGCCTAAATCAAGCCCTAAATATCTCATCTATTAATGAACTCTTTAACTAATACTTCTAGTATTTTAGCTCTTTCATATCTAGTTAGTTTCTTACGTGCTTCTTTATGACTAGATATATATCCAGGATCATCGCTCATAAGATAACCTACTATTTGATTAATAGGATCATATCCCTTATCTTCTAAAATTTCTGCAACTTCTTTTATAACTTCTGATATAGCAGCTTCCTCAATATCTTTAGTATTATAAATTTTTGTTTCACTCATTTTATCACCTACTTTATGAATACACTTATATTTTAACATTATTTTATTTTTTTATCAACAAAAAAGATAGAAGTATTATTCTATCTTAAGATTGTGTTTTATATGTTTCTATGTAATCAAATATATAAGTGTCATCATATGTACCCATATATATATAATATAAGTCATTATTTTTATCTACAAAAAGCCATTCTTCTGAAATCCAACCGTCTTCATGAGCTGCTAATATAGTATAAGCATTATAACCATCTACAGTTTCATTACCTAATTTTACAGTTGCACCGCTTTTTTCATAATCATCAGCATAATATGCTATATAATCTGCGACTGTATACTCAGAATTTTTAATGCATGATAATGTTATTAATAACGTCTTATTTTCGTTACTATACTGAAGAACATCATCATTAGTTGGTGTCCCATAATATCTTTCTATAGACTCTGGAACGTCCATAAAACCATAACCAGCTGCTCCTACACGAATCGTTTTTCCCGTAGGTTCTTCCTCTGTTACATAGTCATCTATATCGCCACTTGATTTAACATAATCAAAGACAATTGTATCATTTGCATAATCTTTATTAGCGTAAACAAATATTAGTTTTCCTGAATCTACTGATTCTTTTACATATGTAAATGAATTAGCATCATCATCTACTGAAGAAAAATCTGCTTCTTTTAAAGTAGTAAAGTACTCAAGAATTTCTTCTTCTGTTAAATCATCAGCATAATAAGCTAGAGTAGTTATACGACTACTACCATTAATTTGTGTATTAAATGAAACCAAACTCTTTTGCCCTATAGCACTATATACAGTTGGTATTTTATCACTACCAAATTCAATAAATTCTTTGGTTTCATACTTACTTACAAATGAGAATGCTAGAGCAATAATTCCAACTATTATTGCTACCATTACAGCTATAGAACCAAATACTATTCCTAAAATCAAACCTGTTTTTGGTTTCTTTTTATTTCTATTTACTTGTCCTAAATTAGTTGATGGTGTAGGATTAACATTCATATTTACATTATTTCTAAGTGGTGTTCCACAATCAGCACAAAATCTCTCTCCAGGGTTAGACTTTCTACCACAATTTTCACAAAACATATTTTCAACTCCTATTATTACTATATTAAGTATAACATATTTTTAATAAAAAAAAGCTATATTAGTCTAATATAGCTTTAATTCTTCTTACACCAGCACTAGAAGCTTCTTCTTTTTGAATATGAAAGTGTCCTAATTCACTTGTGTTTTTAACATGTGGTCCACCACATAATTCCATAGATACATCACCTATAGAGTATACAGTTACCGTATCTGGATATTTTTCAATAAACATGCACTCTGCTCCTGATTTTACTGCCTCTTCTTTTGGCATTTCAGTTGCTATTACATCTAAACCAGCACTTATCCATGTATTTACTAAATCTTCAGTAGCTGTTTTTTCCTCATCAGTAAGTTTATGATCACAAGAAAAATCAAAACGCATTCTTTCTTCTGTAATATTACTTCCTTTTTGATGAACATCTTTACTTACTACAACTTTTAATGCCGCATTAAGTAAGTGAGTTGCTGTATGATATTTAGTTTCCATTTCACCAGTTCCAGCTAAACCACCTTTAAACTTAGCAGTAGATCCTGCTCTTGATAATTCTTGGTGAGCTTTAAATTTTTCTGCAAAGCCTTTAGCATCAACGCTAATTCCTTTTTCACTAGCAAGTTCCATAGTAAGTTCAATTGGGAAGCCATAAGTATCATATAATTTAAATGCTAAATCTTTGTTTAATTTACCATCTGTTATATCACTTGTTATTTTTTCAAATTCTCTTAATCCTTTTTCTAATGTTCTATTAAATTTAACTTTTTCGTTAGAAAGAACTTCAAGAACAGTATCTCTATTAGATTCTATTTCAATATAATATTTTTTATATTCATCCATAATAGTAGAAGCTATTTGTCCTTCCCAGTTACTATCAATATTAATATCTAATTTTTTAGCATGTCTAATAGCTCTTCTTATTAATCTACGAAGTATATAACCTTGATCAGTATTAGATGGTTTAATACCTGCTGGATCAGCAGAAATAAATACTGCTGTTCTTATATGATCAGCTATAATTCTCATGCTTATTTCATTACCTTCGTAAGACTTATTTGATACTTCTTCTATTTTTTCAATAACGTTTTTCCAAACACTAGTTTTGTAGTTGTCATCTACTCCTTCAAGTACAGCAACTACTCTTTCTAGTCCCATACCTGTATCAACGTTCTTTTTAGGCAGTTCGGTAACATTACCATTTTCATCTTTATTATATTGCATAAATACATTATTCCAAATTTCAACCCATCTATTATCATCTGGATCAAATTTAGTAGGAACTTCATCATTACTTCTCCAGTAAAATATTTCTGTATCCCCACCACATGGTCCTGAAGTTCCAGCAATCCAGAAGTTATTTGATGCATCTAAATAAGCAATTCTGTCATCACTAATTCCTAGACTTCTCCAAACACCGGCACTTACTTCATCTCTTGGAATATCTTTATCACCTTCAAAAACAGTAACAGCAAGTTTTGAAACTGGAATATTAAGTACCTTAGTTAAAAATTCAAAACTATAATTAATGCTTTCTTCTTTAAAGTAATCACCTAAACTCCAGTTACCTAACATTTCGAAAAATGTATGGTGAGTTTTATCACCTATTTCTTCTAGATCATTAGTTCTAATACACTTTTGATAATCACAAAGTCTTGTTCCATATGGATGAGGTTGTCCCATTAAATACGGAATAAGTGGTTGCATACCAGCTGTATTAAATAAAACGCTAGGATCATTTTCTGGTACTACTGGGCTACTTGGAATTTGTTTATGTCCTTTACTAATAAAGAAATTTATATATAAATCTTTTAAATTCATTATTTTACCTCCTTGAATATTTCATCTGTTATTTCTTCTAATTTTTTTGTATATGCATCTAAATCATCATTATTTAAAATAAAATAGTCTGCAAAAGCTATAGGTCCACCTTTAGCAAGATTTTCTATTTCAGTTATATCTCTTGTTTCGGCTTCTATATTAGTAAGTGGTCTAATCTCTCTTGTCTCTAATCTACTATAACGATGCTTTTTATCCACAACGATAGATATTACTACTAACTGATCTTTAAATTTTTCTTTTAAAATTTTAAGCTCATCCCAAGAATATAATCCATCAAGAACAACATTACCTTTGCTAGCATACTTTTCTATTTTAGGAAGCAATAATATAGCGTATGCTCCCATACCATAATCTTTACGTAGTCTTTCACGGACTGTTCTTTCATTAACTGGATTAATTTCTAATCCTTCTTCTTTCATTACATCCATTGTAACGCCACCAAAATAAACTTTTGGCCAGCCTAAACTTTCATAATATTCTGATGCAATAGATTTACCACTACCGCACATACCAACAATTGCTACTATTTTATTCATTAACTATTCTCCTTTATTATATCTTGTACTTTAGTTTCTAATTCTTCAAGTGTTCCGCTATTATCTATATCATAATCATAATCATTATAATTATCTAAAGATATTTCTGTTGCGTGTTGCTTTTCTTTATCTGTTAAATCATTTTTATCTTCTAAGCCATGTATATGTATAACTACTACATTAGCAAAATTGTCTCTGATCGTCTCTATTTCTTCAGAAAATCTAGCATCTGATATAGTTATTACATCATAAAAATATGAGTAAACTTTAATATCTTCAACAATCCTTCTAACAAGCATTCTACTATCAATTGTATTTTTAATAAGCTCTACTCCAATTTGCTGCAAGAATTCTCTAGGTTTTGTTTCTTCATTACCATCCCAGCCTAAAATATTTTTAGCATATTCTTTTAAATAAGAAGCGTAGGATAAGTTAATAGTTTTTTTATTATCATTTTTTAAAATACTACCTATATAGCTAGCAACTTTATTTTTGCCATTTCCTGCTTTACCACTTAATAAATAAATTTTTGGTTTTCTATTTTTAAATTCCATATCTATCTCTCCTTAATTAATATAGTAGTTATCATTAATCTTTTTCTATATATATCATCATATACAAGAAAAACCGCGGGAATCTTTCTAGGAACGAAAGAGCCGCGGTACCATCCTAATTATTACTTAATTTAATAACGAGTTTCCCCGGCATAGTTTGTATGCACTCAGAAGTAGCTTTCAATTTCATTAACTCCTAATTTTCACCAAGCATTAGGTCTCTACTAATTAATATAAATTTACTTTTCTTCGTCTTCGTTTTAATTGAAATTTAATATATCATATTTTTCATCAAAAAACAATAGAATTGCTTTAAATGACGCAATTAATGGAGTAGCTATTACCATTCCAAATATACCCCAGAAATATCCAAATACAAGTAAACCTAATATTATAGATACTGGATGTAATTTTGTTGTTTTAGAAAGTATTACTGGTTGTAAGAAGTTACCTTCTAATAGCTGAATCACTCCTATTACAATCATTGTAAGAATACCAGTTGTAATTCCTTGTGAAAAACCTACTATAATAGCTGGTATACCACCAATATATGGACCTGCATATGGAATAATATTTGTAATACCACAAAACATACCAAATAATAATGGTGCTTTTAATCCAACAAAATATAAGCCGATTGAACTAATTACAAATATAAATAAACAATCTAATATTGATCCTGTTACAAATGCTCTTAAAGCCATATCAATTTCTTGCAATAACTCTCTTGTAGTCTTTTGAATTTTTCTAGGTAAAAAATCAATTATTGAATCTGTATTATCAAAACTGATAAGTAAGAAAAATCCTATAACTAAACCTACTAATATAGTTCCAATACCTGATAACAATGAGGACATTATACTTAATAATAATTCAGGTAATGTTGAAGATAAACTTGAACCAAATTCTTCTATTTGATTAAATAAATTTTCTTGAGCTGCTGAAGCATCGAAGTTAGCTATTCCATCTAATGACTGAAATACATTACTTCCCCAATCTTGTACTTCATCAAATATATCTGGTATAACTTTTGCAAACTCTTGAACTTGTGTATACAAAGTTGGCATAAGTGCTCCCATAAATAAAATAATACTCCCAATGAAAACTATATATATAATAACTGCGGCAAGTCCTCGCCTTATCCCTTTTTTAGTAAACCACTTAACTAATGGATTAAACAACCAAGCAATTACTATTCCTATAAATAATGGTGCAATTATCTGAAGTAATTTTACTATCATGGCAAATAAACCAGATTCTTTACCAAGTACTATAAATGTATATATACCTAATATTACAGCTATATATAAACTTATTTTTAGTAATTTTTTAGTTAATTTTATGATCGTATTTATGCTCTTTATATCTAGTTTAACTTCTGTATTAGTTTTTCCCTCTACTTTATTTTCTATTTTTATTCCTTCTACTTTTTTAGTATCGGTTTTCTTTTCTTCCATATTTTACATCCTTTCTATATTATTATAACAAAATAGTGCTTATTTACAAGCATTATTTGTAAAGATATTTACAGATGTGTGAATATGCAAATCTTATGAATAGTTATTTTACAAAAAAGAACAAATAATTATTTGTTCTTTTTACTTTAATAAATTTTATTTACTTTCAGCAGTTTTATAATCGCCACATACTAAGTGATTTTCAACTTTGTAATCACCTTTTTGTAATCCATCATCGCCTGTTGAGTAAATAACTAGAGCATATGACTCTTCTTCATTACATTTTTTATCAGTGAATTTTGTTATATCTACTCCGCCACTTTTTAAAGCTGTTAAAGTTATTTTTTGTTGCACTGTGTCTTGTGCTCCTGCCATTATAACTTTATCTTTAATGTTTGTTTCATAGAACTTTCCTGCTTCTGTTGTTAATTGTTTTTCTAATGAACTGTAATCTTTCTTACCACATCCACTTACTACTATTGTTAGTAGTAGTAAGGGAAGGAATAAAATCTTTGCTTTTTTCATATTTTTTTCTCCTTCTTATAATAATTTTCTTAATTTTAGCTACCCATATAAGTTATTTTAGCATAACCATTTCCAGAACGTCCTGTCATAGTTCCACCAGCTGGGTTTGGCATTGGATTTGTGCCAGACAAGGTACTTGTATTTGTCATATAATATTTTGCACCTGGTATGTAACCAGTTGGTTTTGACGATGTTGAAGTTAAAACATAACCAGAACCACCGCCACCAGCACCGGGTGTTGTAGAATAATAATAGTTATATGCCGAACCACCACCGCCGCCGCCATACCAGCCGCCGCCACCGTTTCCACCAGCATTATTAGAACAATATTGAGTTGTTGATCCACCTGCTCCACCTCTACCAAATGTACCAGCTACGCCTGAACCACAATATCCTTTACCCCCAGCGCCAGCGCCTGTCTGTGTTCCGCCAGTTCCTCCAACACCTTGAGTTGTATTTTGGGAATATCCTGTTCCACCTGTTGCGCCACCACCAGCACCTGAAGAATTGGAAGATTTATGTGTTCCAGCACCACCAGCTACTATTATACGAGATTTGAGACCAGTATCATCACTCCATAAGCCAGAAGTAATTCTAATGTCTGTAGCACCACCACCAGCAGCTGAACCAGCAGCTGTTGCGCCACCATTGTATCCACCAGCAGCTGAAGAACCACCTACATAAACATATAAATTGTCACTTTCAGCTAAAGTAACTATTCCTACTGAGTATCCACCTTTTCCATTGTTTGTACCAGCGCCCCATACTTCAAGGCGATATTTACCTTCAAATGGCGCTGTAAATGTTTGTGAAGCACCAGTATAATCAAATGTAAACACAGTTTCAATACCAACAAATACATTTCTAACAACTTCAATAGCTGCATTACCGGCAGCATCGGTTACATTATATTTAACTGTGTAAACGCCGCTAACAGCTGGATTTATATTAACTGTTGTTGTTATGTTGCTTGTTAAACTTCCACTTATATCATCTGTTGCTGTTGCACCTTGATCTACATAGGTATCGCCTACACCCATTGATACTATCGCATCACCTACTAAAGTAATTACTGGTTTAGTATTATCAATTTTTATGGCACCACTACCTTGTATCTTCTTATTACCATTCGTATCCTTTGCGATAACCCATAAATAATAAGTAGCTGTTGTTCCTGTTGGAGCGCTAATTGAAGCCCCATTAGAAAATGCTGTTTTAATTGAGGACTCTGAAGGTTGCGTAGCTGTAGTTGTCCATAAATAATATAAAGACGAGTTGTCTACTGCTTCATTATCAGTTACGTCAACTTTTATATCTTTATAATTAATATAAGTTGATTGATCATTTGGCGTAAAAGTAATTATTGGTGGTTGTATTTCATAAACAATTACTTTTCTTGTCGCTGTTGCACTATTGCCTGCTGTATCAGTAACACTATAAGTTACTGTATATGTCCCCGGTATAGTGGTAACTACGGTAGAAGTCTTTACTATTTTAGAAGTTATTGTTCCATCTAAACTATCAACTGCTGTTGCACCTGCATCAGTATAAGTTGCATTAGCCGCAACTCTTACTTCGCTAGAACCTAGAATTGTGATAACTGGGGCATTATTATCAATTAGATATTGCCCACCTTTTGTTATTACTTTGTTACCCTTTCTATCTTTTGCGACAACCCATAAATAGTATTTACCATCAGTACTTGGTATTTGAATAGAATCACCATTTGTAAAACTATTTATAATAAGTGATTCAGTTGGTTGTGTACTTGACGTAGTCCATAAATATTTTAAACTTGTATTGTCGACTCCTGTAATATTATCTGTAACAACTACTTCAATTGAATTTTGTAATAATTTTGTAGCAGAAGTTGCAGGATTAAATGTTACAGTTGGAGCTGCAGTATCTATACTAGGAGTTCTACTATTTAATTTATATGGATCTTCAAATGTACCAGTACCACTTAATATTAGTACATCAGTTTTTAAATTTATAACCGGTCTTATGTAATTTTGATTATTTACATCAGTTCTTGTTAAACCACCATTACTATTAACTATAAATGCCGATTGAGTACTTGCTGAATCAGTACTTATTGTATAATAACTATAATTTTTATAAAGGAAGTTATCAGCTGAACAAGATTGTTGATTATAACCACCACATGCTGCTGTTGTTGTTAATAAGTAATCCATTCCACTTATCATACCAATTGCAGTTTTCTCACTGCTGGTTGTTAAACATTCATTATTTTTAAATGTATCAATTTCATAAGGGCTTGGTACTTTACCAACACACCAATTTATAGGATTTACTAAAGCTGTTTTATTATCGTCGTTTAAGTTATCATAAAAATTATTTAACATATTTTTGATATTGGCCGGACGATTCCAAGTATTATTTGTTGAATCCCATGTGCCTAGGCCTATTGTACCATTTTCATTTACATTATCCTTGGCATCATTTAATGTGCCTTCATAAACTAGCTTAATTCCAGTACTATCCGCTTTTATCATGCGCCAGTAAATTGGAATATAATCATACTGACTTTCAGCAGCATTTCCAAATAGAACCCAGTTATTTGGATTTGAACCAACGAAGTATGATGAATCATATTTCTTAACATAGTCATCACCAGGCGCATCTTTTAAACTTGCTTCAATAACAGAGACAGTACGCGTAATTGGTGTGGCTGCATTACCAACTTTATCTGTAGCGTTATATGTTACTGTATATTTTCCTATAACTCCAGCAATAATATTGCTTGTTATAACAACACCATCACTATTTAAACCGCTATCTGTTTCAGTAACAGTAACACCTAAATCTTTATATGTGCTATCAACTGGCATTTCTACTACTTTGCTTCCTTTTAAGGTTAATATTGGTGCTGTATTATCGATGTTGAAACTATTACTACATAATTCAGTAACGTTTCCATATACATCTTTAGCTATTACCCATAGATAATACTTTCCAGATTGTGAACTTGGTGTTGATATCTCATCACCACTAGTTATTTTACTTGTGAAAGATTCCTCTGTAGGTTTAGTTGTAGATTTAGTCCATTGATAATAAAGAGTATCAGTATCTACATCATATTTATTTTTTGCTATAGTAACTTTTACTGTATGACTTTTGGCATAAGTAATATTTCCATTAGGTTCATAAGTTATGGTTGGTCCTGCCATAGGAACTATATTTATTGTTCTTACAGCCTCAGCATTTACTTCACTACTAGTAACTTTATAAGTAACTGTATAGGTTCCTAAAACATTTGTATTTAAATTAGTTGTTGCTACAATTTTGGAAGAAACATCTCCTAAAAGTTCATCGGTTGCAGTCGCTCCTTCATCAACATAAGGAGATCCTATTGGAAGATTAATAGTCTTATCACCATTTACTGTTATTTTAACTTCTGGATTTCTAACTATTATGATTCTGCTTACTTCGTAATAATCTCCACCGCTGTTAGTATAAGAATATTTAATTGTATAGCTTCCAACTTTATTTAAATTTAATCCCTCAAAACTTACATTTACTTTAGAAGTCACATCACCATCTACTTGATCTCTAGCCGTATAACCTAATTCAGTATAACTTGCTCCTTTAATTAAAGTAACTGTGTCTTCACCATTTAACACTATCTCTGTTAACGATTTCTTAACAATTACTGTTCTTTCGGCAGTTCCTATTCCACCTTCACTATTAGTAACACTATACTTAATTTTATATGTTCCCGCAATAGTATTTCTAAGAGCTGTGGCATCAATAGTTATACCACTTGTTAAATCTCCATCTAATTCATCTGTAGCCGTAGCTCCAGATTCAATGTATGTTTGATTTTTATATATGAATGTAGGGTTATTACCTTTAATTTGTATTACAGGATTTGGTACATAAACTACAACTGTTCTTTCTGCTGTTGTTGTCTTGCCTAAATTATTGGTAATAGTATATGTTATTTTATATGTTCCTGCTTTACTTGTATCAACATTGCTTGTTGTTAAGATTTTACTTGTTAAATCTCCATCTAGTTCATCTATTGCTGTAGCTCCTAAATCCGTATAAGTATCACCAATTAAAACTCTTATTTGTTTATTACCATTTATATTAATTACTGGTGATGGAATGTATACTTCTACATTTCGTGTATTAGTTCCTTCATATCCAGAAGAATTTTTTACTTTATAAGTTATTGAATAATTTCCTTCTTTACTTGAATTAACTGTTCCAGAAACTGTTACAGCACTTGTCAAATCACCATCTACTTCATCTGTGGCAGTATATCCTGGCTCAACAAATGTTGTTCCATATTTTATTTTCATACTTGAGCCACCAGTTAAAGCTATTTTAGGAATTGAATGATAAACTTCTACTCTTCTTGTTACAGAAGTAGAGTTTCCTGCACTATCTTCAACACTATACTTAACAGTATAAACACCTAATTTTGAAGTATCAACATTATTTTCTACCTTTATTTTATCAGTTATATTACCATCATAATATTCATCATAAGCTGTTGCTCCAGGATCTACATAAGTTCTACCTAGTAAAATTCTACTTAATCCATTATTTTTATATATTATAGGAGCTGAATTATCCATTTTGAAAGTATTAGACTTTTTATATGTCGCATCTTTATATATATCTTTTGCCATTGCGTAAAAAGTATAATAACCAGTGCCGCTTTCTATTTTTAATGTACTGCCATCTTTATAAGATGCTTTAAAATATCTTTCAAATTCCTCTGTTGTTCTATAACTTAATACTGTTTTTGGTGGATAAATAAAATATTTTAAAGTTGTTTGATCAATATCATAATTTGTTTTCTTAACATTAATAACTGATTCTATTTTTTTACTAGAAGTATTTTTTCCGTTTGGATTGTAAGTGATTTCGGGACCGTTAACACTTACTACCGAAACGTTTCGGTAAACATAGGCATTCGCACCAAAAGCATTAGTAACTGAATACTTTATTCTATAAGTATTAAGTTCATCAGTTTCAATATTTGATGAGACTACCCACTCTTTATTTACTTTATCATATTTATCTATAGTTCTAACGATTGATGAAGTTAAATCTCCAAAGACAACATCATTTGCTGTTGCACCTTCCTCAGTATATGATGTTCCAACATCAACTAAGGTTAAAGAACTACCATTTAATGTTATTGTAGGAGTTGATGCTTTAACTATAACTTTTCTAGTAACTGTTGGAGCAGATAGACCATCTGCGTTTGTTACATTATAGTCGATATAATAATTACCTATTGTACTAGTATCAACAGAACCTGTAACTATTATGTTGCTACTAATATCTCCATAGTTTGGATCTATTGCTATTGCTCCAGGATCAGTATAACTATTAGTTACAATAACATAAAGAGGATTACTACCATTTAATGTTATTATTGGTGTGTCTTTATCTAGAACTATGACATTTCTTGTTTGCTCTATTGCAGTATTGCCATTAGAATCTTTGGCATTATATTTAACTTGATAATCACCTGCTTTTGATGTATCAACATTAGATGTTACCGTTACTGATTTGCTGATATCTCCATCAACCTCATCTATAACTTTAACACCAGGATCTATATATGTATCTCCTACATGTAAATATATTGGATCGTCTCCTATTAGTGTTATTTCTGGTATTTCATCAATATTAACCATATAATCTTCTAATCTATATGGATCTTCTATTGTTCCTACTCCAGTAAGAAATTTTGTATCTAGTTTTAAATTTAATACTGGTCTTACTGAAGACGCTGTTAAATTAACAATTGTACTACCTATAAGTCCAGAGTTTGTAATATTCCAAGCCATATTATTAACATCACTACGTGCATTAAGTGTCCAATATAGATATTTTGACTTTTGAAGAAAATTATTGATTGTCCCTGTAGAAGGATTATAAGCACACTCATTACTACTACCTGTTTCTAGATAACTAGAATTACAAACTTTATTATCACTAGTATATATAAAATCAACTGTATTAATTGTTCCTACTTCACTATCGTAGTTAGTTAACCCACTAAAATTCCCACCTAAATTAGTACTATCAATACCTTGTAGATTAACAAAAGTTTGAAGTAGAGTTGGTGCATTATAAGGTACTCCACCTATTTTCCACTTAGCTTTTGATAAATATTGTTCTGAATCAGTAATACTAATTTTACTAAACCAATCATTTAATTTTGAAACTAAGCTTGCTGGATCGTTCCATTTGTTTGAGCCAGCTGAATTCCAAGAAACTCCTGTTGTACCATTAATTAATGCTCTTCCATCTTCTAATGGTTGAAGTTCACCATTTCTAGTTCCTTCATAAACCATTTTAATACCATTATTATCTATTTTTACAATACGCCATAATATTGCACTTTTGTTATCATTTTCATCTGCTCTACCAAAAAGTACCCAGTTATTTGGACTTGAACCTTCATAATACCAATCTCCATTTTTAATTACCATATCATCTTTTAGGTTATCAGTATCACTTGGGCCAGTTTGATCATTTCCAGTTGTATTTTCATTACTTGAATCATTAGTTGAATCATAATTAGCTGTAACACAAGAATCGCCACATTTTAATTCGCTTTTAAATGTGTAATAATCATTGCCATTTTGGCCCTCATTTTTCACCACTACATACCCTGTGCATTCTTCTCTTTTAGCATAAGGTGAAACCATTTTTTCTACATATCCAGCTGTTTGTAACTGTTTTAACGTTATAATTTTTGTATCACCAATTTTTATTGATATTTGATCATGTGCAATGTAGTTATCAGCCGCTACTTCCATAGCTTTCGCATCTAAATCACATACTTTCGATTTTGCTTCTCTTACCATATGATTTACAAGAGGAATCGCGATTAAAAGAAGTATACCTAAAAGTATTAATATTGCTAGTAACTCTATTAATGTAAATCCTTTTAACTCTCTTCTTTTTATATTCATAAATTACACCCCGTTTTATTTTAAAATGGAGTTCTCCGCGAAGTTCTCCATTTTTATACTTTACTATTTACTAACATATATATCATACCATCGAAACGGTATTTTTACAAGGAAATATCTAAAATTTTCAGCGATAAAAAAGAACAAATAACTATTTGTTCTTTTTACTTTAATAAAGTTTATTTACTTTCAGCAGTTTTATAATCGCCACATACTAAGTGATTTTCAACTTTATAATCACCTTTTTGTAATCCGTCATCACCTGTTGAGTAAATAACTAGAGCATATGACTCTTCTTCATTACATTTCTTATCAGTGAATTTTGTTATATCTACTCCACCACTTTTTAAAGCTGTTAAAGTTATTTTTTGTTGTACTGTGTCTTGTGCTCCTGCCATTATAACTTTATCTTTAATGTTTGTTTCATAGAATTTTCCTGCTTCTGTTGTTAATTGTTTTTCTAATGAACTGTAATCTTTCTTACCACATCCACTTACTACTATTGTTAGTAGTAGTAAGGGAAGGATTAATAGTTTTGCTTTTTTCATATTTTTTTCTCCTCTTCTTATAATAATTTTTACTTTTTTACTGATTGACTAGATAAGTAAATTTAGCAGCTCCGTTATCTGAATGTCCAGTTTCTGTAGCTCCTGATACACTTGGCATTACCGAATTACCATTAATCATATTAACATTACTAAAGTAAATGCCGGAATAATGATTAGCTTGTCCAGTATGGACAATTGCAGTTGAGATTGATGATTCAGTAATAGCGTTACAACCAGTATAACCAGATATAAATGATGAACCTCCAGCTCCACCATAACTACATGAAGCACCAGTTTTACCACCATAATAACCACTTCCGCCACCACCGGCACCATCTGTACATGCGCCGCCGCCTGGCATACCAATTCCAAAGCCATAACCAAATGTTTGTGTAGGTATATATGTGGCATTATTCGTATTATAACCACCAATACCAGATAATGTACCTCCAGCTCCACCTACACCGCCATAGTTAGAACCACCACCACCGGCTGCTACCATTATTCTAGATTTTAGTGAATTGAAATCATTCCATAATCCACTTGTTAAACGGACGTCAGTTGCACCGCCGCCGCCGCCACCTGCATCTGGATCAGAATCGCAGTTATTATCATTGGCGCCTTTACCGCCTCCGTTGTAACCTCCGGCTCCACCAGTACAAGAATTTACTGCCGGTGTTCCGCCTACACCACCTATATAAACATATAATACTTGGCCTTGAGTAAGACTTAGTTCACCAGTTGTATATGCTCCTCTACCATATAAATGAACATTTGAATCATTTTGATGGCCATAGCCACCTCGTGCTCCCCATAATTCTATTTTATATTTTCCTGTTACAGGAACTGTAAACGTTTGATAATTACCATTATATGCATAACTAAATTCGTTAGATATAATTTTTACATATCTATATGCATAAGCAACATGCCCGGAACTATCGGTAACTTTATATGCAACTTTATATGTTCCAACTGCATTAACATTAATATTTGTTGTTGTTACAATACTACTAGTTAAGTTTCCATCTTCTACATCAGTTGCAGTTGCTCCTAAATCAACGTATGTATCTGTTTTAAATTGAGTTACAGTAGAAGCTCCATTTATAGTAATTGTTAAACTATCATCAACTTCACCAGCGTAACTAATTCTTCCATATCCATTACCTACATGTCCAGTTTCGTTCGTTCCGGTTGGACTAGTAATAGGACCATTACCTGGGATTATAGATATTTCATCAAAATATCTATTTGAATAATGTATAGGTTGACCAGTTGCCACAATAGCAGTTGAAATTGATGTTGATGTTATGGCGTTACATGTTTCAAATCCTGATACATACGATGAACCACCTGTTGCAGATTGACAACCACCTGTAGTTCCATCATGTCTTGAATATCCACCATAGTATCCACCTCCACCACCACTTGAAGGCACATAATTATAATTTGTTCCGGTTTGACCAGTACCAAATGAATAGCCTGTAGTTTGCGTAGCTGCAGATGATGTACAAGTAGCAGCACTACTTACGCCACCGCCTGGACCTCCAGCAGCTACTGACGCTCCGGCTCCACCAGCAGCAACCATTAATCGAGATTTCAATGAATTGAAATCATTCCATAGGCCACTTACGAGACGAACATCAGATGCTCCGCCGCCGCCACCGGTTCCTTCATCATCAGATGTATCATTTCCACCTTTTCCACCACCATTATAACCACCATTTCCACCTGCTGAACTAGATGGTGAATCTGCTCCTTTACCTCCTATATATACATAAAGTATATCGCCTTTAACCATTTTCAACAATCCAGAAGTATATGATCCATTTCCACCAATTATTGTTAATGAATTATTTGTTCTTCCTTTACCACCTTGTGCTCCCCATAATTCTATTTTATAGTAGCCAGTTTGTAAAGCTGTAAATGTTTGATAATTACCTGTGTAAGGGAATTCGAAAACTGTCTGAATTCTTACTTGTACGGTTCTTGTAACTGTTGCTTTATTTCCATTGTTGTCAGTTACTGTGTAAGTTACAGTGTAATCTCCTTCAACAGCTGGATTAACATTGCTTGTTACTACAATACGACTTGATACATCACCATCAATATCATCTAAAGCAGTTGCGCCTGCATCTGTATACGTTGCGCCAAGTAATACTTTTTCAGTTGCATCACCATTTAAAGTAATTACTGGGGCTACACTATCAGATAAATATGGACCAGCTTTAGTTATTACTTGATTACCTTTTCTATCTTTTGCTAAAACCCATAGATAATAATTTGCACTTGCTGCTGGTATTTCTATTCTATCGCCATTTGTAAAACTATTAATAATTAATGTTTCGGCTGGTTGCGAGCTGCTAGTTGTCCATACATATTTTAAACTTGTATCATCTACGCCTGTAATTGCATCAGTTACTACAACTTCTATCTTCTTATCTTCTGGAAGATTGATAGAATTTGTTGGATTGAAAGTAACGACTGGCGGATCATTATCAATTCTAGGTATTCTAGAATTTAATTTGTATGGATTTTCAAAGGTACCTTCACCACCAAGTATTAATACATCATTTCTAAGATTTATTACTGGTCTAACATTCATTGTGTCACTTACTTGAGTTCTAGTTAATCCGCCATTACTATTTGCTATGAAAATGGCAGCACTACTAGTAGCATCTCCATTTGCTGTAAAATAACTATAACTTTTCTTAAGGAAGTTATTCGTTCCACATGATGCCTGATTGTAACCACTACAAGGGTCTTTTGAAGTTAATATATAATCTTTGCCACCTATTAATCCAATAGAACTTGTAGTATCACTTAATACTGTACATGAATTGTTTTTAAATTCATCAAGTGAATATGGACTATTTATTGTCCCAACACACCAATTTATCTTTGTAGTTAAAGTATCTTTATCTGGTTCATTTAAATCAGTATAAAAATTATTAAGGGTTGTTCTTATAGATGCTGGCCTGTTCCAAATATTATTTGTGCTATCAAAAATATTAGTTCCTATTGTACCATTTTGAATTACAGCAGTCTTAGCATCATTTTTTACACCTTCGTATATTATTTTTATACCACCATCATCAGCTTTTATAATTCGCCACATAATTGGTATATAGTCATAAATATTACTAGCTGCATTTCCAAATTCTACCCAGTTATTTGGATTTGAACCAACAAAGTAAGACGCATCATATAACTGTACAAAATCATCGCCTGGAGCATCTCTTAAACCTGCTTCAACAACTGATACTGTTCTTGTTATTGGAGTTGCGACATTTCCTGCTTTATCAGTTGCATTATATGTGACTGTGTATGTACCAATTACTCCTGTTATTATATTACTTGTTATAACGACGCCATTACTATTAAGTCCACTATTTTCCTCAAGTACATTTACTCCTGGATCTGCATATGTGCCATCAACAGGTGTTTGAAATACTCTATTACCTTTTAATGATAATACTGGTTTAATATTATCTAGATAGAAAGCATTTGAACCTAATATAGAAGTGTTTCCATAAACATCTTTGGCTATTACAAATAAATAATATTTTCCTGTGACCACGCTTGGTGTTGATATTGTATCACCACTTGCAAGTGATGTAGTAAAACTTGCCTCACTAGGATCGGTTTGTGATGTTGACCATACATACTTAATTGATGATGCTACTACATCGTATTCACTTTTAGTTACTGTTACTGTTGTTTCATTATTTTGTTTGTATGTTCCATCGCCATTTTTACTAAATGTTATCACTGGGCCTGCCAGTGGTACTACTTTAACTGTTCTTTTTGCGGTCTTAGTTACACCACTTGTAGTTATTCTATAATTTACATAATATGTACCTAATGTGTAAGGGTTTATATTATTTGTTGTTGTTATAGCACTTGTTACATTTCCTAGTAACTCATCATATGCAGTTGCACCTAAATCAGTATAAGTTTTACCAATTGGTAAATTGACTGTCGATGCTCCAGTTAATGCTAGTGTAACAACAGGTTCTCTTACTACAACTGTTCTTTTCTTATTTGAAGTAATTCCTTCACTATTTGTTACGGTATATGATACATAGTACGTGCCTGCTACTGCTGTATTTACATTACTTGATGTAACTATATTACTAGTTATGTTACCATCTATTTGATCGGTTGCGGTTGCTCCTAAATCAACATAAGTTCTAGTTTTTAATATTTCAATGTTACTATTTCCGTTTATAGTAATCTGCGGTTCTGGTTGGTAAACTGTTATTTTTCTTGTAGCCGTACCAACTTTACCAAGATTGTTTGTTACTGTATATGTAATAGTATAATTGCCTGGTATTTCAGGATTAACGCTACCTGTAGTTACAATTCTACTAGTCAAGTTCCCATCAAGAGTATCTAAAGCTGTTGCACCTTGATCTACATATGACTGGTGAATTAATAATTTTATTGAAGTACTTCCTGTTACAGTTACTACAGGTTTTGGAATATAAACATTAACTGTTCTTGTTCTTGAACTCGAATAACCGGATGAATTAGTAACTGAATATGTTATGTAATACGTGCCCTCATGCATATGGTCTACACTACCTGTAATTGTTAAATTAGATGTTATATTTCCATCAATCTCATCATAAGCGGTTGCTCCCTTTTCTACATAAGGAGTTCCATATAGAAGATCAATTGTACTTCCACCTTTTAAATAAATTTCAGGTTTTGGATGATAAACTATTACTTTTCTACTTTTTGTTGTAGTATTACCTGCACTATCAGTAACTTTATATGTTACATAATATGTACCTAGTTTAGATGTATCAACATTTGATGTTGTTATTATTTTACTTGTTAGATTACCATCAAAATAATCATCGTAAGCTGTTGCTCCCTTATCAATATAAGTATGACCTAGTAATATATTTACAGTGCCACCATTTATATCAATATAAGGTTTAGAGTTATCAACTCTAAATCTTCCTGACGCTTTTAAAGTAAGATCACCATATGTATCAAATGCTCTTGCATAAATTGTATAATATGCTGTTCCTCTTGACATAGTGATTTTTTGTCCGTCCGTATATGAAGACTTGTAATTATCTATATCACCAACGTCTGTATAACTCCAGTTACTTTTTATTAAATATTTTTGACTAGATGTTACGACATCATAATTTCTCTTCGCTATATTTATAACAGTTTGCCATGATTTTTTAGAAGTTGATCCATTATTAGGAGTATATGTTATTATTGGTCCAGAAACCTTAACAATTTGTATATTTCTATATACATATGAATTAGCTCCATAACTATTTGTTACTGAATATTTTATTCTATATTTAGCTAAAGAACTTGTATTAATAGATGAAACATTTTGCCAAGCTTTGGTTGTTGTATTATAATACTCAATTCTTTGGGTAATAGCAGATGTTAAATCACCATCAACTTCATCTGTCGCTGTAGCACCTTGTTCCGTATAAGAAGTTCCTATATCAACTAAAACTTGGTTATCACCATTTAGTTCAATTTCTGGAACTGGCACCTTAACGATGACTTTTCTTATAACCTCAGGACCTTTTATTCCATCTTCATTTGTTACATTGTATTTTATATAATATGTTCCTAAAGTAGATGTATCAACAGTTCCACTTATTACGATACTACTACTTATATCACCATAGTTAATATCATAAGCAGTTGCTCCTGATTCAATATAGTTTTTAGTAATTGTTACATAAGTTGGATTTGAACCATTTAATTTGATTATTGGTAAATCTCTTTCTATAACGATTACTTTTCTTATAACCGTAACTGCCGCATTACCATCACTATCGCTTACGTTATATTTAATTTCATAATCGCCAGGAACATTAATATTGACACTTCCTGTTGTACTTATTTCACTAGTTAAATCACCATCTTGTGTGTCTAAAGCTGTTGCTCCTTGATCTTCATATGAATCATATTGCCTTACATAAATAGTACTATCACCATTTAAAGTAATTAGTGGTCTATCAGTCAAACCAATCATATAGTCTTCTAGTAGGTATGGGTCTTCAATTGTTCCAGTTCCCGAAATAAACTTGCTATCAAGTTTTAAATTTAATACTGGTCTTACTGAAATTGTTGGTAAAGTAACTGTGTTACTTCCTATTAAACCAGAATTACTTATGTCCCATGACATATTACTTACATCACTACGAGCATTAAGAGTCCAATATAGATATTTATTTTTTTGTAAGAAGTTATTTATTTCTCCTGTTTGTGGAGAATAAGCACATTCATTAGAACTACCAGTTTCCAGATAACTTTTACTGCAATTCTCATTATCGCTTGTATACATAAAATCAATTGCATTTATAGTCCCTACATAACTTTGATTTTTTGATAAGCCATCGAAACTGCCACCAACATCTGAACTATCAATTGCTTGATAGTGATTAAAAGTTCCTATAAGAGTTGGACTTTGATATGGTACCCCGCCAACTTTCCAACTTATTTTAGATAAATATCTACTTTCATCTGGAATATTAAGTAACGATAACCACTCATTTAACTTACCTTCTAAACTTGCTGGTTCGTTCCATTTATTAGTACCTGATGTATTCCATGCAATACCCATTGTTCCATCGATTAATGCACGTCCATCTTCAAGTGGATAATCTGAACCATTTTCTAGTCCTTCATAAACCATTTTTATTCCAGTATTATCTATTTTAACAATACGCCATAATATTCCACGATTTGTTATTCCATCAACCATACCAAATTTTACCCAGTTATTTGGATTTGAACCTTCAAAATACCAATCATTATTTTTTTCTTTCATATCGTCTTTTAGCGAATCAGGATCAGTATCATCATTTGATGATCCTGTATCATCTTTACTAACATCATAATTAGATGTTGTACATGAATTACCACATTTTAATGCACTTTGGAAAGTGTAATAATCAGCACCAGAATTTCCTTCATTAGTAACAACTACATAACCTGTACATGCTGTTTTTTTAGCGTATGGCGAAAACATTGGAGATATATAACCTGCCGTTTGTAATTCTTTTAATGTTATTACTCTGCTTTCACCATTCTTTATGGTGATTGCATCGCGTGAAACATAATTATCAGCAGCTATTTCCATTACCTTGGCATCTAATACACAAATCTTTGCTTTTGCTTCCTTCACTATACTACCAATTACAGGTATAGCAATTGCAATTAGTATGCCTAATAATATTAATATAGCAAGTAATTCTATTAATGTGAATCCTCTTAAATTCTTTCTTGATATCTCCATAAAAACACCCTATCTATTCTTCAATTGTTGTTATATTACTCTAATCATGCTTATTATTTTATAGGGACATTTACAATATATATAAATCGTTACATATATCTTTAGTACATTTTGTATTTGTCCATTATCTTATACTATAATACTATAAATATTTTATCATTTAGAGTTGATTTTTACAATATAAATATTCATTATTTATGAGTCAAAATTTTTTTTATTATAGTAATATAAAATTAAAACTTAAGATACAAAAAAAAGGAAATATTTATATATTTCCTTTTATATTAATTTGATATTTTTGTTCTTGTGACAGTTCCGGCTCCACCGTTTCCACCATTTGAATCTTCTCCTGATCTTGATGCAATACCGCCCGCTCCTCCAGTAGCAGTCATTGTTCCTATAGTGATATTATTAACGTAAAAAACGTTTACTGAACCACCACCAGAACCACCACCACCTGTACGATATGCACCACCACCGGCTGTTCCATTGGATGATATTGTTCCATTATTAATTACATCGTATGCTTTAATTATTAATAGTCCTCCAGTTCCGGCTCCACCAGCAGCGCCACCGTTTGCGCCAGTACCACCTGGATTTCCAGCACCACCACCACAACTCCAAGTATATACTGCATTTCCGGCACCGTAACCTCCGGCTCCACCATTTATTACTCCGGCTCCACCAACTGCGTTATTATAGCCACCGCCACCGCCAGTTCCGCCTGAATATGATGTACCGGTTGTTCCTGCTCCGGCATAACCGCCAGCAACAGCTCCACCAGTACCGCCACCGCCAGTTCCTCTTAAACTTCCAGCAGCACCAGGTTTACCTTGAGTTTGAGTTGATGAAAAGCCTGTTACTCCCCTAAATGATGCTGCACCTGCTGCACCTGCTGCAGGTATAGTTTCATACGAACCATCATTATTTCTAAGTAGATATACATTTTGACCAGCAGCTTTTGCCCCTCTAGCTGTCATGGTAATTGTTCCGTTATTTGTAAGAGTTCCCGCAACATAAATTAACATTCCTTTTTTTCTTGCTGCTGCAGTAATTGTTACTCCTGAATTAACAGTTAAATTCCCATGATATTTTACTATCAGCATTCTTGCATCTGCTGTTGTATTTCCTAAATTAGTATTAACAGTATATGTTGTATCATTTGTAACATTTATAAATTCTACATCATATGATACTCCATTAACAGTTATTGTAAGATCACCATCAGGATAATCTGTACTACCTATAGCTGGTAAAAGTCCAAGTGTTGAACCACTTGCTACAACAACAGTTCTTGTTGCACTAGTAGTATTTCCAACTGCATCAGTTACAGTATAAACAATACTATATGTACCAAGTACAGAAGGATTTAAATTACTTGTTGTAACTATATTACTAGTAATGGTTCCATCTCTATTATCCGTTGCAACTGCTCCTGTATCATTATAAGTTCCATACTGAGCAATATAAATAATTTGATTACCATTCATAGTAATAACTGGTGAAATACTATCAATATAATATGCACTTGATGAAACTATAGCTTCATTACCAGTTTTATCTTTTGCATAAACCCATAAATAGTAAGTTCCAGATACTCCATTTGGCGTTGATATAGTTGCATAATTACTAAATGAACTTGTAAAACTTGCTGCAGTTGGAGTAGCCAAACTTGTAGTCCACTGATATTTTAGACTTGCAGTATCCAAATCCATATTATCCGCAACACTTACAGAAACATTTGCTTTAGCTGCATAAGTACTATTATTATTTGGATTAAATGTTACTGTGGGTGGTGTTGTTTCATAAACCACTACTGTTCTAATTAATTCATCAGCTTTATTTCCTGCTGCATCAAAAACATTATATTTTACATAATAAGTTCCAGGAATAGCAATATTAATATTTGAAGATACTGTAACTTTAGAAGTTATGTCTCCATCTATATTATCTAGTGCAGTTACTCCAGCATCAATATATGTACTATCAATAGGAACATTGACAGTGCCATTACCCTTTAAAGTAATTACTGGTTTATTATTATCTATTGAATAAACGCCACCTTTAGTTACTGCTTGATTTCCTTTATTATCACTAGCAACTACCCATAAATAATAATTGCCACTAGTTGTTGGTGCTAGTAATTTATCACCATTTGTAAAACTATTAGTAATAGTTGATATCGATGGTTGCGTAGAACTTAACGACCATAGATATTTTAAAGTAGTGTTATCAACTCCTGATATATCATCAGTTACTAATACTTCTACCTCACCACTTGCTAATTGTCCAACAACTGTTTGTGGTGTAAAGGTAATAATCGGAGCTGTATTATCTATAACAGGTGTTCTTGTATTTAGCTTGTAAGGATTTGCAAAGGTACCTTCCCCACCAAGTATTAAAACGTCACTCCTTAAATTAATTACCGGTCTAACATTCATATTCTTTGTTACTTCATCTCTTGTTAAACCACCATTACTATTAACTAAGAATATAGCAACATTACTTAATGAATCACCATTTAATGTATAATAATTATAATTCTTTCTCAAGAAATTATTTGTTCCACATGATGCTTCATTATAACCACTACATGCATCTTTTGAAGTTAAAATATAATCTTTAGCATTAACTAGACCAATTGCACTTTTTGAATCGCTAAGTATGCTACATGAATTATTTTTAAATTCATCAAATGAATAAGGACTGTTAATTAATCCAACACACCAGTTTATTTTAGAAGTTAGTGTATCTTTATTAGGTTCATTTAAATTATTATAAAAATTATTTATCATTGTTCTTATAGTTGCAGGTCTATTCCATGTATTATTTAAAGTGTCCCAGTTTGCTGTACCAATAGTACCATTTTCATTTGTACCAGTTTCAGCAGTATTCTTAACACCTTCATAAATAATTTTTATGCCATCATTATCAGCTTTTATGATTCGCCACATTATAGGTATATAGTCATAACTATTGTTAGCTGCATTACCAAATTCTACCCAATTATTTGGATTAGAGCCTACAAAATATGAAGCATCATATAGTGATACAAAATCTGCCTTTGGGGCATCTTTTAATGATGACTCAATTACAGAAACCGTTCTAGTAACTTCTATTGCTTGATTACCAGCTTTATCAGTTGCAGTATATTTAACATTATAAGTACCAATTATACCAGATAAGATGGTACTAGTTACTACTACACCATTACTATCAAGACCACTATTTTCTTCTACAACAGTTACACCTGGTTCAGCATATGTTCCATCAACAGGTGTTTGAATTACTTTAGACCCTACTAAAGTTATAACAGGACGAGTATTATCCAAATAGAAAGCATTTGAATTTAAAATTGAAATATTACCATATATATCTTTAGCAAGTATAAATAAATAATATTTTCCTGTTAATCCTGCTGGAGTTGATATAGTACTACCACTTGTATAACTTGTTCTAAAATCCGTCTCATTAGGCTGAGAACTACTGTCTTTCCACAAATATTTTATTGTTGTTGTATCAACATCATAGTCACCTTTTGAAATAGTTGCAACTGTTTGATGTTGTTTTTTATATGTACTACTTCCATTTACACTAAGTGTTATTATAGGTCCTGGTAATGGAACTACTTTGATTGTTCTTTTCGCTGTCTTTGTTACTCCACTACTTGTTACTGAATAATATACATAGTATGTTCCTAATACATAAGGATTTATATTGTTTGTTGATGTTATTTTACTTGTTATATCACCAAGTAATTCATCACTCGCATTTGCCCCCTGATCAACATATGATTGCCCAATTGGCAAATTAATTGTTATGCTACCTTTTGGTATAATTTCAATTTTTGGTTCTCTTACTATTACCGTACGAGTTTTTGAATAAGATATTCCCTCACTATTTGTTACATTATAGGTAACTCTATAAGTTCCAGCTTTCGATGTATTAACATTGCTTGTTGTAATAATCTTACTTGTTATATTACCATCAATTTCATCACTTGCTGTCGCTCCCTGGTCTATATATGTAGAAGTTTTAATAATTTCAATATTATCACTTCCAATTAATTGTATATCTGGTGTAGGTTGATAAACAGTTATATTTCTAGTCGCCGTTTTAACCTTGCCTAAATTATTTGTTACCTGATAAGTTATTTTGTAAGTTCCTGGAACATCAGGATTAACATATCCAGTAGTAATTATTCTACTTGTTAAATCACCATCTAATTGATCGGTTGCAGTTGCACCTTGATCAACATATGTTGAGTGAATAAGCAATCTTATTGATGAACTTCCATTTGGAACAACAGTAGGATATGGAATATACACATTAACTGTTCTTGGTCTAGTTTTTGAAAAACCAGATGAATTTGTTACTTTATAATTAATTGTATAGATTCCCTCTTTATTAGAATCAACACTTCCTGATACAATTATCTGACTAGTTAAGTCTCCATCTATTTCATCATAGGCTCTTGCACCCTTCTCGACATATGGTGTTCCATAAAGTAAATCAATTGAACTTCCACCATTTAAAAATATCTTTGGTTCTGGATGATAAACTGTTACCTTTCGGCTTTTTGTTGTTGTATTTCCAGCACTATCAGTTACAGTGTATGTTACATAATAAACACCAAGTTTTGATGTATCTACATTTGAAGTAGTAATTATATTTTTTGTAATATTTTTATCATAATAATAATCGTATGCAGTTGCACCTGTATCTACATAAGTACCACCAAGCAAAACTCTACTAGTACCACTATTTATATATATATCAGGTTTTGAATTATCCAATCTAAATGTAGATGTACCTTTTAAAGTAAGATTACCAAAGGTATCTTTTGCCCTTGCATATATCGTATAATAACCAGTACCTTTTAATAATGATATAACTTGATCATCAACATAAGTGTTTTTATAATTAGTTTCATCATTTACATTTACATAATCCCAATTACTTTTAATTAAATATTTCAAACTAGATGTATCTATATCATATATGTTCTTTGATACATTAATTGTTGTTTGATATGTTTTTTTTGAAGCAGTTCCACCATTTGGTGTATATTTTATTATTGGGCCATCAACTTTTACAACTTGTATTTCTCTATATACATAAGCATTTGAACCATAACTATTAGTAATTGAATATTTCATTCTATATTTACCAATAGAATTTGCATTTACAGATGTAGCAGTTTGCCACTTCTTCGTTGATGGGTTGTAATATTCAAGTTTCTTTATTATAGATGAAGTTAAATCGCCATCCACTTCATCTATAGCAGTCGCTCCTTCTTCTATATAAGAAGTACCAATATCTACTAAAGTTGGAGTAGAACCATTTAACTCAATTTTAGGAACTGGTACACCAACAATTACTTTTCTTTCAACTTCTGGGGCAGATAAACCATCAATATTAGTAACATTATATTTTATATAATATGTACCAAGAGTAGAAGTATCAACACTACCACTTACAACTATACTACTACTAATATCGCCATAGTTAATATCATACGCAGTGGCACCGGGTTCAACATAAGATTTAGTTATTGTGACATTTGTCGGATCAGATCCGTTTAATGTAATAATAGGTCTATCTCTTTCGATAACTATAACTTTTCTTGTTACTGTCATAGCAGCATTTTTATCATTATCAACTACATTATATTTTATTTCATATTCACCAGGAACATTTATATTCACTGTTCCCGTTGTAGTAATATTGCTTGTCAAATCCCCATCCTGTTTGTCTGTTGCGCTTGCTCCTAAATCTTCATAAGTATCATACTGTCTTACATAAGTTGGACTGTCACCAATAATTGTTATTACTGGTTTATCCGTTAATCCCACCATAGATTCTTCTAATATGTAAGGGTCTTCCATGGTTCCTGTACCAGACAATATATTTATATCAAGTTTAAGATTCAATACTGGTCTTACTGATAATGTTGATAAACTAACCGCGTTACTTCCTATTAAACCAGAATTACTTATATCCCATGCCATATTACTTACATCACTACGAGCATTAAGTGTCCAATATAGATATTTTTCTTTTTGAAGGAAATTATTTAATGAACTATCGATATTATAAGCACATTCATTAGTACTACCAGTTTCTAAATAACTCTTGCTACAATTTTCATTGTCACTTGTATACATGAAGTCAATAGCATTTATTGTACCAACATAACTTTTATTAGTAGATAGACCACTAAATGTTCCACCTGTATTAGTACTATTGATTGCCTGATAATCGGTAAATGTACTTATAGTTGTTGGAGCATTATATGGGACTCCACCTACTTTCCAGTTTATCTTTGTTAAATAATTACTTATATTTGGAATATTTAATTTTGATAGCCATGTACTTAATTTTCCTTCTAAACTTACAGGTTCATTCCATTTATTAGTACCAGCAGTATTCCATGCAACTCCCATTGTTCCATCTATTAAAGCACGACCATCTTCAAGCGGATAAGCCTCACCGTTTTCTAGACCTTCATAAACCATTTTAATTCCAGTATTGTCTATTTTAACAATGCGCCATAGTAGTCCACGATTAGTTATTCCATCAATCATTCCAAATTTAACCCAATTATTTGGATTTGATCCTTCAAAATACCAATCGTTATTCTTCTCTTTCATATCATCTTTTAGAGCATCTTGATTAGTATTAGGTGAACTTGGATCATCATTGCCAACATCATAATTAGACGTTGTACATGAGTCTCCACATTTAAGTTCACTTTCGAATGTATAATAATCATTACCATTATTTCCTTCATTAGTGACAGTTACATAACCTGTACATGCTGTTTTCTTCGCATATGGTGAAAACATTTCAGATATGTAACCTGCTTCTTGAATTTCATTTAAGGTTATTACCCTTGATTCACCTAATTTTATAGCTATAGATTCACGCGAAACATAATTATCAGCAGCTAATGCCATTGTCTTAGCATCTAAAGAACATATTTTTGATTTTGCTTCTTTAACCATGTTAGTAATTAATGGTACTGCAATTAAAAGTAATATACCTAGCAATATTAAAATTGCAAGTAATTCAATTAATGTAAATCCCTTAGATTTTTTTTTAAATATATTCATTGAAAACACCTTATCTATTCTTTCAGCACGATATGACAGTTATCCATCATTCTATACTACTATAAATATTTTAACATTTAAAGGCAAGGTTTGCAATATTAATATTAATCATATTCAACTATTTTAAAGTTAACTTAATTAGCATTAAAATGTTGCTCAATAAATTTAGTTTACTTTCAATAGCAATAAAAAATACCGCACTAAAAGTGCAGTATTTCTTTATTTTACTTATGTAGTAACAAAAATTAAAATTTATTTATCTGATGAAGTTTTATAATCACCACATACTAAGTGATTTTCAACTTTATAATCACCTTTTTGTAATCCGTCATCACCTGTTGAGTATATAACTAGTGCATATGACTCTTCTTCATTACATTTTTTATCAGTGAATTTTGTTATATCTACTCCACCACTTTTTAAAGCTGTTAAAGTTATTTTTTGTTGTACTGTGTCTTGTGCTCCTGCCATTATAACTTTATCTTTAATGTTTGTTTCATAGAACTTTCCTGCTTCAGTTGTTAATTGTTTTTCTAATGAACTGTAATCTTTCTTACCGCATCCACTTACTACTATTGTTAGTAATAGTAAGGGAAGGATTAAAATTTTTGCTTTTTTCATATTCTTCTCCTTATTTTAACTACTTTATTAAATAAATATAATATTATCTTCTAGGTAATTATATTAATGACATCATATAAGGTTGGAGCATTCATTGTAGTACTCCACCTTATAGATTATCATCTTTATCCAAACATAACCGTTTGAATATAATTGTTCATGTCTAAGACTCTAATAAATCTTCAACAACTACTTCGAAAGTACTTACAGTTGTATAGTCACCCATAATCTGTACTTCAATTTTCGTCTTTTCACCAGCAGGTAAACTATTAATTTGTTGATCTACTTTACCCAATGTTTGCTTATTACTGTTCTTCATATATAATACAGCTTTAAAAGTTAGAGCTTTTTTACCTGTATTTTTTACTGTAGCAGTTACAGTATTAATTGTTCCCATTGAATTAATATTAATATCGCTAAATTCTAAATCACCTTGTTTTGTTGCAGTGTTATCTTCAACAATATCTTCAATATCAGTACTATCTTTTTTATCAGTATCTTTATCCTTTTTTTTGCATGCTGTTAAAGTAAACATTATACAAAAAACCAGTAATACTATATAAACTTTTTTCATTTTTTCCTCCTTTAATATTTAATTTCTTTTAATCTTGGATATGTTGTTCCAGTTATTACCCAAGTGTTAGTGAAATCCCAATTAACATAGCTTGAATCTGTTTGCATTTCAATAGTTGTTTTTCCTTCACCATAATTTACAGAACTTATTCCATATGTTTCTTTATCAAAATAACTATTAGATAGTGTACCATTTTGAACACCAACTATTGGTCCTAAATTGGAATTATATGTTACTCCAGACATTGTTCCAGCACTATATGTGTAAGTTATAGTAGCATAATTTGCACCTGCTATGCCTCCTACATAAGTGCTGTACTTAGCTGTAACATTGCTAAGTGTATAACAATTACTTATTGTTCCATATACTCTTCCTACCAGTCCTCCTGTATATGAAGATGATGTGTTAGTTGATTCAACATTTCCACTTGTAAATGATTTGGTAATTGAACTTGACGTCCCTTGAGCATAACCTACTAATCCTCCAACATATGAATTTCCTTTTGAATTTCCTGTCGTATAGCTTCTAGTAATAGTGGTATTGTTTGTTAATCCTGCAAGTCCACCTATATATGTAGAAGTAGCATTTATAGTAACTGAGCTAGCAGAAGAATCAATAATTCCACCTGTTATGTTACCTACTAAACCTCCAATATTAGAAGCCCCTGTAATAGTTCCACTTGCTTTTACACCTGTAATATTAAATCCAGCACCCGTTACTTGTCCTACTATTGATCCAACATTGCTTCTTCCAACTATATTTACATTGTAAAGATCTAAGTTTTTAACTTCTGCATTTTCTTTAGTTATACTTGAGAATAATCCTAAATTATCTAATGTTGAAGAATTTATATTTAGTCCACTTATTTTATGTCCATCACCATCTAAACTACCACTAAAATCATCGATTGGCGACCAAATTGCATAACTACTTCCTGTTAAATCTATATCATTAAACAATTGATAGCATGCATTTGGCACTAATCTAATAGCATTTAAATCATTTGGAGTTTTGATTAAGTATGGATTATCTTTTGTACCGCTTCCGCTCCAAGTATATGGAACCATTGAACTAACATAATTCTTTTCATTTAACATCATTCCTTTAATATATGGAGTTGTTTGTCCATTTATTATATCCCATGTGTTTGCAAAATCAAATGATGAATATGTAGCAGCTTTGGTTGCATTTCCTAATAAGTCAATCTTTGTAGCAGAGATATTACTTGAATATATTCCGCTTGTTTGAACCACCCAGTATATATTACTTGCTGTACCTGACTGTGTTCCAATTATTGGTCCAGCAGCACTATTCAAAGGAACTCCAGTTATTGAGCCTATGCTGTAGACATTTGTTACTGTTCCGTAATTATTTCCAATAACGCCTCCAACAGCAGTAGCATACCTAGCTGTTATATTACCAAGTGTATAACAATTACTTACTGTTGCATATGATCTTCCTACTAATCCACCTGTATATGAAGATGATGTATTAGTTGATTCAACATTTCCACTTGCAAATGATTTTGTGATTGAACTAGTGGTTGCATAAGCATATCCTACTAATCCGCCTACATAAGAATTTCCTTTTACATTTCCTGTTGCATAACTC
Organism: Bacillota bacterium; assembly: GCA_023430885.1. Lineage (GTDB taxonomy): Bacteria > Bacillota_I > Bacilli_A > RF39 > UBA660 > RGIG4266. The sequence continues at coordinate 115,855 of JAEYYH010000032.1, forward strand.
ATTGTTATAGCAGTCCCATTAAGGTATCCTAGTAGGCCTCCTACATATGTTGATGAACTAACTACAGTAGCAGATGATAGTGATAAATTAATAACACCACCAGTTAAATTTCCTACTAAGCCTCCTACATATGTTGTTCCATTAATAGTACCACTAACTTTTACACCCGTTATCTTAAATCCGGCACCTGTTACTTGTCCAACAACAGCACCAACATAGCTTCTTCCAACTATATTTACATTGTAAAGATCTAAGTTTTTAACTTCAGCATTATCTTTAGTTATACTTGAGAATAATCCTGCATTATCTAATGTAGATGAATTTATATTTAATCCAATTATTTTATGTCCATCACCATCTAAACTTCCACTAAAGTCATCGATTGGTGTCCAAGCTGTATAACTACTTGTTCTTAAATCAATATCATTAGCTAACTTATAATAAG
>JAEYYH010000002.1 GCA_023430885.1 Bacillota bacterium
ACATAGTAGACGCTGTACGCGGAGGAGAGCCTCGGATCGTTCGGCGCATACAGGGATTGCACCTGACTCGGCAAACTCGGCAGGAACAAGCCGTTGCCGAGCCCGATCATTGCGAGCGCCGGATAGAACAGCGAGTCGAACGCCATCATGAAATGGCCCAGCGCCATGATCGCGCCACCGATCATGACCGCGCGGCGTCTGCCCAGGACGCGATCGGCCACCAGTCCGCCGAGGATCGGCGTGAAGTAGGAGAAGGCGGCGTACGTGCCGTAGATCCACGACGCCTGCGCCTGCGGCATGAGCAACGACTTGGTCATGTAGTACACGAGCAGCGCTCGCATGCCGTAGTACGAAAACTTCTCCCACATCTCCGTGAGAAACAGAATCGTGAGCCCGCGCGGATGACCGAACCAGTCGTTGTCTGAATCAGCAGTCACGGATGCGTCATTCGTGACTGCACTCACGCTGCCGCCGTCTCCACCGGGGCGTACTTGCGCAGTCGCCACAGACCCACCGTGAGCACCGGCACGATCAGAATCGCGATGAAGGCATAGGTGAGCAGTCCGTACCCTTTCGCGATCAGATCGATGAGACCGATGGACGAGGCGGCGTACACCGACAGCACCATGATCGAGGTCGCAAGTGCCGGACGCATCAGCCGCGGCATCTCTCGCTGCGTCTCTTCGTACACCTTGGCGACACGCTCATTGACCGCATGCAGCAGGGCGACGCCTGTATCCACGAGCGTCAGCAACACGGCCAGCTGAAACGCCCATTCGAACCATGAAGCGTGCAGATGCGCCAGCAGAAATGCGGAAGGCAATGCCTTAGCGGCGATCTCCTCGTAGAACCCCATCATGGCCACATAGAACATCACCGCGGGCAACATCCCGAGCGGACCGCCGAGTGCGCCTGCGATCAGCGCATCACGACGATGTGTCACATGACGGATACAGAACAGCACCGCCGGAATCGTGGCCACGTTGTAGCCTGCGTACGTGATGCCTGCCTTGAACCAGCCGCCGCCGAGTGGCACCGCCGCGAAATTTGCCCAGATGCGATCGCCGAATGCGACCAGACTCCAGACCACGAACACGATGTACACGAGATACAGATAGCCGACGGAAAGCGTGAGAAACTTTTCGATCGAGGCATTGCTATAAAAGAGCAGACCGCCCGTCAGCACGATCACTCCCAAGGAGCCCGCAAGTTTCGGCAGGTCGAGCAGGCTGTGCGCGATCTCACCGGCGGCCGCACCCATGACTGCGACGATGATGACGATGAGCAGGAAGTAGGCGATCTCGAAGACAAACCAGCCGCGACCAAGCAGCAATTTGAAGAAGGAACGGTAGTCGTAAGCTCGTGCGACGCGAGCGAGCTCGAAGCTGACCATCAGCACGGCGCTCCACACGACCATGCTCACCACCATACCGAGCAGCCCACCCCAGGGACCTGCAGGAAGAAAGAACTCCACGAGCTCGCGCCCGGTCGCATAACCGCCCGCGATCACGGCGGATTCGAATACGAATCCCGGGAGCAGATACCGCTGAAACCAGGAAGCACTCATGGACGACTGAAGCTCGGCGCAGTCGAGCTGCGGCCTTCGATCCCGTTCCCGACTAGCGGACTGACAGACGCGTCGGCGTGTAGCTGTCTGGTTGGTCGTCCCGTGAGCGCGACGCGCATCGAGCGTTTCGCAGCCGTTCGACGAACGTCGGACCCACGGGACAAGCGTGTGAACGTTGCTGTAGGTGTGAAAGTTGTTCGGCTGAAGCCGGAGCCACAAGGACGATGCGGCCCTGTTGTTGTGGGTTCGACTTCAGTCGAACTGCGCGCCCTTCGCGCAAGCACCGAAATTCTCCGACTCAAGTCCGACCCACAGTGAATGCTGCTCACCTGTTTCATGCCCGCAGACAATGATCGACGAGCCGTTCGAATTCAGAACCGCCGCGCATCGGGTCTGCGACGGGAAGTCCGAGGCGTTCGCTTTCCATCTGCAAAGTTCGACGAGCCTCATCCTCGGTCATCTTCGAGGTGTTGAGGCTCACGCCTGCGCAGTAGATCGCCGGGTTCGTGCGCCGGCCGAGTCGCAGATTGAGATCGATCGTCTCTCCCAGGGTGGGCAATTCGAACCGCGGGTGACCGAGGGTGTGCGTGCGTCCGGGTTCGTGACACACGACGATGACGTCCGGCTGACTGCCGTGCAGCAGGCCGAGCGACACTCCAGCGTACGCTGGATGAAAGAGCGAGCCCTGCCCTTCGATCACATCCCAGTGATCGGTCGCCGCGTCCGGTGAAAGTAGCTCAGCCGCTCCGGCAGCAAAGTCGGCAACGACTGCATCCAGCGGCATGCCGGTGCCCGAAATCATGATTCCCGTCTGACCGGTCGCACGAAAAGTCGCATCGACGCCGCGTCGCTCCAATGCCCTTACGATCGCCAGTGCGGTGTATTTCTTGCCGAGCGCACAATCCGTACCCACTGCGAGCAGGCGCTTTCCGGTGCGCTTGCGTCCGCTCGCGATCGGGATATTCGGCGGCGGAGTACGCACGTCGATCAGGCGCCGATGATGACGCTCCGCCGCTGCCCTCAACGCCACGGTGTCCGCAAGCTTCGTGTGCATTCCACTGATGATGTCGAGGCCGGCTTCGAGCGCACCGATCAACGCCGGCAACCAGCTATCCAGAATCCGGCCGCCGGCGTTCGCAACCCCGATCACCACCGAGCGCGCACCCGCAGCTTTCGCCTGCGCCGGCGAAAGCTGCGGCAGCCCCACGCTGATGGCATCCGGGGCGCATGCAAACTCGCCCACACAGCGTTCGCGGGCCCAGTCGCGCAAGCCGAATGCCGTCTTCGCGTAGCTCGGCTCCGTGACGTCGCCGAGGAAGAGCAGATACGGCTGCGGCAATTCGAGCGTCACAGCGCTCGCGGCCGGATCTGCAATGCGCGTCACTGATCTGGCGCCGTGCATCAGAACCGCACGTCCAGGCTCAGACCCACCGTGCGAGGCTGCATCACGTTGGCATCGAGCCGCACCGGTTGATTCAACCCATCGACGATGACGCCGCCACCCACATACGCGCGTTCATCGGTGAGATTCTTGACGAAGAGTCGCGCGGTGACGGCATCGAAGGTTATTTCGGCATTGAGATCGACGATGTCGTACTGCGGCAGGATGTAAGAGATGTCAGCAGCGTTGGTGACAACGGCTGTCTGACGCTCATCGACGTACCGCCAGCCCACACCGATATGTGCGTCGCGGCCGCCGAACGCCTGGAACGAGTATGCGGCGGTCAGACATGCCGTCCATTTCGGAACGCCGGGCAACTGCTCGCCGACTTTGTTGTCGAGCTCCGGCGGATTCGATTTCAGCTCCGCTTCGGTGTACGAGAGGTTCGCGCCGAGCTGCAGCGAAGGCGTCGGTGCGAAGAGTGATTCGATTTCGAGTCCTCGCGTCTTTGCATCACCCGCATTGTCGAGCGCGGACGTTCCGCCGAATGGTTGAATCTGCTGAATCGCCTGCCAGTCGACGTAGAAGGCCGCAACGTTGATGAGCGCCTTGCCCTCGGCGAACTCGGTCTTGATACCTGCTTCGTAGTTCGTGAGCTTGTCGGCGTCCACCGAAGGTGGCACGCCCGGAAGGATCACGTTGGGTCCGCCGGGCCGATAACCGCTCGCGACGCGCACGTACGCCATCGTATCGGCGTTCAGATGCCAGCGCGGACTCAGCGAATAGGTCCACACGTTTTCGCTCGAGTCGCCCGGAGTCTCGGTTGTCGGCACGATGGCGCCGGTGCTGATCTGACGGAAGTTCTGATCGTTCTTCGCCCAGCGCAGACCTGCATTGACGTCGAACCTCTCGGAGAACTTGAACGTCACGTCGCCGAACGCAGCGAGCTCCTTGTAGTCGGTCGGCAATGCCACGTACGCGAAGTACGGAGCGAAGGCTTCGATCGGCTGACGATCCGCATCGAACGCGAACACCTCCTGCACATTGTCGCTGTCCTCTTCGGTGTAGAACGCGCCTACACGCCAGTCGACGCGTTCACCGATACTCGAGCTCAACCGGAATTCCTGCGTCCACTTTTCCAGATCAAGCGTGAGCGTGAACTCGTTCAACCCCGCCGGAATCGCGCCTTCCGTCAGAAGCGGATAGAGCGTGCCGAAGATATCCGTCGCATCCTGGTGCTGAACCGTGCGAGTTTTCGAATAGCTGGATGCAGACACCAGATCGCCCCAGCCGAGATTCCAGTCGATCGTGGCGGAGTAGTAGTCGACATCCTTCTGGAATCGCTGCGGCAGCGGATGCGAGGTTTCGAGATCGCCGAGGTTGCGCTCGGCCCTGATCGGGTCGATGCCTGTCAAGGCGAACACCACCGTTGCATTGTTGTCGGAATCCACACGTTGCCATGTGCCGCCGAAACTGATCGAGAGGTCATCGCCCGGCTGCCACAGGAACGACGCCCGGCCGCCGGTCTGATTCACTTCGTTCTCGTCCTTCTCGCCCGTGAATACGTTGTCGATGTACCCCGGCGTGTACTGATCGAAATAGCTCGCGCGCATGGCGAACGCGCTGCCCAAAGGCACGTTCACCCCGGCACGCGCGCCCCATCCGGCGTCGCGCGCGCCTGCGACATCGAAGCCTTCGACACCGGCGCGAAACTCGAGTGCCTCGGTGCTTGGATCACGCATCACATACTTGAGCAAGCCACCCATCGCGCCCGCACCATAGAGCGTTCCCTGGGGGCCGCGCAGCACTTCGATACGTTCGACGTCGTAAGGCATCAGATCCAGGCCGAACTCGGTCGCGCGGGCGTAGTTGCTGCTGCCCCCGAGCGGCGTCTCATCGATGTAGGTGCCGACGACGGACCCCGGTCCGAGAGGTGCAATGCCTCGCAAGGTGATCGATGTCTGGCCCGGGCTGCCACCGCCGGTCACATTGATGCCGGGCAAATAGGCCGCGACATCGTTCAGCTGTGTCACATGCAGGCGCGCCAACGATTGTTCGCCGACGGCGCTGACCGATGCCGGCACGTCCTGCAGATTCTCGCTGCGCTTCTGCGCGGTGACGACAATCTCTGCAATGTTGCTCTCCGCCGCTTGCACATTTGCCGCTGCAATCAGCATCGCGCCTGCCGCGCTGCCGATCGTCATTGCACGCGAAAGCCTGCTGAACTCGTCCATAACCGCCTCCCGATCCCGTGAAGTTTCATCAACGGCCGCGACGCTGCGGGTTTGGTGTTCATACGCACGCGCTCATTTGCCCCAGACCGCTTCGTCGCAGTAAATGCGCCCGTCCTCGTAGCGAACGGCGGGCTCGCGATCGCGCGTGATGAAAGTAGGCCCGTCCAGATCGACGTAGTCGCACAGCTGCGCGACGACGAACGCAGGCGCCATGGCCCAGCTGGTGCCCACCATGTTCCCGACCATGACCTGCAAACCGAGACGACGCGCTTCTGCGGCGATCTGCAGCGCCTCCGTAAGTCCGCCGCATTTGTCGAGCTTGATGTTCACGACATCGAAGCAGTCGGCGAAAGCCGCAAGGTCGGCAAGACTCTGAATGCTCTCGTCCGCCGCGATGGGAATCGGGCTCTGCAAACTTCGCAGCTCGAACTCTCGTCCGCGGGGCAGAGGCTGTTCGAGTAGCTGGACGTTCGCCTCGATCAGTGCAGGCATCAACGACGCCAGCTTGTCGACCGAGTAGCCCTGATTGGCATCGACACCGAGCCAGACATCGGGGCACGTATCACGCACAGCGCGCACGCGAGCCAGGTCGCCTTCGAGATCACCGTTCAGTTTCAGTTTGAGCGCGCGTGCACGTGCCAGAAGATCGGCCGCTCGCGCCACGGCGACAGGATCGTCAGCGCTCAAGGTCAAAGTTGTGATGCGCGGCGCGAGTGCCTTCACGCCCGCCAGACTCCAGACGGCAGACTTGCTTTCACTGGCCTCGAGTTCCCACAGCGCACAGTCGATCGCATTGCGCGCCCCGCAGGGCGGCAAGGCGCCACCTAGCCACTCGCGATCGACACCGCGCTCGATCTGCGGACGCAAGGCCTCGATCGTGGCGATCATGCGATCGGGGGTGTCGTCGAGGTAATACACGCCTGCGGCCTCGCCACGACCCCGTGCCTGGACACGCTGCAATGTCACGACGACAACGGGGACTTCGGTGAAGGTGTAGCCAGAGATCCGAAACGGCGCCTTCAAGGGCAGCCGCTCCAGCTCCACCTGCATCTGCATCGCAGCCGGGCTCATGAGCGCTACTCAGTAGTTCGCATCGAATGCGATCAGATGGAACGCCAGCGCCACCCAGAGCAACACGGCGAACGAGAGCGCGAGCACTACCGCCCAGGTCTTGGCCAGCCATTTGCGCGGGCCGCGTACTACGACCAGCGCGTTCCAGCCGCCAATCAGCAGCGCGCCGATGAACACGAGGATGGAAGTCAGCTGCAGGATCCACAGCCACGGATCCATACCAGGCACGAGCAGCGTCAGATCGCTGATCATCATCGATGTCGTGACGGACCAGAGAATGGCCCAGACGAGCACGATCAAGGCTGCAAGGCGAACGTATCGATGTGCCTTTGCGTCCACGCCCGTGAGCGCGTACGTCGCTCCGTAGTGCCTGCGAGTCAGCGCGGAGATCGGCCATGCAAGGGTCGTCAGCAGAACGACAGCGAGCGCGACGATCAGAGCAGGTAGCAGCCAGGAAGGTGAAGTGGACGCCGGCGGCGGCTCGAACATCATGAAGGGCGACAGCTCACCGAAGCTGAAACGAACGACGCGTCCATCTTTTACTTCGGCGGCTAACAGGTCCTTGCCATTCACTGCCCGCCATATGAACGGCTCGATCTCGCGCCATTTGACTGGCGCGCCTGCGAGCATGTCCGCGAGCGATACACCGATCGTGTTGTCGGCATGCGCGATGACTTTCACCGGACCGAACAATCCGAGCGTCTTGAAGAAGCTCGACTCCACACGGCGCGAGTTGTCGTAGATGCCTGACATCAGCGCCGCGTGTTCGGCAGCGACCTTCGGATCGACGCTGCCATCGACGGTCGGACCCGGGAAGTAACGATCGGTGAATCCCTCGAACAGCGAGCTGCGCACGTGATGCGTGGCGCCCTCCTTGCCGCTGCTGTTCATGGACACGAACAAGCCGACGTTCTGATCGAGATACAGATGCAGATTGCTGTGGAACCACTCCGTATCGCCGCCGTGACCGATGATGCGACGACCGTTACGCGTCTGCTCATAGAAGCCGAGCAGCATGCGATTCAATCGAGGCAGCATGTCGAGCGCAGTGGTGTGCATCTGCTGTGCGGTCGGCGCCTGAAGAATCTGGCCGTCGCCGAACCTGCCCTCTTGAAGATGCGCGATCATGAAGCGGCCCATGTCGGCGCCGCTTGCCGCCAGACTGCCCGCCGGAGCCACACCCACGATCTCGTACGGTTTCGCCTCGCCCTGCGAGGCAACCGAGTACCCGTTCGATATCTGAGCCTCGAACTGCTTCGGCAGCGGCTGACGGAACGTCGAATGCTGCATGCCGAGCGGCTTGAAGATGCGCTCCTCGATATAGTCGTCGAACGGCATGCCGGAAACTCGCGCGACCATGTACCCGGCAAGTGCTGTCGCGTAGTTCGAATAGGCGGGCGTCGTGCCGGGCGCATAGATGCGCTCGGGCACCCAGCGTTTCAGCAGATCGGGAAACGGTGTGACGGGCTTGCTGGCATCGCCGATCAGATCCTTGAGCTGCTCTTCGAAGCCCGCGGTATGCGTCATGATGTTGCGCAACGTGATCGGCTTCCCGTCGCGCGGCGGAATCTGGAAATCCAGATAGCGATTCACATCGGTATCGAGATCGAGCTTCCCTTGCTCGACCATCTGCATGACGGCCGTCCATGTGAATAGCTTCGAGACCGAGCCAGGTCGGAACATCGTCATTTCAGGATCGACAGGCTGCTGCTTTGCGACGTCCGAATAGCCGAAGCCGCGCTGGGTGAGCACCTGACCATCTTTCACGACGACAACTACTGCACCGGCAATATCGCCGTCGCGTAATGCGTATGGCATGAAGCCATCGAGCCAGGCATCGACATCCTGCTTTGTAAGCGACGCCGTAGGCTCCGGCTGCTCTAGCCCCAGAGTCGCGACCGGCTCGCCAGGTTTGGGCGGTGGAATCTGCGCGCCATCGTCCGCACGCGCTCCCGCGCAAAAGGAAATCAGGGCGGCCACCAACGTCATCAGTACGCGTGCAGGCATGGGTTCCTCACTGCAACTGGGC
>JAEYYH010000028.1 GCA_023430885.1 Bacillota bacterium
CACCTGTATCGACCACGATGCGTGCCTGCTTGGCGAGGATGCGACCGTCAAGGGTGACACCGGTCTTCAGCTCGATCAGAAGCGGCTGGCGCGGGTATGCCGCGATCATCTCCTCCTCGGAGGAGGTCACTACCTTCACGGCTCTGCCGCACTTCCTGGCCATGGCGGCCGCGTAGTGCTCGACGCCGAGCCGAAGCTTGCCGCCGAAGCCGCCGCCAATCGTGGTGACGTTGACGCGGACTTGCGACGGCGTGAGGCGGAAAATCTCGGCGAGAGTGCTCTGTGCCTCGAACGGAAGCTGGGTGTTCGACCAGACCGTGAGCTGCCCCGTTTCGTCCCAAATGGCCACCGCCGCGCGGGGCTCGGTGTATCCGGGATGGACGAGGTTGGTCTTGAAGGTGTGCTCAAAGATGCGATCGCATTCTGTGAACGCCTTTGCGGCATCTCCGTAGATCAGCCGGGCTTCGTTCGATACGTTGCCGTTGCGGCGCAGCGTCGGCATGGCCTGGTAGCTGGCCCACTCGTCGTGGATCAGGGCCGAGTCTTCCCGCAAGGCGTCTTCGATCTCGTAGACCGGGGGCAACTCCTCGTACTCGATCTCGACTGCGGCAGCGGCACGCTCGGCCTCCTCCGGAGTGCGCGCCACGATGCCTGCAACAGGATGCCCGATGAACTGCACTTTGCGTGAAGCGAATACTTCCATGTCCTTGATGAAGGAACCATACCGGCCCGCGGGCACATCGGCTGCCGTCACCACCGCGCGCACGCCCGGCATATTGCGGGCCCGCTCGAAGTTGATGGATTTCAGCACGGCGTGTGGAACGGTGCTCCGCACCAGCTTCCCATACAGCATGCCGGGCAGTGCAAAATCGACGCCGTAGCTCGCTTTTCCCGTCACCTTCCCGGCAGCGTCGAGACGCGGCAGACGCTTGCCGACAACTCTATAGTCGGACTTCATCCTAGCCACCCTGTTGCGAAAGTTGACGGGATGCGGCGTAGACCGCGTCGACGATCTTCTGATAGCCCGTGCAGCGGCAGAGCGTACCCGACAGCGCTTCCCGGATCGCAGCCTCATCCGGCAGGGGGTTCTCGTCCAGGAACGCCTTGGCGGACAGGATCATGCCCGGGATGCAGTAGCCGCACTGGACGGCGCCATGCGCGACGAATGCAGCCTGGATGGGATGCAACTGCCCGTCCTGCTCCAGCCCCTCGATCGTCAGGATATCCTTGTCGCGGCACTGCGCGGCAAGCATGGTGCAGGAATTGACCGATTTGCCATCGACGAGCACCGTGCAGACGCCGCACTCCGCCTCCAGGCAGTTCGTCTTCGTGCCCATCAATCCGATATCGGTGCGCAGCACGTCCAGGAGCGAGCGGCCGGGCGGCACCCGCACATCGTGCAGCTCGCCGTTGATGCGCAGCTTCAGGTCGATTTCATGCATGGGTGAATTCCGCAATTCGTCCGGCGCACACGCGCACGACCCGGGGCAGGTTTACAGCGATCAAGTGACGCCGATACTCGGCGGACGCGCGTACGTCGTCCAAGGGGGCCGACGCTTCGACCGCGCAACGGGCGGCCTCGTGCAGAAGATCCGGCGACAGTTGCTTGCCTCGCAGCATTGCCTCGGCGGCGGTGGCCCGTATGGCCGTCGGAGCGGCCGCACCTATGGCAATGCGAACGTCGGCCACACGATCGCTCGCATCGAGGGTCAACTGGGCGGCCAGCGATACGATGGAGATTTCCATCGCCCGCCGCCGGCCAGACTTGATGAATGCTGTGGCCGAGCGGGCGGACGGCGCGGCGAACGTGACGCCGGTCAGGATTTCGCCGCTCCGGCGATCGGTCTTGCCGGGGCCGCGCACGAACTGTGAAACCGGCAACCGGCGCGCACCTTCCGCAGTGGAGAGATGGACGTCAGCATCCAAGGCAAGCAGGATCGGCAACAGGTCAGCCGCAGGAGACGCGTTGCAGATGTTGCCTCCCACGGTCCCGACGTTGCGCACCTGATGGCCGCCGATCACCCTGGCGCTCTCGACCAGACCCAACAGCGCTCGCTGGAAGTCCGGGTGCTTCTCAATGCTCCGATGCGTGACGAGAGCACCGAGGCGGATCGTGCCCGCAGATACATCGATATCCTTCAGCGCTGCGAGGCGCTGAAGATCGATCACTTGGGCGGGAGCGACGCGCTTGCGACGCATCTGAATGACGAGGTCGGTGCCGCCGGCAATGAAGCGGGCGCCATCGCCGTAGCGCGCGGCCAATGCTGCGGCTTCCGTCACGGAACCGGGTTCGAAGTATTCAAAGTCCATGGGGCCCCTCGCTTCGTGCCACTGAGCGCAGCGAAGGCGTCTCCGGCACACGTGTTCCTGGCTCGAGCCATTGCGGAGGCTCACCGCGGCGAAAGAACTTGCCTCGTGCCGATCCGACAATCGTGGCACCGGACGGCTCAACGCGCACCGCCGCTCCCTCTTCGATCGCCAGCACTGGCGTATCGTTCATGCGAAGATACTCGCCGATGCGCTGATCGCGGGTCTCGCTGCCGGGTGCCATGGCAAGGTCCGTTTCCCGGTAGTGGGGATTGATGGCCCAGGGAACCGCCCCCATCGCATCGAAGCGCGTCGCCGCGACGACATTCCAGTCATTGGTGGCCAGAATATTCGGGCCAGCGACATTGCTGCCGGCGCTCGTCCCGATGTAGGGGAGCCCTTCCCCAACCCGTTGCCGAAGCGCATCGAGGACACCGCTCTGGCGCATGCGCGACAGCAGCGCAAACGTATTGCCGCCCCCGACGAAAACAGCCTGGGCGCTCTTCAACCGGCCCAGGATGGCGTCGTCCAGCCTGAAATGCTCGGCCGCTATGCCGATCTCGGCGAGCGCCTGCCTTGCCTTCTCGAAGCGATCGCCCTCGTCGTCCACCAGC
>JAEYYH010000008.1 GCA_023430885.1 Bacillota bacterium
TTTTCTTCTGTAGACCAATATTTATTGGTCCCGCCTTTTTTTCTCATATTTACCTCCATCTTAAACAATTATAACAAAAAAAATGTAGACACTTCTTTTTTGTGTCTACATTTACTTTATCATTTCAATATTAAATTGATTCTTTTTTTAGTACTAATTTTTTGACTTTTCGTTTGTCTATACCCGCTTCATCCCACATATCCGCATTATTAAAAAGCATTTCTTCCGGTTCAAAAAATTGTATATTTCCTTTATTGTCAGAGTATATATCCAAAAAATAAGCTCCTATTATATTAGTTAATCCTTTTTTCTGCTGAAACTGAGTTTTATCGCAAAAGCAAGGAACTTCAATACCCTGAATATTTCTATATGAAAAATAATAACTTTTATGATAATGCCCAACAAGTAAAATTTTAGGCTTTTGACCAGATTCTAATTCTTCAATTCTTGTTTGCAGTTTATAGGATAAACCTTTACTAGAACCATCTCCAGGATGATCTAAAGTTATGCGCACACCATTAATGTTTACAGTAGCAGTATCTTGGCCTAAGTATTCCATGTCCTGACGACATTTTGGTATCCAGTAGCCCAAAGTGGCACCACCATTTTTGTAATGTGTTTCATCATGACTACCTAATATAAACTTAGTTGTAATGCCTTCTACCTCAGGATACATATCTACTACATAACCAGCTTGCTCATCGAATCCTCTTAAAAACATTTGCCTTCCTTGTTCTTTTCTTATTGCTAAATAGTCTCCATCTACTAAATCTCCACAATGAAGTACTGTATCAATTTCTCTTTTGCTAGCTTCTTCATAAACTTTATTTAGTAAATGTAATTGTTGATGTATATTACCTAAATGAGTATCTGAAACAACACATAATTTAGTATGGGTTAGATCTTTTATATTTGATTTTATAGCATAATTAGAAACTTTTTTAATAGCCGTTTTTTGAATAATAAATTCCTTTTTTTCATTTAAAACGATTTCTACTTTTTTTCCGTGTAATTGACATAACTCTAATATGCCGCTAGCTTCTTCAAAAGAACAACCTACTATTTTGATAAATTCTTCAATTGGCATTCCGTTTTTTATAACTCTATATACCTTATCTATAAATTTTGAATCAATTTCTTTTCTCACACGTTCTTTTTCATCCATATTATTTTACCTCCTTTGTTAACCTAAGAACTTTTGCTTTAATATAGTCATCTTTGTTGGTCAAATAATATGGAGAAGTTACTGCTCTTATAGACTCTAAATTACCTTTCTCATTAGTTTTAATTGTTATATACCAAACTCCTATTGTATTACTATATCTTTTTTGAATCATTTCTTGTGTTGTTGCTGTCACACTTGGAACGGTAATACATTGAACATCACGATGTGTAAATTTTTCCATCTGCAATAATCCACCATATAACATAATATCGGGTTTGTCTTCACTACGAAATGAATTTATCATTTGTTGTGGCCTATATGAACTAGTATAAGTTTTACCTAAATTTAAATTAAGTAGTAACATTTTTATTTTATCAATACTAATTGTACATGTATTCTCTCCAAGATATATCATGTCTTCACGCATATCACTAATACGTTTACCTATGTTTATCTTATTAGTTTTTAAGTGAGTTTCATCTTTAACTCCTGTAATAAAATAAGTTTTTATTCCTTCAACTAGTGGATATTTATCTATAATATATTGTGCTTGTCTTAAAGTGTCATCTAGAAATAATGTATTTGCATACTTGGTATTTATTGGGTATAATCCTTCAGAAATGTTTCCGCAATGAATAACATGAGTTATTCCAAGTTTCTTAGCATTAGCATACATGTCATTTAAAATTGATAACTGTTGTGATTTTGAACCAATTCTTGTATCTGAAATAACAGCGAATTTAATTTCATGATTTTTATCAGTTTGAAAAGAATATGTATTTTCATTAAGCGGCTCTTTCTCACCTTGATTAAACATATATATATCATCATCTTTTTGTTTTGTCGAGATATTTATTCCTTCTTTTCGAAGCTCTGCAATAAGATTTAAAATTTCATATTCATTTAAATTTAGCATCTTGCATAGGTCACTAAGACTTATTTCTTTCTGTGATAATTCTTTTAACTTATCTAATAATTCTGTGTTCATATTTACTCCTCCAACACACAAAAAAAAGAGGGCACTAAAAAGTACACTCTTTATTATGATTTCCCCAATATTTTTTAGAATTTAAAACATGTTCCATACTAACCACGCCCTATTCTAACCTAATTCTATCATTAAAATAAAATATTTGCAATAACAAATTTATTATTCTTTTTCACTATAATATTTTTTTTCAAGCCTATGAATATTTTTGTTAGAACCAACTAGTACTATTAAATCACTATTTTTTAGTACATATTCAGGATCGATTTCAGTTACTGTGTTTTCATTATTTTCAACTGCAATTATATTTAAAGAAAAATGTTCTCTAATATTACAATTATGAATAGTTTTACCAGCAAGTTCATCAGGTATTTTAAACTCTGCTACAGTAACGTTACCATTTAAAGTTATATAGTCAAGAGATTTAGATTTTAATAATTTATTTGCTAATCTTACGGCCATATCTTTTTCTGGATATATAACTTCTGCACCTAGTTTTTCAAGAATAATACCTTGTTCGTCACTAGTTGCTTTAGCAATTACTCTAGGTACATCCATATTAATAACTGTTAAAGTTGTAAGTACACTAACAGCTACGTCTTTTGAAATACAAACTATAACAGTGTCGCAATTTTGAATGCCTGTTTCTTCAAGTGTTTCTCTGTCAAGTTCTTTAACTAAAAATACTTCATCAACATAGTTCTTAATTAATTTAATCTTATTTTCATCGTGATCTAGTACTATAACTTCTTTTCCTGCTTCTGCTAATTCCTTAGCAAGACTCATACCAAAAGTTCCTAAACCTATTATTCCATATTCAATGGATGATTTTTGTTTTCTCATTTTATTACCCAATCATAATGTTTTCCTCTGGATAGCTAACATTAGATTTTCCTTTCTTTGACCATATTGCTAATAAAGTAAGTGGTCCTATTCGACCAATAAACATAGTTATAGCAAGTGTTATTTTGCTTAATGCAGATAATTCAGGAGTTATGCCAGTTGATAAACCAACTGTACCAAAAGCACTTATAGATTCAAATAAAATATCGGAAAGTTTAAAATTTGGTTCATATATGCTCAAGCAAAACACAGTTAGTATTACTACAGAAATTCCCGAAAATAGCATGACAAGACTTTTATTAATTACATCTTGTGGAATCTTTCTTCTAAATGTTTCACAATCTTTGTTTGTACATATTGCTATAGTACTTTTAAATAGTGTGTAAATAGTTGTGGTTTTGATACCACCACCAGTTGAACTTGGTGAAGCTCCTATAAACATAAGAATCATTACTACTAATAGTGATGAAAGTCCTAACATACCAATAGGATATGTATTAAATCCAGCCGTTCTAGAAGAGACACTTAAGAATAAAGATTCTAGCCAAGTTAAATTGCCAGTTATTTTTATAAGAACTGTACCAATAACTATTAAAAATAGTGTAGTCTTAATTACTATTTTGGAATGTAATTGTAGTTTATGAAAATTCTTTTTCTCTAGTAAATCATTAATTACAATAAAACCTAAACCACCCAAAACTATTAAACCGCAGGTAGTTAAATTTAGTAGTACGTTATTTCTATAATTTGATAAGTTTTGAAAGTCACCTAAAATATCAAAACCAGCATTGTTGAATGAAGATATAGAGTGGAATATACTAATTTCGATTGCTCTAAAAAAATTGTGATCTTTTATAAAGACAAAAAAAGAAAGTATAGCTCCAATTATTTCAACAGTAAATGTTATTTTAATCATTGTTTTAACAAATTTAACAACACCTTTTAATGAATTTAAATTAAGTGAATTCATTATAAGGATACGTTTTTTAATACCGATTTTTTGACCAGATATTATTATCATACTTATAGCAGCGCAAACTACTCCAAGCCCACCAATCTGTATTAGTAAAGCAACAATAATTCTTCCAAATAAATTAAAAGAATTAGCTAAATCAATTGATGCAAGCCCTGTAACACATATAGCACTAACAGTGGTAAAAAAAGCATCAATATATGATACATCTGCGCCGTCTATATGTGAAATAGGTAACCATAATAAAATGCTACCAATAAAAATACACAAAAGGAATCCTAATGTTATTAATTTATATGGTCCATATTTTTTAAAAATATTCACGGATATCCTCCTCACGATATAGATTATAACACAAAAAAAAATATTGTAAACAACAAAAGCATTTTATTCCTACAAATAAATTGAAATTAAAAATAATAGTGTTATAATTAAGGTATATTTAGAAGTAGGAGTATGTTATGAGAGTATTACACTTGTTTAATTGGCGCTTAAAAGATGTGGAGAGTGAACTTGAAAAAATTAGTGAGCAAGGATTTGATGCTATTCAAATTAATCCAATCCAACCACTGAAAGAAGATGGATTAAGACAATGGTGGATGTCATATCAACCAACAGCATTTAGTATCGGAAATTTTTTTGGTTCTAAAGAAGATTTAAGAAAATTATGTTTTGAGGCTGAAAGATATGGCATTAAAATAATAGCTGATGTTGTATGTAATCATATGGCACAGGAAAACAATGGAGGACTTCATCCTCATGAAAAAGTCGACCCGAAAATTCGTAATAGAAGCGACTTTTGGCGAGAAACAAAGAATATTGAAAATTGGAATGATAGATATCAAGTAACTCATTATTGTATGGGTTTACCAGGTTTAAATTTAAATAATCATGATCTTCAAGATATAATTATTGATTTTTTAAATGACTTAATTGATTGCGGTGTAGCGGGATTTAGATTTGACGCTGCTAAACACATTGCTTTACCAGAAGAAGGTTGTGATTTTTGGCCTAGAGTAATATATTGCCTTAAGAAATATGGAATAATAGTCTATGGTGAAGTATTATTTACTGAAAAAGATTTAGTTGAAAAATATAGTCCATATATTGGTGTATTAACAAACAATGGTGGTCCAAACGGAAATAGAGTTATCTTTTTTGAAGAAAGTCATGATAGTTATTATGATTTTGGATATACTAAAGATGTTGATTCAATGGAAATAGCAAGAAGATATCGTAATCTTGCTAATAACTATGATAATACAATGTTTTATGCCAGACCTTTTGATGAAACTTGGAAATCTGATATTGTGAAGCAAGGTAACCAGGCTGGAATAAAACATTATGCATATATTTAGAGACTTAGTCTCTTTTTTTGTTCATGATGGACTAGCATTTTTTATTAAAGAGTGATATGCTTATGATAATAAGATAGGAGGATTTTATAGTGAGTAGAATAGTTATTGCTTTTGGTGGTAATGCCTTAGGTAACAATCCCAAGGAACAACAAGCTTTAATTAAGAAAGCGGTTAAGAATGTTGTACCCTTAATAAAAGAAGGCCATGAAATAATTATTGGTCATGGCAATGGACCACAAGTAGGGATCATTAATTTAGCATTTGAAGATTCATATCAAAATGAAGATATCCCTTATATGCCGTTTCCAGAGTGCACTGCAATGAGCCAAGGATATATAGGATACCATCTTCAAAAAGGTTTAAGAGATGTTCTTGAAGAGGAAGGTCTTGAAAAGAAAATAGTTACAATTGTGACTCAAGTTGTGGTTGATAGGAATGATCAATCATTTAAAAATCCCTCTAAACCAGTTGGACCATTCTACAGTAAGAGAATGGCTGAAAGATTAATGGAAGAGAGCGGAGAAAAGTATATTGAGGATGCAGGACGTGGCTACAGAAAAGTTGTAGCAAGTCCAAAACCAATTGAAATAATTGAAATAGAGACTATTAAAGATTTACTTAATACTGATCATATTGTTATAGCAGGTGGTGGTGGTGGGATACCAATTTATAAACAAAATGAAGCAAAAGGAGCTAATGCCGTTATTGATAAAGACTTACTTTGCTCATTAATGGCAATAGAACTTAAGGCTGATTTTTTGATAATCCTTACTAATGTAAATCAGGCTGAATTAAATTATGGAACAGATCATGCTAAAAAGGTAGGAAGTATTTCGGTACTTCAAGCAAAACAATATATAGATGAAGGCCACTTTGCAAAAGGAAGCATGCTTCCTAAAATGCAGGCTGCTTTAAACTTTGTTGAAGCATCAGGTAATCGAGCTGTTATAACTTCATTAAATAATTTAAATAATGCAATTTTAGGAACAGATGTAACAGAGATACATAATTAAAAAACAACAAGATCATCTAGATCTTGTTGTTTTTGTTTAAAATAAAATAATGCTATAAACTTTTGATTTGTCAATTAGTATGTCCATAAAAAGGCTAAATATTTACAATAAAATATTACAGTGATATAATGAAAATATAAAATAGTAAAGAGGTAAAGAATGAAGAGGTTAACAATAAATATTTTAATTATCGTAATATTATGTACTTTATCATTATGTGGTTGTGAAAAGGATGAAGATACGATTGTTATGGTAACCGAGGCAGGTTTTGCACCTTATGAGTATTACGAAGACGGAGAAATTGTTGGCGTAGATATTGATATTGCCAAAGAAATTGCTAATTCTCTTGGAAAAAAACTTGTAATAAAAGACGTTGATTTTGACTCAATAATTAATGAATTAAATAGTGGCAAGGCAGACTTTGCACTTGCAGGAATGTCAATTCTACCTGAAAGACTTGATGAAGTTGATTTTTCAGTAGAATATTCAATTAGTAAACAGGTTATTGTCACTTTAAAAGATAATAAAATAAATTCAATAGATGACTTAAAAAATAAAAAAATAGCAGTTCAATTAGGAAGTGTTGCAGATATATATGCCTCTTCTAATATAGAGGGAGCTACTGTTATTCAACAAAAAAAATTCTTAAGTGCTGCCCAAGATGTTAAAAGTAAAAAGGCAGACTGTTTGATAATGGATGCCCTTCCAGCAAATGAATTAATTAAGAATAATTCGGAATTAGTTATCTCAGACGTGGAATTATTTACAGATAAGTATGCTGCTGCAGTTGCAAAAAATAACAAAAAACTTTTAGATGAAATAAATTTAGTATTAGAAAGATTAATGCAAGAAGGTAAGATAGAGGAGTATATAATGAATCATACTAATAAATAGGAGTAGTTATGGAAAATTTTTATAAAACATTAATATATGATCAAAGATATTTATTGATATTAGAAGGTTTGAAAAACACTTTAATTATTACTGTTGGAGCAACAATATTAGGAATTGTATTAGGTTTAGCTGTAGCATTAATTAAAAATAATTATAAAGAGAATAAAACTCATAAAATTTTAAATGTTATCGCTAATCTATATGTTGCTATTATAAGAGGCACACCAGTATTATTACAATTAATGATTATATATTATATTATTTTTAAAACATCAAATATAAATATACTAATTATTGGTATGCTTGCATTTGGTTTAAATTCAGGTGCTTATGTATCAGAGATATTTAGAACTGGTATTGAATCAATTGATAAGGGGCAAATGGAAGCTGGAAAAAGTCTAGGACTTAGTTATACACAAATAATGCGATATATAATATTACCCCAAGCAATGAAGAATGCTTTACCAGCACTAGGTAATGAATTTGTCACTTTGATTAAAGAGACATCAGTAGCTGGTTATATTGGTATAAGAGATCTTACTAAGGCTGGTGATATTATTGCTTCAAGAACTTATGACTATCTATATCCACTTACTATAACAGCTTTAATTTATTTAGTTCTTACTTTAGGAATAACGAGAATTTTAAAAAGATTTGAAAGGAGAACAAATAATGCTCAAAATAGTAAATCTAGTTAAAAAATTTAATAATAATTTAGCTTTAGATAATATAAATATAGAAATAAAAAAAGGCGATAGAATAGTCATAATTGGTCCCAGTGGATGTGGAAAATCTACATTACTTAGATGCATAAATGGTTTAGAAATACCGACAAGCGGAGAAATAATATATAACGGAAAAAACATTAAAAATTTTAATCAAAATATTATTAGACAAAAAATTGGTATGGTATTTCAAAAGTTTAATTTATTTAATCATATTACGGTTAAAGAAAATATAACCTTAGCACCAACAAAATTAAAACTATTAACTAAAGATGAAGCCGAAAAAAAAGCTTCTCAATTATTAAATTTTATAAAATTGTCAGATAAAATTAATCAATATCCAACAAAACTATCTGGTGGTGAACAACAAAGAGTAGCAATTATAAGAAGTCTGATGCTATCACCAGAATTGTTATTATTTGATGAGCCGACAAGTGCACTTGATCCAGAGATGATTAATGAAGTACTTGAATTAATGAAAAATATTGCTAATGATGGAATGACAATGGTTGTAGTTAGTCATGAAATGAATTTTGCAAGAGCCTTTGCAAATAAAGTAATATTTATGAATGAGGGTAAAATAGTTGAAGAGGGAACACCTAATGAAATATTTGATAATCCAAAAAGTGAGAGACTTAAAAGTTTCTTAAATAAGTTAAGTCCTAAATCGAAAGATTAATATATAGGAAATAGAATGGAGAAATGAACATGGGAATTAATGTAAATAGTGAGATTAAACCATTAAAGAAAGTTTTGTTACACCGACCAGGTAATGAATTATTGAATTTAACACCTGATTCACTTACTAGACTTTTATTTGATGATATTCCTTATTTAAAAAAAGCGCAAGAAGAACATGATGAGTTTGCTAAAATATTAACAGATAATGGAATAGTAGTTGTTTATCTTGAAGATTTAATGGCAGAAACATTAGATCTAAATCCATCAATTAAAGAAAAATTTATCAAGCAGTTTATTTATGAAGCAGGAATTAAAACTCCAAAATATAATAAGGTTGTTTTTGAATATTTAAATACTTATTCTGATAATAAAGATTTAGTATTAAAAACAATGGAAGGTATTAATATAAATGAGCTTAATGCTATGGAAAGAGATGTTGAACATTCTTTAGTGGACTTAATTACTGAAGAAAGTAAGTTCCTGGCTGATCCAATGCCAAATTTAATATTTACTAGAGATCCATTTGCATCAATGGGTAATGGTGTATGTTTAAATAAAATGTATTCAGTTACTAGAAATAGAGAAACTATCTACGCTGAATATATATTTAATTATCATCCTGATTATAAGGACAGTGTTAAAAAGTATTATGATAGATATAACCCTTATCATATTGAGGGAGGAGATGTTTTATTACTTAATGAAACAACTTTAGCTATTGGTATATCACAAAGAACACAAGCAGAAAGTATTGAACTTTTAGCAAATAATTTATTTAAAGATAATACATCTAAAATTAGTAAAATATTAGCATTTAGCATTCCTAATTGTCGTGCTTTTATGCATTTAGATACTGTTTTCACACAAGTTGATTATGATAAATTTACATATCATCCAGGTATCATGGATACTTTAGAAGTTTATGAGATAACAGCTAACGAAGAAATAGTAGATGAAGAAGATACTATTAATGTAAAAAAAATAAATGATAGTTTAGAAAATATATTAGAATCAGCTTTAAACAAAGATATTACTCTAATACCATGTGGTGCAGAAGATAGAATCACTTCTGAAAGAGAGCAGTGGAATGATGCTTCCAATACTTTATGTATAGCACCAGGGGTAGTTGTAGTATACGATCGTAATAATATTACAAATGCTCTTTTAAAGAGAGCAGGATTAAAGGTATTAGAAATGCCTGGTAGTGAATTATCAAGAGGTAGAGGCGGCCCTCGTTGTATGAGTATGCCATTATATAGGGAGGATTAATAATATGAATTTAAAAGGCAGAAATTTTTTGAAGTTACTTGATTATTCTAGTGAAGAGATAAGATATTTATTAGATTTATCTAAAAAGTTTAAATCTATGAAAAGAAATAATATAAACCATAAATATTTAGAAGGAAAAAATATTGTTTTGTTGTTCGAAAAAACTTCTACTAGAACAAGATGTTCATTTGAAGTTGCCGGTTTAGATTTAGGTATGGGAGTTACTTATTTGGACGCTCAAAGTAGTCAAATGGGCAAAAAAGAAAGTATTGAAGATACGGCTAAAGTTCTTGGAAGATTATATGATGGTATTGAATACCGTGGATATGGTCAAGAAATAGTTGAAGAGTTAGCTAAATATTCTAACGTTCCAACATGGAATGGACTAACAAATGAATTTCATCCAACCCAAATGTTAGGAGATTTACTAACTATTGAAGAACATTTTGGAAATTTAAAAGGTTTAAATTTGACGTTTGTAGGTGATGGCCGTAATAACGTTGCTAATTCATTAATGGTAGCATGTGCTAAAATGGGAATGAATTATACTTGTTTAGCACCAGCTGAATTATATCCGGCTGAATCCTTAATAGAGATGTGTAAGCAAATAGCTAATGAGAATGGTTCGACAATAAATATAACAAGCGATGTAAATATTGGAGCTAATAATGCTAACATTATTTATACTGATGTTTGGGTATCTATGGGAGAACCAGAAGAGATATGGGCTCAAAGAATTCAACTTTTAAAACCATATCAAGTTAATAAAGAACTATTAGATATGGCTAATCAAAATTGTATATTTCTACATTGCTTACCATCATTTCATAATTTAGATACAAAAATAGGTAAAGAAATAAATGAAAAATTTGGATTAAGTGAAATGGAAGTAACAGATGAAGTATTCAGTTCAACAAAATCTTTGGTATTTGAAGAAGCCGAAAATAGAATGCATACAATAAAAGCCATTATGTATGCGACAATGACAGATGACGATTTAATTAATAAATAATTATATAACTTGATGGAAGTAATATTCCATGGTTGTATTGGATTGACTATATAATATTTTTAAAATTATAATAATTTAATAAGATAGGTTGTAGTTGATTAAATAGAAGCACTTTTCAAAATTTAATTAACTTTGTTGTTTTTTGGAAAAATAATTATTAGAATTTGAAAAGTAAATAATTTATCAATTCATTGATGATACTAATAGGTAATATAGGAGAGTCGTTCCTTCTCTAAAACCATTAGTATTGTTGAATTGAATACTGTAAGACAATTGGTTGGCCAAGGAAAATTGTTATTACAGCCAGTGGTTACATATTCCAGTAGTAAAAATGACCATTTTACAAAGGAATGAATACTACATAAGACATAGGCACTATTGATTTTTTAAAAGTTATCCACATTAATGATTATTGCCTTTTTAGATAAGTAAATTATATTTAAAAAGGCAAAATTATTACAAGAATTATGAAGGAGTGAAAATATGAAAGAAGTAGTAGAAGATGTAAAAGTAGTTAAGTCAACTAATATGGGAAAAAAAGGACTAACTGCATTTTCAATTATACTAATATTATTATTAATAGTTTCTGCTGTTACTTGGTTTATACCAGATGTAACAGATGCCAAATTATCAGATATTTTAATGGCACCAGTCAATGGATTTGTTGATGCTGTTGAAGTATGTATATTTGTTTTAATCCTTGGTGGCTTTTTAGCTATAGTTAAACAAACAGGTGCTCTAGAAGCAGGAATTGCATCACTTGTTAGAAAATTGAAAGGGCATGAATTATTAATAATTCCAGTATTAATGTTTATCTTTTCAGTAGGTGGTACAACATATGGAATGCTAGAAGAAACTGTTGGTTTCTATATTCTATTAGCAGCTACAATGGTTGCGATGGGATATGATACAATTGTAGGGTCAGCAATTGTATTATTAGGAGCAGGATCTGGAGTATTAGGATCAACAATTAATCCATTTGCAGTAGGTGCTGCAGTCAGTGCTTTACCAGAAGGAATTACTGCTGATCAATCAGTTATCCTTACTTTAGGTGTTATTCTATGGTTAACATCTTATTTAATCTCAGTGTTCTTTGTTATGAGATATGCAAAGAAAGTCAAAAAAGAGAAAGGTTCTACTTTCTTATCTTTACAAGAGAAAAAGGATATGGAAGATGAATTTATTAAAAAGGAACATATTAATAATGCAAAATTAACAAAAAGACAAAAGTTTGTATTAGTATTATTTGGATTAACTTTTGTTGTTATGATTTTAGGATTTATTCCTTGGGTTGATTTTGGTGTTATTAGTCAAGAAGTAGCTGATGCTGGTACACACTGGTCTGCTATTCTAACAGGTAATTGTTTTGGATATTTCTATTTCCTAGATGCAGCCACTTGGTTCTTAATCATGGCAGTTATTATTGGAATTGTTGGTGATTTAGGAGAAGAAGGCATTGTTAAAGTATTTATGAAGGGTGTTGGAGAAATAGCCGAAGTAGTTATGATTATTGCAGTAGCACGTGGTATCAGTGTAATAATGAATACAACAGGTTTAGGTGTATACATTATTCAAAATGCTATTGACGCATTATCAGGTACTCCTGCTGGAGTATTTGCTCCACTTGATTACTTATTACATGTTTTCTTATCAATTTTAGTTCCATCAAGTTCTGGATTAGCAAACTTATCTACACCAGTTGTTGCTCCAATCGCAGATGGAATTGGATTAAATGCATCAGTAACAATTATGATTTATGTTGCAGCTAATGGATTAGTAAACTTAATTACACCAACTTGTGGTTCAATTATGGGTGGTCTAGCCTTAGCTAAAGTAGAATATCGTACTTGGTTTAAATGGTCATTTAAAGTAGTTCTTACTATTGCTATATCTTCAGCAGCTATATTAACATTTGCAATGATATTGCTAAGTTAAACAATAACTTAAAAATAAAACTATTCAATTAATTTTGAATAGTTTTTTTATATGCTATAATTATATAAATAAAGATATGTAAAAAAGAGGTATTTATGAAAAAGAGATTATCAATTGGTTTACTGATAATAGTTATGTGTTTTACTCTAGCAGGTTGTGACAAGGTAACAAAGAATAATATAATGGAAAAATTGCAAGGAAATTGGATTAGTAAGGATAAAAATACATATGATAGTACTACTGCTGAAGAATTTAATACTTACTTAATATTTAAGGATAATCTAGTTTTATATACTGGTTATATTGATTATCAATATAACAAAGTAGAAATATATTCACTATCTAATATGTACTTTGGAAAACAAAACTGGGAATATGAATATGTTGATGAAAACACCCTTATTCACAATGGAAATGTTTATAAAAAGATAGCAAATGATGATGAAAATGCAATGTTTATATCTGGGACTGAGTCCACTATTGAAAAGCCCTTATTAAGTTATGATGTTGACAACTTAGGAGGAATACTTAATCAGAATAGATTTTATATTATTAATGAGTATATAAAAATCGAAAATTTTGTTAGTAAAAAATATTACACGGAGACACCAGGATTAAAAAACAAGAGCTTTAATGTTAATGGCTTTGAACTACAATTTATAGATGAAATAGCAATTGATAATAAACAGAGAGATATTGTATGTGTCGGATATTATGAAAGAAAAACGCTTAAAAAATGTATATTAGTTGATTAAAAAAATTATTTTTATAAAGCATTCACTAATGAATTTAGTATCTTACAAGTAAAAAATAACAAAAAAAGGTTGGAAATAAATGATTAAAATAAAATAACTAGATTATTTAGATCTAGTTATTTTTGATTCAAGATATGATATGAAATAGTACATAACTATAGAAACGAGACCCAATATTACAATTCCAGTAATAACAAGATTTAAATTAAATACTTGTGATCCATACATTATTAAGTATCCAATACCTTGTTTTGAAACTAAAAACTCTCCCATAATGATACCTATTAATGACATACTTATATTAATTTTTAAGGTGCTTATTATTATATTAAGACTACCAGGTAGTATAAGTTTAAAATATGTTTGAGTTTTAGAAGCTTTAAGCGAATTCATAAGTCTGATTTTTATTGGATCAATACCTATAAATCCTTGATAAATATTTATTATAGTAATAATAGTAGAGATTAACAAGGCCATTATTATTATGGAATTCACACCAGCACCTGCCCAAATAATTATAATTGGGCCAAGTGCTACCTTGGGTAAACTATTTAGTATAGTTAGAAAAGGATCTATTACTTTAGCTATAAATTTATTACTCCAAAGTATAGATGCCACAACTAATCCTATAAATGTTCCAAGTATAAAACTAATAATTGTTTCATACACTGTAATCCAAATATTTATAAATAGTGTACCATCTTTAAATAAACTTATAATGGTCTTAATAACGTTATAAGGTGAAGAAGTAATAAATGAATTAACAATATTATTATCGGCTAAGAATTGCCATAAGAAGATAAAAATAAGTACTATAGAGATTTGAGCTAACCTAACAAACAGATTAAATTGTTTACTTCGCTTTATAAATAACTTATGTTCCTCAGACATGATAATCAATTTCTTTCCAAATCATATCATAGTATTTAGCGAATTCCTTACTTTTTCTGTTGTTAATAGGCGTACTTTTATCTGTTAAATTAATGTCAATAACTGTTTTGACAATAGCTGGTCTATGTGAAAGAACTATTACAGTATCTGCCATAGAAATAGCTTCTGCTAAATCATGTGTAACCATAATAACTGTTTTCTTTTCCTTTTTTATTATACGATACACATCATCAGATACAGCAAGTCTAGTTTGGTAGTCCAGTGCTGAAAAAGGTTCATCCAATAAAAGAATATCAGGATTAGTTGCGAGGGTTCTAATTAGTGCAACCCTTTGTCTCATACCACCTGATAATTCCTCAGGATACTTATTAATAAAATCTTTAAGCCCATAATCTTCTAGAAGTCTAATAACCTTTTTTTTGTTTGAACTAGTTAAATCTTTACTAATTTCTAAACCTAACAAACAATTGTTTAATATGGTTCTAAAATTAAATAGTGCATCTTGTTGTAACATATAACCGATTTTAATATTATCTTTAAATTGAATTTGTCCATCAGTTTTTTTCTCTAATCCGCAAAGAACTGAAAGAAGTGTACTTTTACCACATCCAGATGGTCCCACAATTGCAATAAATTTTCCTTCTTCTAAATCGAAGGAAATATCATTAATTGCTTCTATTTCATCATTTTTAGTGTGATATATTTTTTTAAGATTTTTGATACTTAAAATATTATTCATTTTATCACCTAAATTATAGTATGATTTTTACTTTTATTTGCTTGTGCAAAGCATACTATAAATAAAAAAGAAACTATTACTAGTTTCTTAAATATTGTTTAATATAACTGTATATTTACTATTCCCTCTATATTTACCATTTTCATCAAAGTCATCTGTACCATCATATGTAAATACAGTAACTTCGACAGGAGAAGTCACTTCATTATAAACAGTTCCACCAGTAATTTTAAATGATGTCATCATAGTCGAAGTATTCCACTCTGTTTCAGTAATATGTGAGTACCAATTATCATTACGATGTAATATATCATCATAAAAATAAAATAATAAATATTCTGTTGATAGGATTGAATCAGTTATATTTAAAATAGTTCGATCAATAACATCACCGTTTTTAACTGAAAATTTAACATTATATCCTATCCTATAGTTATTAATATTACTATAGTTCCTTTTATATGTATCAAAAGTTCCAGCTACAGAATCTGCAGGAAGAGTTTTTTCTTGTGTATAGAATGTTGAAAAAACAATTATATCAGTATATTGTTTCCAAGTTGAATCATAATGATCAACTAGTGTAGTTGTTCCATTAGAATTAATATATAATCCAACTGTTATTGGATTATCATCAACATAAGTATCTTTTTCTTCCTCAGAAATAGGTTCTTCACCAATTTCTTCGTCATCAACTACTTCTTTATCTACTTTTTTATTTGTGCAAGCACACATCAAGAAGACTATAGTAGCTATAAATACAAAATACATTACTTTTTTCATATTATCACCTAAGGTAATTATATCATATAAAAAAAAGAATATAACTATTCTTTTTCTGAATATGTATTATCAACTAATTTATCGAAATCAACTCTAGAAGTTAAAGCTCCAGCACTTTCCATTATTTCTTGTATATGATCAAAATTTTCTTTTTCTATATAAGTAGTATTAAACCAAGAATCAATGTTTTTATATCTTTCTACTATAATAGTTAGATCATTTAAAGAAGTATCTGGAAAATCTTTTAGTATTGTTTTAGCAATTTCTTCTGAAGTATTATTATGAACATAATCTAATCCTTTTTGAATTGCAGTGGTAAATCCTTCAATAACTTCAGGATTATCCTCAATATAACTTTTTTTAGCATTAAAAGCAGTGTAAGGAACAGTTCCACCATATTCACCAATAGAAGCAACTACATAGCCATAACCTGCTTGCTCTACTTTCAAAGCTGTTGGTTCAAAAAGCGATACAAAGTCACCTTGCCCACCAATAAATGCCCCACTCATAGCTGCAAAAGCAATACTAGTATCTATAAATACATCTTTTTTAGGATCAACTCCATTTTGTTTAAGTGCCCATTCTAAAGTCATTTCAGGCATTCCACCTTGACGACCTCCAATTATTGTAGAACCTTTTAAATCTTCTAGTTTAAAATTATCGTATTTTTTTCTAGATACTAGAAAACTACCATCCTTTTTTGTAAGTCCTGCAAAAGTTATTAGATAATCTTCTACACCTTGATTATACAAATATATTGTAGCTTCACTACCACAAAAACCAATATTAACATCACCTGATAATACGGCTGCAGTAACTTTATCTGCACCAGCAGTTAAAGTTAATTCTACATCAAGTCCTTCATCTTCAAAATAACCTAGTTCTTTAGCAGCATACATAGGAGCATAAAAAATACTATGTGCAACTTCTGCGACACTTACTTTCTTTAAATCAGTATCAGTATTTTTCTTAGGCCACATAGTAAGACTAGCTAAGAATATAATCAAAATAATTACTAAATAAGTAATATATTTTTTCAAATTAATCACCTTTCCTTATTTTTATTATATTCGTATTTTTTTTTGTGGTTCGTGTTATAATATATTACGAGGTGATAATATGCCAGAACTTCCAGAAGTTGAAACGGTAAAAGAAACATTAAAATTTAAGATATTAGGTAAAAAAATAAAGAATGTAAAGATATTATATGCCGGAATAATAGAATATCCTACCAGTGATGAGTTTATAAAACAAATAATTGGTGAAACTATAAACGATATTAAAAGGCGAGGAAAATGGTTAATGTTTGAACTTGACCATTACTATTTGCTTAGTCATCTAAGAATGGAAGGAAAATATAATATTCGTCAAACTGGAGATATATACGACAAACATGAACATGTGTCTTTTGAATTTACAGACGGTAGCGAACTAAGATATCGTGATACAAGAAAGTTTGGGCGTATGCATTTAATAAAAAAGGATATTATAAATAGTAGGAAACCATTAAATGAGTTAGGTTTAGAACCTTGGGATGATTCACTAAATGTATCATACCTAAAAGAAAAATATAAAACTAAAAAGTTGCCTATTAAAACAGTGATTCTTGATCAGAGTATAATTGTTGGAATAGGAAATATATATGCAGATGAAATTCTATTTCTTAGCAAAATAAATCCTTATACAAAAACTAATGAACTTAATGATAAAGACCTAGATAATATTATTTTATATACAAAAAAAGTTTTAGAGGAAGCAATAAAAATGGGTGGTACAACTATAAGGACCTATACATCTAGTGAAGGAGTTCATGGTAAATTTCAACAAAAATTGCATGTTCACAACCATGAAGGTGAATTATGCCCTATATGCAATAATTTTATAGTCAAAGTCAAAATCAATGGTAGAGGTACATATTATTGTGAAAAATGCCAAAATAGATAATTAAAACAAGAAATTTTTCTTGCTTTTTTTCACTTAATATGTTAAAATTGCACTTGTCTATTAAAAAAAGGAGTTGTTGTTTATATGAAGAAAACAAAAATAATATGTAGTATTGGACCTGCAAGTTGTGATCCAGAAGTTATGGCTCAAATGGTTAATGTAGGTATGAATGTTGCAAGAATAAATTTTTCTCATGCTACAAATGAAGAAAAAGAAACTGTTGTTTCATCAGTAAAAAAAGTTAGAGAAATGACTGGAAAACACGTAGCAATTTTATACGATACTAAAGGACCTGAATTTCGTAACGGAATGATGGAAAACGGTGAAGTTAATCTTGTTGAAGGAAAAAATATTCGCGTAGTTAAAGAAACTGTTGTAGGAAATACTGAAAGATTTTCTGTAAATCATCCACAAGCTTTAGATTCTTTAGAAAAAGGTAGCGTTATTTTACTAGAAAATGGATTAATGAAAATAGAAGTTATATCTAAAGAAGAAGACGGTGTAACTTGTAAAATAGTTAATGGTGGGGTTTTAGGAAATAAAAAGAGTTTAAACGTTCCAGGAGCTCATTTAGATATTCCATTTATTAGTGAACAAGATAGAGAAGACATAATTTATGCTTGTGAGCATGAAGGAGATTTCTTAGCATTATCTTTCGTATCAACAAAAGAAGATGTACTTGCTGCTAGAGAAATACTAAAAGCTTATAATAGAGAAGATTTAAAAATTATATCTAAAATTGAAAGTACAACTGGTGTAGAAAATCTGGATTCAATCATTGAAGTATCAGATGGTATAATGGTTGCTCGTGGAGATTTAGGTGTAGAAGTTCCAATGGAAAAACTACCAATTTACCAAAAGATGATAGTTCAAAAATGTCGTACATTTGGTAGAATTTGTATAGTTGCAACTGAAATGTTAGAATCAATGAAGAAAAATTCTCGTCCAACTAGAGCAGAAGTATCAGATGTTGCTAACGCAGTACTTGATGGTACAGATGCTGTTATGCTTTCTGGTGAAACTACAGTTGGAAAATTTCCAATTGATACAGTTAGATTTATGGCTGATATTTGTGAAAATACTGAAAAATATTATGATTATGATTATGTATTTGAATCAAGAGGAAGAGAAGATATAACTGAAACAATAGCCCAAAGTGTTATTGCTTGTGCAGAAACATTAGATGTTAAAATTATAGTAGCATCTACTACTAGTGGTTATACAGCTAGAACTGTAAGTAATTTAAAACCAAAGAGTTTAGTACTTGCTTCATGTCCAACTGCAGAAACTGCAAGATCTCTTGCTTTAAACTGGGGTGTATATCCTGTTATTGTTCCAGTATTTAAAAGTACTGATGAAATAGTAACTTCAGCAAAAGAACAAGCTTCTAAATTTATGCATTTAGAATCTGGAGATATTATAGTTGTAACTGGTGGATTTAATGTTCACGGTGTAGCTAGAACAACAAACTTCTTAAAAATCGAAGAAATATAAAAAGAAAAAGAATTATTTAATGATGGGTTTATGTTTATATTCCATCTCCATTAAATAATTCTTATTTTTTTGTTTAAAAGGTAAAAAATAAATAGAACTAACTCTTTTTTCAATATCTAAAATTTCACTTTTTATATTAGAATATCCAGTTATTATTGGTAATGAACTGGTCTTTTTTACTTTATTTAAATATTCTTTCCCTTTTTTATTAAACCCTAGTATTCTTATATATTCACCTTTTTGTGTTCCAGCAGCTTCTTCTTTAGTATAGCTACATAGAATATGAGTAAGCATTCTTTTAACCTTATTATATGTATATCTTTTTGTCTTTATATTATTAATAAGTTCATCCATATTGTTAGAAGTATAAATGTATTTTTTAATTCTATTTTCTATACCTTCATCAACAGTATGATATATACTTAAATTATTAAAATCGCTTATTATCTTATATTTTAATAAATCAAAATAATCTTCAGTGTAACTTAAATCTTTTTGCATATATTCATATACGATAGGTGGAACGTATTTCTTAATATCTTTATTTTCTTTAAGGGCATTTCTAATGCTAGTAGCACTTACTACATCATTATCTAATTTTAAACTATGAAAATCATTAGTCCTTTTTATACAAATAGGTTTAATATTAGCCTTTTGTTTTTTTATTTCTTTAATATATGATATTGCAAGTAAGTCATTTGGTTTATCAATTTTAATATTAGTTAAATCACAAACAGCTCTAGATAATGCTGTAGGATAGCTTATTCCTTCATCTAAATAAGTCTTAACTTTTATATCAAATTCATCATTATCGATTTGAATACTGGCTATATTACTTAAAATTTCTATATCATCAGTTTCACTACCAAAGACTAATCTATCAACATTCATATTTTTTAGTATTTCAATAGAACCTTTAGCAAATATATCAGCTCCTTGACTTGAAAAAACAAAAGGTAATTCAATCACTATATCTACACCTAGTGATAAAGCTATATCTGTTTTATCCCATTTATTTATAAGACTAGAATCTCCACGTTGTAAAAAGTGTGAGCTCATAACTAGTACGATGATATCATCAGGATACATCTCTTTTATTTTATTTATATGATATAAATGTCCATTATGAAATGGATTATATTCACAAATAATTCCAGTACTCATAAAATCACCTCGTTTATATAATATCATATTTTTAAATTTATTTATATAACTAATAAAATACTTGCATTTTCCTCTATTTTTATGTATAATTGGTAGGTATGTCGGTGGTGATTGAATGATTATTGATATTAGTAAATTGAAGAATGGTTCTGAAACTAATATAGAAGTTAATGAAAACATTAATATAGAAAAAGAAAAGCTGCAATCAGTAAATATCTTGGATTTAAAAAATGCTTCTATTAATGGCTATATTCATGATGATGAAATGGAAAATTATTATTTAGATTTACTTGTTAGTGGAACTATGGTTTTACCTTGTTCTATAACATTACAACCGGTTGATTATGCTTTTGAAACTAAAATCGAAGGTGATTATTCACAAATGATGTCAGAAATCGGAGATTTCGGTGAAAAAGTAAAGAATTGTATTGATATTTTTCCTATTATATGGGAAAATATACTAATGGAAATTCCTATAAAAGTTACTTGTCCAGATGCTACTGATTTGAAGCTATCTGGTGATGGTTGGAAATTAGTAACTGAAGGGGAAGAAGAAAAGACTACTTCAGCTTTTGATAAGCTAAAGGATCTACTATAGGAAAAGAGGTGTTGATGATGATGAAATTAAATATTCAATTATTTGCTGTACCATTTAGAAAAGTTAGTAAAACTAGAGGTAGAATGAGAAGAACTCATTATAAAATTAGTGAAAATAGTACAACTAAATGTCCAAAATGTGGTGCTGATGTAAGACCACACAGAGTTTGTGCTGCTTGTGGTAGCTACAAAGGTAAAGAAGTAATTAAAAAAGAAGAAACAGCTGCATAGTTGTTTTTTTTTTGCTTTTTTAGTATAATAAAAACTAGAATAGAGGATGACGTAAATGAATAAAAAGGGTTTTACTTTAGTAGAGTTATTAGGTGTTTTAATAATTATGGCTATTATTATGGTAATTGTGGTTACACCAATAATAGGTCAAATTAGAAATACTTCAAAGAAACTAGATAGTGCATCATTGCAAGTTTTGTATAAAAGTGCTGATAGTTATTTAGATGCAAATAAAAATTTATATCCTAAAAACAATGGAATGATATATTATATTTCGGTAGGTCAATTGATTGATAACGCCAAACTTACTAGTAATTATTTATCATCATACTCAGAAAAAGTATTATCAAGGAGCAATGTAATAAAGGTTGCGGTTGAAGATGGAGGATATCAATTCTCATTTGCAGAAAGTGCTGAAAATTTATCAACATTATATAAGGCTTACCAAGATGTAGCAAATGATAGTACTTATACTTTTCTTGGAGGAACTTATTTTTCTGGGGCAGCTGCTAATAACTATGTATATTATAGTGGTTTTATGTGGCGTATTATGGGAATAAATAAGGATGGTAGTATAAAGCTTGTAGCTGATGAACCTATCACTACTTTAAATTACGGAGCAGATCTTTTATATAAAAATAGTTATGTTAAAGAATGGTTAAATGATTATTTTTTAAGTAGATTAAAATACTCAGATCATCTAATTGAACAAAGATTTTGCTACTTAGCAACTTCAAATAGTGCTGCAAATCAAGATGTTTGTGGTTCTTTAATTGAGAGTTCTATTGATCGGGCAATGATAGGGCAACTTTCATTATATGAGTATAACATGTCTGTATTGAACGGAAATACTTATTTAGATAACGATTTTGTATCATCAACTTTAACATATTCAACAACTGATACAAGCAAATTATTTACAGTTTTAGCAGATGGAAGCATAACAACAAAGAATATAAATAGTATGCATTATGTTAGACCTGTTATAAGTTTAATGCCAGAATCTACAATAACAAGTGGAAGTGGTTCTTCTGCAAACCCTTACATACTATTTAAACAAGTTGCAAGTGTAAGTCAACAAGATAATAGAACTTTGAATTCACTTAATTTATCAGATGGAGAATATATAAGTATTAACAGTAAAACTTACAGGGTAGTAGACAATGATAAATCTAATGTGAAAGTTATATTAAATGATTTATATAAAAATTCTGGTGTTAATTATTCGGCCTCATTCGGTCCAAGTTCCACATTTAACACTAGCGAAGGCTTAGCTCAATATTTAAATAACACAATGTATTTTAATGAATATCAACCTTTAGAAGGCGCAGTAAAGATGGGATTTTGGTACCAAGGAGATTCTACATCATTATCTCCATATTACAAGACTACATCATTATCCAAAACAGGAATTATATATGGTGTATATGTAGGCTTACCTAAGATAGGTGAACTATTAACAGTACCAATCTATAAACAAGTAACAAATAGCTTTTGGACTATTTCTAAGAGTTCTGCCTCAACCGTTAATACTGTGTCATCTACAGGTGTTGTAGAAACAAATGTTTCTAGTAGTGCCTATGTTAGGCCAGTCGTAATATTAGATGCGGCTATTTTAGTAGCAAGTGGTAATGGAACTAGTGCTACTCCATATGTAATAGTACAATAAAAGAAAGCTAAGCTTTCTTTTTTAATTTTTATATTGTTTATTCTCGTTATTAATATTAAATATTAATCCAATCATAATCATGTAACTAAGTAAACTTGATCCACCATAACTTATAAAAGGTAAGGTTATGCCTGTTATAGGGAGAAGACCAAAAGTCATACCTATATTTTGAATTTGCTGGTATATAAGAATTCCCAATATACCACTAACTATATATCTATTCGTTCTGTTTTTGCTTCTTTCAGCAATATGAATAATTTCCATATCAAAGTATATAATAAGCATTAGCAATATGACAGCACCAATAAAACCAAAATTTGAAGCATATACAGCAAAAATAAAATCCGTATGTGCCTCAGGAAAATATATTGGTGTTTTATTAAAACCATGACCTATATAACCAGCAGATCCAATAGCAGTCATCCCATTTTCTAACTGCATTCCCACTGATGAAGACCAATTAATTATACGCTCTATTCTTAAAAAAAAACTATTTCCTAATAGTTTGATAAATAAATTGATGTTGAAAAAATATAAATATAATATAGAAGAAATAACAGCTAAGAAACTAGCAATTCCAAGATAAAACCAGCGCATTCTAAACTTACTAACAAATAAAATGACAATAGTTAAGATTAGATACATAAAAACGGCTCCAGTATCAGGTTCTAAAAATGTAAGTGCAGCTGGTATACAAACAATAAACATTACTTTTAATAATAAAATAAATTCATTTTTATTACTCTTAACTTTATTTTTTCTCTGATTTTCACTTATGAAAACGGATAAATATATTACTAAAATTATTTTCATAAATTCACTTGGTTGAATGGTGCCAACACCGGGTATTTTAAACCAACATTTAGCATTATTAATTGGCACACCAATAACAAGCAAAATAATTAGTGTAATAATACCTATAATATATAATATTGAGGCATTCTTAATTATAATGTCATTCCCTATATAAACGATAAAGCCAATTAGCAATATTCCTATCATTATCCATAAAATTTGCTTGTATATAATTTGATTTATAGTGAAATTAATTGTATCAGCACTATATAAAGTAATAAGTGAAATAGCAAAAAAACAACATAAGCAAACAATTAAAATGTAATTAAATTTGTATCTGTTTTTTATTTTCATATTATCACCAATATTAGTATGTAATTAAAAAAAGTGATTATGCAATTAATTTGACAATTACTCATTTTATAGTATAATTATATAAGGTGATTAGATGGAATACATACAATATATAATCATAATTGCACTTATGCTAATAATTGCAGTTGCCATTACTAGAGCGTCTCGCAAGGATGCTAAAATAGAAGTAAATCGTTTAGTTGATTACTTAGGTGGTAAATGTAATATAATAAATTATGAGGCAAATAAATCCCGTTTTATGGTAACTTTAAAAGATATTTCTTTAGTTAATAAAGAAGGTATTCAGAGAATGGGAGCACAAGGTATGGTAGAGATAGATAATCAATTGAAAATTATCTTAGGAAACCAGGCTGAAGTGTTAAAAAAGCATATTGATGAGTTAAAGTGATAAATTTTATCACTTTTTTTCTTGCTTCGACATAAATCGACACAAGTAAGGTATACAATTAAATTGGGGTGAATTTATGCAATATATAAATGATGTAGTATTGTGTTCTATATATTTATTATTTCCTATTTCAATGTACTATTTTTATATTGCCTATAACAAAAAAATAGAGTCAAAAGAAAATGACTTGCTCTTATGTTTTGCACTTTTTTCTTCTATGTATTTAATAATATTTGGGGGTGCAGATGGATTCCCGAGAACAGCACTTTTATTAGCTAATATTCCTATAATACTAGCATATATTAAGAAAAGACCTAAAGAAGCTGTATTTTTATCAATAATGTATATTATGGCAGCTGTATACTTATTTAATGTGACATTTACATGTGTACTTTTAGAATATATAATATATTTCTTTATATATTGTGTAATTAGAAAAGAAAATATTAATCAATACTTATTTACAACAATTATTTTTGGAACTAAAACTTTTTTGTTTTTAATTTGTAGTGGGACATCGTCTTATTTCTTTAATGAGTATATATTTAATGATATTTTATGCATATCTATTCCAATAACTTATGGTACTGCTCTGTTAATTCTTTATATAGCAGATTTAGGTGATGACATAATAAAGTATCATTTAAGTTATAAAGAACTGGTAAAAGAAAAACAAATAAGAACATCTTTATTTAAAATAACACATGAAATTAAAAATCCTTTAGCTGTATGTAAAGGTTATTTAGACATGCTAGATGTAAATAATGCTGAACAATGTAAGAAATATATACCAATTATAGATGTTGAGATTAAACATACTCTTTTAATACTGCAGGACTTTTCTTCATTTTCAAAAATTACTGTAGAAAAAGATATTATGGATATTAATTATTTACTAGGTGAGGTTGTCTGTAATTTAAGTGAATTATTAGAAAAGAATGATATTAAGCTTATTTTTAATTTTGATGATGAAATATATATAAATGCTGATTATACAAGATTAATGCAAGTATTTATAAATATAATAAAAAATAGCATTGAGTCTTTTGAAGATAAGAAGCGCAAAAAAATAAGTATTACAGAAATAGAAGAAACTAATTATATATATATTATGGTTGAAGATAATGGTAAGGGGATAGAAAAAGAAAATATGGTTCATATTAGTGAACCCTTCTTTACTACGAAGAAAACGGGTACTGGTTTAGGAATATCACTTTCTAATGAGATAATTACATCGCATGGTGGTACCATGAAATATGAATCTGAATATGGTAGAGGCACTAAAGTTACAATTAAATTACCAAAAAAATAGCTACTAGTTATCTAGTAGCTATTTCTGAATAAACAGAAGCATCATAATTATGTTGAACTGCTTCTTTTTGAAATAGTGTTGCATCATCTATTAAAAAGAAATCATATATTAAAACATTTGCGCCTGTATCTGTAACTGGGTCATCCCAAGTTAAATCTAAATGATACCAAGCATTATCTATGTAAACGGCATTCCATATATGATCATTATTTGATATTTTAAAGTTTGGAACACCAATAGTATTTAGAAATACTGCCATAACATCTGTATATCCGCTACATAAGGCTATATGGTTTTCAAGAACACCAGAAGCTTTATGAG
Organism: Bacillota bacterium; assembly: GCA_023430885.1. Classification (GTDB taxonomy): domain Bacteria; phylum Bacillota_I; class Bacilli_A; order RF39; family UBA660; genus RGIG4266. The sequence goes on from JAEYYH010000008.1 coordinate 26,312, forward strand.
AATTAAAAATGTTAGCATTATAAATTTTATTTTTAATTTCATTTGAGCGATCTTCATCATATATAGTAGTATTTATAATATAATCATGAAATGCTTTAATTTTTTCATTTATAGTCATATCATTAGTTATAACTTGACTCATGATATTATTTATTTTATCTTCAGTATAAGTTATTTCTTCAGAACTATATAACTTATCCACCATAATATTTATTTTACCCATACTGTTAGTAGAAATATAAAGTTTGTTAAAACTATTAAAAGGATTAACAAAATTATTTATAATTGTTAGTGAAGTAGTATCACTAGATAAATCTTCTACATCAGATATGCAGTCTGTATATTCATCGCCACAGTAAAATGTGAACTCATCTAATCCACTATCTATAATTGTATATATATCATTTAGTAAATCTTTTTTTGAAGTAGTAGCAAAATCATCAGTTATACTAACATAATTATAGTCAGCCTTTTTTGCATATTTATTTGTACTATATTCGGTTATTTCTTTACTAAATATGTAATTTTCAACAATATATTTATTAATCGGATCATGGTAAACAATTAGACCAATTAAAATTCCAAAATATATGATAGTTACGATTATCTTCCTAACTGTTTTTCCCATATTCTCACCTATTTTTATTATAGCATACTATTTAAAAAATTATGAAAAAAAAAGAAGTAAATATTACTCCATAGTGTTAACTTTAGTAGTTAAACGTGATTTGCTACGAGCAGATTTATTCTTTGGTGTTACTCCGCTTGCTACTGCTTTGTCTATCTTTTTAATAGCTACTTTTAAATTAGCAGAAGCTTTTTCTTTATCTTTATTTACTACAGCTTTTTCTACATTCTTAATAGCTGTTTTCATACTAGCTTCAAAAAGATTGTTTTCTACAGTTCTTTTACAATTTTTTCTTACAGCTTTTTTTGCATTCTTCATATTTGGCATATAATTTCACCTCCAAGTCAACTTAACACTATTGATTTTAACAAAAAAAACAAAAAAAAGCAATAAAAAAAGGCATTTTTGGTAAAAATATATATAGGGTGATAATATGAAACATGAAATAGATTTAAAAAGTTATCAAATACATAGTGATTTAGCAATAGATTACTTAGAAAATGATATACAAATAAAGGGAATGACTAATAAAAGTGAAACGGTAGATAACATTAAAGTAACTACTACATACTTAAATAAGCAAGCTGGAGACATTATAAATAAAAAAGAAGGTAATTATATTACAGTAGAGTTTGATGATGTAACAGATTACTCTAATAAGGAAAGAATAAAAAATGTATTTTCAAATGAATTAAAGAAAATTTTAGATTTAAACAAAATAACAGAAAAAGACTCTTGCTTAATTATCGGACTGGGTAATATGAAATCTACCCCTGATTCACTTGGACCACTTGCTATAGAGAATATATTAGTAACTAATCATTTATTTACATATGGAAATGTTGAAGATGGTTTTAGAAGGACGTATGCATTTGTTCCTGGTGTTATGGCAGATACTGGTATAGAAACAAGTAATATTATAAAAAGCCTAGTAAGTGAAATAAAACCAAATTTTATAATAGTAATAGATGCTCTAGCAAGTGGTTCAATAGACAGGGTTAATAAAACTATTCAAATGACCGATACCGGTATTCATCCAGGAAGTGGTGTAGGGAATAACCGAAAAGAAATTAGCAAAGAGATATTTAATATTCCAGTAATTGCTATAGGTATACCAACTGTAGTAGATGCTGTTACTATAGTAAGTGATACTATAAATTATATGTTTAAACATTATGCATATAACAAAGAAAAAAAAGACAATCCTAAAAATAAACTTATACTTTCGTCTAATATAAACTATTTAAAAGAAAATATTAATCCAACGGAAAAAGATAAAGAAATTTTAATGGGAATAATAGGTGGGCTTAGTGATGAAGAAATTAAACAACTAATATATGAAGTTTTGACTCCCATTGGATATAATTTAATGGTCACTCCTAAGGAAATAGATTTTATATTGGAAAAATTATCTGATATTATCGGAAATGGTATAAATAGGTCACTTCATGAGAATGTTACTAACGTATAAATAAAAAATATTAATATTATCTTTTTTTTGACAAATTAATTTGCTTCTTTTTTATATACTTAATTAGGTGATAATATGACTAAATTAAGATTAAAAAGAAAGACAAGACTTAAATTCAAAAATATGATACTTTTATCAGTTTGTTTGATTTGCTTTAGTATGGGATTTTCTTTTGTTTATAATATTAAATTATATTCTTCTAATGAAGAATTTATTGGCAGTTTACTTGCAGACTCCAATCATTATAAGAAATACAGCCACAATATTATAAGTACTATTACAAATATTATTTATAGTTCTACTGTGGATAAACCTATAACATTATTATCTAGTACTTTCAATTTTAATGGTGATATATCTTATGATGAAGAGTATGATGCTGATGAATTAGAAGCAATATCAAAACATATAAGTGATCCAAGTCCAACAGAAGCAAATAGTCCTATAGTGTATATATACAATTCACATCAACTTGAAAATTATAGTGGTAGTAATTACGAGGCTTACAATATAACTCCTAATGTAATGATGGCTTCTTATATTATGCGCGAGAAATTAAAAAATCAAGGTATAGAAGCAATTGCAGAAGAAAGTGATATAACTGAATTTATTAGAATTAATAATTGGAATTATAATTACAGTTATTTAGCAAGTAGGTATTATATTGAGGCTGCTATAAAAGAGTATCCATCTTTAAAATACTTTATTGATATTCATAGAGATTCAATTACAAAAGCAAATTCTACTGTAACAATTAATAATACTAATTATGCTACTGTTCTATTTGTAGTTGGATTAGAACACAAGAATTATCAAAGTAATCTAGATTTAGCAAATTATATTAATACAAAAATAGCAAACAAATATCCTAATTTAACAAGAGGAGTCATAACTAAAAAAGGTTCCAATGTCAATGGAATATATAATCAGGACATAAGTCCTAATGCTGTTTTAATAGAAATAGGTGGCTATGAGAATACAATTGATGAAGTATATAACACAGTTGTAGTTTTAAGCCAACTTCTAAAGGAAACAATAAATGAAAGATAAAACAGTAGCTAAAGTATTTAAATATGCAATACTTGTCTTATTTATGATGTATTTTGCAATTTTTGTAATGGTTAATTTAGGATATTATGAGTATGCTTCATATAAGAAGAAAGTTTTTACAGAAGAGCAAATTGCTAGGTATGAAGAAGATATAAAAAACAATGTTGATATTGATATTGAAGATTACTTGGTAGATGAGGAAGACTTTCAAGATAAGCCAAAAAGAATTGGATTAAAAATATCAGAATTTATTAGTAAGAGTTGTAAACAAAGTGTTAGCGGTGTATTTAAATTTTTGAATGATGTACTAGAAGAATAATATTGACAAGTAACACTTTTTATTATTTAATTATATTAGAATAATAGTGAGGTATATATGAGTGAATTAGAGCTTGCTCAGTACTTAGAAGTAATAAACTTTATCAGAGATAAATGCACTAATGAAATATATTTAAATAGTAAAATTAAAACCGAACTTGACTTTTACAATATGTATCCTTTTATAGAAAATTTTAATCGTAAATTCAAAAGTAAAAATTTATTTGAAGAAAGCGAAGTTGATAACAAAAAATATCAACGAATTATCAAATTATTATGCCCTAATATTGATTTGATTTCTATAAATAAAAAGAAAAAATTAAAAAATTTTTTTGAAGAATTTTTTATAGTTTTAATTTTTTTATATCTTTTTTCTAATGAGTTTTATATTATACATACATATTATAATAAGTTACAAAATGAGTCCTTAACTAATGTATATAACACTCAAAGAAATAAGATAAATAAACTCTCAGATGAAGTTAAAGACCTAAATGATATGAATAATAATATTGAGGAATCTATTAATAATAGAACTTTATCATCAAAAATAATTGATTTAGAAAATGAAGTGATTGATAAAAACAATACTTATGATAGTTTAAATTTATTTTTAACAAATACTATTTCTGAATATAATAGTAAGCTTCAGCAAATTGATAATGTGGTAACTAGTGGGGATGTTTATATAGAAAATGTACCAACTATTAATCAGTATCCTAGTTATCCATCTGGATGTGAAAGTATATCCTTATTAATACTCCTTAAATATGCAGGTGTTAATGTTACTGCTGAACAAATAATTGCTAAGTTAACTATCTCAGAACGACCATATTATGATAGTAGTAGTAGATATGGAAATGATCCAGAAGTATATTTTATTGGTAATCCAACAGACATATATGGATTTGGAGTTTATGAAAAACCAATTATATCTGTTGCTTTAAATTTTAAAAGTGATATAAAAAATATAACTGGTTCTAGTTTAAATGATGTTTTAAAAGTAGTTATGCAAAAACATCCAGTTCAAGTTTGGGTGGCAATGGATGGTATGAGTGCATATTATGCATATACATGGACAGATAAAGTAACAGGTAAAACAATTTTTTATCCAGCCGAGTTTCACAGCCTTGTAATAATAGGATTTAATCAATATCAAATAATTACTTCAGACCCTTCAGTTGGTGAAGTCAGATATTTTGACAGATATTATTTTGAAAATTCATTTGATTTCTTTGGAAGGAGAGCTATATATTATGAGTAGAAAAGGTAAGATAAAGTTAGTAATAACTTTGTCAGCGTTATATTTCATTTTGTTTTTTAGTAATAATCAAACTAAAATGAATATGGGAATAATAGCTGAAAATGATAATAAAATAGCTCAGTTAGAAGAAGAAAAAACTTTACTTCAAGAAGAATTAGAAAAAAAATCTGTTGAATATGAGCTTTATAATAATGACGTAGATAAATATATTTCATTAATAAATATAACATCTTCATTAGAAGATGATATAGAACGAATTAAAAATCGAATAGATAATTATCAATCTAAGATAGAAGAATTAAATAATATAATGAAAGATAATTAATTTTATAATTATCTTTTATTAAACCCTTGAAAAATATTCTAAATTAGGTTATATTATACCTTGTAGCATTATCTAATGTTTATGAAAATATTGAAAATATAGCAAATATTGTGATATAATGAAGTATATAAAGTAAGAAGGGAGAACTAATATGAATAATAAAGAAATAATTAATATAATAGATGAAACTGGAGTTATCAAACAAGTTGAAGTTGTAGCATATTTTACATTAAAATTAAACGGTAAAGATTACTTAATATATACAGAAAACAAGACTGATCCATCTGGAAATGTTGAAGTTTATACATCAGAAGTTATTGCAAATGCTGACGGTACTGCTACTCTAGCAAGTGTAACAGATGAAGCTATTTGGGTTGAAATAAAAAAAGTAATGCTCGATATCGCTAAAGATGGGGAGTAATATAAATGAAGAATTATGATGTAAAATCATCAACACTAGAATTAACCACAAAAAGCAGAATTAATGTTCAAGGAAAGAGACTTGCTTATTTAGTTCCAAATATGTTTAATAAAATCACAAGCGGATATGGAAAGAAAATAGCAGCATATATAGCTTCAAAAACGGTTACAGTAAATGAACCTGTTCAAAATAGCACTCCTATAGTAAAACCTGAGGTTGCTATTCCAGTTGTTCAACCAACCGTAACTAAAATTGATGTTAATCAAACTAAACCAAGTATAGCTGAAGTAAAACCTGAAAGTACAGATAAACCTATTGTTGTAGAAAAGACTACTCCTGAAGTAGCTGAGAAAGTAAAGAACTATATTGTTAAAGCTTTATCAATAGATGTAGATTACTTAAAAAATAGACAACTACGTGTAAGTGGTTCACCAAGAAAATTACTAATTAGTACAGTTTTTGTTCAAAAATTGGTTACCCATAGAACAAATGCTGTTAAAGCTAATATAGAAGTAAAGAAAGAAGAACCAGTTGTTCCTGTCAAAACTCCTGAAGTAGATGCTCCAATTGATACAAAAGAAGCTGGAGTAGCAAAGTATGTTGAATTAATGAATAAGCGAAAAGAAGCTATCATTATAAAACAAACATGCGAAAAGGAAATGACTGAATTAGTTAATAAGTTTGGAATAACTTTAGACATGGTAAATGCTGAACTTGCTAAAGGTAATATTAAGAAAATAGGATAGCAATATCCTTTTTTTACTAGGAGGAAGTAAATGAAAGATTTAATTATTGGATGTCACGTATCATTTAAAAAAGATACACAACTAGTTGGTAGTGTAGAAGAAGCACTTGGCTATGGTTGCAACGCTTTTATGTTTTACACTGGTGCGCCACAAAATACGGCTAGAGCAGCTATAGATGATAGTAAAACTTTTGCGGCTATGCAAATGATGAAAGATAATAATATGGATTTAAGAAATATAGTTGTTCACGCACCATATATTATTAATCCTGCTAATACAGCGAATTTAGATTTTGCTATTAGTTTTTTAAGACAAGAACTAGATAGAGTAGAACAACTTGGTGTAACAAAATTAGTTTTACATCCAGGTAGCCATGTTGGACTTGGTGTAGACACAGCTATAGACAATATTATTTACGTTTTGAATAATTGCATTATGCAAGACACAAAATTAACTATATGTTTAGAAACAATGGCTGGAAAAGGTAGTGAAATAGGTTCTGATTTTAGTCAAATAAAAAAAATAATTGACGGCATTACATATAAAGAAAAAGTAATGGTATGTCTAGATACATGTCATTTAAATGATGGTGGATATGATTTGACAAAGTTTGATGATATTTTAAAAGAATTTGATAAAATAATAGGATTAAACAAAATAGGTTGCATTCATATAAACGATAGTAAAAATGAAAAATCATCACATAAAGATAGACATGAAAATATAGGACTTGGGTCAATTGGGTTTGATACCTTACTTAACATTATTTATAATGACAAGTTAAAAGATGTTCCTAAAATATTAGAAACACCTTATATAGGTGCCGATAATGATTCAAAAGATAGATTATATCCTCCATATAAATTTGAAATAGAAATGATAAGAAATAAAAAACAAAATAATAATTTATTAGAAGATATCAGAAACTATTATAAATAGTTTTGATATCTTTTTTTATATTCATAAAATAATGTTTTAATTTTATCAAGATTATCAAACTTGATTTTATTTTCTAAATAATTAAATACCCTTTTATCATCAGTTAATAACATTTCATAGTTATTCTTTATTACGTTATATAGCGTATTGAGTTCGTTATCGTCTAGATAAATATCATTCTTAATCCCAAAATCTGATATGTCTTTAATTGTAATCATACTAACATATTTTTTTATTATATTATTCATAAACCCTCCAATATATTGTATGTATAAAATATTAAAAGATTAAAACAATAATAATGGGTGATAATATGAAAAGGTTATTTATATTAAAGTTATTTGTAGTACTATCAGTAGCTATCATATTATCAAAACTTTTTTATATTCAAATAGTAAAAAATGAGTATTATAAGGAAAAACTAGTTAGTTTAACAGAAAAAATTGTGTATAGTGATACAGCCCCAAGAGGAAGAATATATGATAGAAATGGTGTTATTATTGTTGATAATAAACCGGTAAAAGTTATTTATTATCAAAAGGAAGCAGGAACTACTACTAAAAAGGAACTTGATATAGCTCATAAATTATCAACAATTTTAGAAGTAGATTATTCAAAATTAACTGATCGTATTTTAAGACAATACTATTTAAAACTTCATAGTGATTTATCACTAATAACAAATGAGGAATATGAATTATATAAAAATAGAGAAATCACTTCTGAAGATTTATATGAAATAAAATTACAAAAAATAACAAGTCAAGATTTAGAAACTGTAGATAAAGAAACGGCATATATATATTATCTTATGAATAATGGATATTCATATACAGAAAAAGTAATAAAAAATAATGAAGTGACTGAACTTGAATATGCAACTATTGCAGAAAGTGTTGGTAAACTTTCCGGTATTGGGATAAGACTAGATTGGGAAAGAACATATCCATATGGAACAGCTTTGCGAGGAATACTTGGAAGTGTTGGCGAAATACCTAATGAGTATAAACAAGAATATATAAAAAGCGGATATATGATTAATGACACGGTAGGTATAAGTTACTTAGAATATCAATATGATGAATATTTAAAAGGTACAAAAAACAAATATCTAGTTCATGCTAATGGTAATTATGAGTTACTTGAAGAAGGCAGCAAAGGAAATGACTTATACTTAAATATCGATATAGAGTTGCAAAAAGAAATAGAAGATATTATTGTAAGCAATATTAAAAAAGCTAAAAGTGAACCTAATACGGAATATTTAAATAAGACATTTGTTATAGTAACTGATGCTAAAACGGGTGGGATTATTACGATGGCAGGAAAACAAGTTATAGATGAAAGTATATACGACTATAGTACTGGAATAATAAATACCTCATATGTAGTAGGTTCAGTAGTAAAGGGAGCATCGCATATAGTTGGATATAATACAGGAGCTTTAAAAATTGGAGAAATTAGAGTAGATAATTGCATCAAAATCAAATCTACTCCGGAAAAATGTTCTTTTATGTATTTAGGAACTCTAGACGACTTAACTGCTTTAAAAAGATCATCAAATACATATCAATTTCATACGGCTATTAAAGTAGGAGGAGGCGTATATTGTTACAATTGCGGTCTTGCTTTAAATCCAGAAGCATTTAATACTTATAGAAATACTTTTAAAGAGTTTGGACTTGGCGTTAAAACTGAAATTGATTTATCAAAGGAAATGTTAGGAGTAATAGGAACAAAAACTGATTCTGGGCTACTTCTAGACTTTGCAATTGGTCAGTATGATACATATACTCCTATAGAACTGTCACAATATATTACAACAATAGCTAACAGTGGAGTAAGAATAAAACCTTTTATTTTAGATAAAGTAGTTGATAATGATGGTAATATAATATATCAAACAAATAGAACAGAACTTAATACAGTCACAACAGATAGCATTTATATGCAAAGAGTACAACAGGGATTAAAAATGGTGCTTGAATATGGTGGTACAGGATCTGGCTATATAGACTTATCACACAAGCCAGCTGGAAAAACAGGAACAAGTCAAAGTTTTCTAGATACAGATAATGATGGTAAAGCTGATACTGAGACAATATCAACAACTTTTGTATCTTATATGCCTTATGATGATCCGCAGGTAACTTTCACAATAATAACACCTGACACTTCTACATATTCAGATGTCGAATATACTAGTTTTATAACAAAAAGAATTGCACGTGAGGTATCAAGTGCTTATTTTAAAAGGTATTAAACTAACTTTTGTTAAAAAAAACTTTTATTTTCATAAATAATTTGCTATAATATGTATGCATGTGATGTGAAGGAGGGATAGTATGGCAAAAAAAGGTGAAGCAAGAGAAAGAATTACTCTACAATGTACTGAATGTAAAGAAGAAAACTATCGTACAGAAAAAAATAAAAGAAACACAACAGAACGTTTAGAATTAAATAAATTCTGCCCAAAATGTAGAAAATCAACAGCTCATAAAGAAAAGAAATAATAAGGTGATATTATGTTTAGACAATTTATAACGTCTATCGATTATGCAAAGTTGATAAAAATGCAAGCTAGCCAGCCAGCTCCATTTGAAGGAGTTGTAAGAATTGAAAAAAGTTCTAAAGCAATGGTAGCTTCTAAAGCAAAAACAAAGACTTTAGGTCGTAGAAGATAATCAAGGAGGAATAAAATGGTTAATGTTAACGATATTAAAAATGGAATGACAATTATATATGAAGATCAATTATTCATAGTACTTGATTTCGGCCATGTTAAGCCTGGTAAGGGTGCAGCTTTTGTAAAAACAAAACTTAAAAATTTAAGAACGGGTTCAATTGTTGAAAAAACATTTAATTCAAGTACAAAAGTAGAAAAAGCTATGATTGAAAAACAATCAATGCAATATTTATATGCAAATGGTGACGATTTCAATTTTATGAATATGGATTCATTTGAACAAATTGATTTAACAAATGATCAAATTGGTGATGATGCTAAATATTTAAAAGAAGGAATTAGTGTATTTATAACATTCTTCCAAGGAGAAATGTTAGGGATGGAACTACCTGATAAGATTGAATATGTGGTAGACAAAACTGAACCAGCTGTTAAAGGTAACACAACTAATAATGCTTTAAAAGATGCTTATATGGACAATGGTTTAAAAGTAAAAGTACCATTATTTATAGCAGAAGGCGAAAAAGTTGTTATATCAACAAAAGATGGTAAATATGATTCAAGAGCATAATTTTGTGCTTTTTTTTTCTTTATTTTTTTCTTGATTAACATATTTTCGTGTAGTATACTGTAAATAGACTATTTTGTGGTGAGGTAAAAAATGACTATTAAATTAACTGAAGAAAAATATAAAAAACTAAAAAAAGAAGTCGCTAAAAATAGGCAATTAATTAGTCTAAATGACTCGAATATAAAAGAAAAAGAAAAACAAGTAATGGATCATGCTGATTCATTACTCTTTGATAATGATGAAGAAAAGCAATTTTATATTGCAAATTTTTTAATACCAGATGATAAACTTTTTTATGAAACTTATCTGGAAAATGGAAAGAATTTAAAAAAATGTGCTGATGTATTTGGAGTATCATCTAATATAGTTTTAGCAAGAGCATTTGAACTTGGAAAATATCAAGAATACATGTCAAAGATAGTTGATGAGAAGGGTGAACGAGTAATGAGTGAGATAGAAATTATAGATGCTTTTCCTATTGCAGAAAAAGCTGATGATAAACAAAGTGAAAAAGTCATAGATAAACATGTTGAGGATGATACATTAAAAGCAATAAATAGAATTAACCAATTATTTGAATCTAATTTACATCAAGAAGAAATGATTTTGAATCAATCTAAAACAATAGAAAATCAAAATCAAGAGATTAGTACTTTAGAGTCTTCTATAAAAGATAAAGATACTATCATCGCGGGATTAAAAGAAACAATTAAGAAAAAAGAGGAACAAATCCGTGACGATGAAAAAACAATTCGTGAAATGGAAGAAGAAATTGAAAGTTATAGAAGAATGATAAAAGAGCTTACTCCATACCGCGATAATTATAAGAAAATAATAGGTTTTTTGGATAAAAGTATTGTAAAAGAAGAAAATCAAGCAAAAAGTGCATAAAATAGGCGATAATACTAATAAATACTTGACAAAACAATATATTAATTATATAATCAAAGACGTACAAAGAGGAAAGAAGAAGTATCCACTTCTCACCTGATAGCCAAAGGGTTATAGGTAAAATGCCGATAATTTATTTATCTTATACTATAGGATAATATTAAATTGGTTTTTAAGTGGATACATTCGTGTATTCACTTTTTTATTGGAGGTGCTTAGTATAGCAATTAAACAAAAAGATTTGTATATTAATGAACAAATCAGAGCAAAAGAAGTAATGGTAATTGGTCCAAATGGAGAGCAATTAGGTCTTAAGGGTATAAAAGATGCCTTAACACTTGCAAGTTATGCAGGATTTGACTTGGTTCTTATTAGTCCTACAAGTAATCCACAAGTTTGTAAAATAATGGATTATAACAAGTTCAAATATGAATCAAAAAAGAAAAATAAAGAAAATATGAAAAAGCAACGTGAAACAAATTTAGAAATGAAAGAATATCGTTTATCTGTAACAATCGATGTAGCTGATTTCCAAACTAGAGTTCGTAATGCTAGTAAATATTTGGAAAAAGGTCATAAAATTAAAGTATCTGTTAAGTTTAGAGGAAGAGAAATGGCTCATTCTGAGCTTGGAAAAGATGTTTTGCTTCGATTTGCAAATGCTGTAGTGGATATAGCAACTATTGAAACTCCACCTAAGATGGAAGGCCGCTACATGAATATGATACTAATGCCAACAACAAAAGAAAAATAGGAGGAATTATTATGCCAAAATTAAAAACACACAAAGGAACTAGAAAAGTTCTTAACGTTCGTGATGGTGGATCTATTTCTATAGGTCATCCAAGTACTAGACATAATACTGGTAAAAAGAATACTGCTGCTAGTAGAGCAGGAAGAAGTAGAGCTGCTTTAAACAATTCTGATTACAAGAGAATTAAAACACTAATATAATATAATTTAACACAAAAAAATAGGAGGAAAAAAATATGACAAGAGTTAAAGGTGGCACAATCAGTCGTGCTCGTCATAAAAAAATATTAGACCAAGCCAAAGGTTACTTTGGTAGTAAACATAGAATTTTCAGTAGTGCTAAAGAACAAGTAATGCATTCTGGAAAATATGCTTATAGAGATAGAAGACAAAAGAAGAGAGATTTTAGAAAATTATGGATTACAAGAATTAATGCTGCTTGCCGTGCAAACGACATTAGTTACTCTAAATTCATTAACGGTTTATTAAAAGCTAACATTGATATGAACAGAAAAGTACTTTCTGAATTAGCTATTGATAATGCTGCTGCATTTACAGAATTAGTAAATATTGCTAAAGCTGCATTAGAAGGAACTTTAAAAGAAGAAGTAGTTAAAGCTGCTCCTGCTAAAAAAGTAGCTTCAGTTAAAGAAGAAAAAGCTGACTTATCTGCTATGACAGTTGCTGAATTACGTGAAATGGCAAAAGCTAAAGATGTAACAGGCGCTTCAACAATGAAGAAAGCTGAATTAATCGATGCATTAAAATAACCATAAGGTTATTTTTTTTGCCATTGACAAGAACAAATGTTTGTTATATAATTATCATACAGTAGAAGTGGAGAAGTAAATATGAGAAACCTTTATATAGACTTTGATGGTGTTATAATGAATACTATTGAAATTAGTTATTCAGAATTAAAAAAAATAGGCTTAGATGATAAAGATCCTAAAGATCAAAAGGCAGTAAGGAAATATTATGCTGAACTTGATTGGAATATATTATTAAATGAAAAAGCATCTATTATTAATGATGCAATGAATTGTATACAGCAAATTCTTGACAGTAAATTATATGAGGTCACTATTTTATCTCATGTTAATTCTCTTCAAGAAGCAATAGAAAAAGTAAAATATATCAGAAAATATTTTAGAGATATAACTGTCATTCCAGTTCCAAGAGAAATATCTAAAACTGAAATGGTTCATACAGAAGGTGATATTCTTGTTGATGACTATGTAGGAAATTTACAAGAGTGGAAAGATGCTGGGGGAATTGGTATAAAATTCTCTACTAAATTAAATGGTAAAGGTTTTGTAGTAATAGATAAATTAGATCAACTATTAGATATATCATTATTAGGAGAATAAAATTACATTTTCAAATAATGTAATTTTCTTATATATAAATCTATTTATATGTTAGAATATATTATAGGGATAGTGATTGAATGGAACAAATAATTAATCAAATAATTGAAAATTTAGAGCAATTAGTTATAAGCTCACCACCTTATTTAGGTGTACTTATAGGTATGTTCGTTATAGTATTAGAATCTATGTTACCAATGCTTCCACTGGCTGTATTTATTGCTTTAAATATGGTGCTATTTGGTAATTTAGCGGGTTTTATTATGTCGTGGGTGGCAACTATTATTGGTTGCATTCTTATGTTTACTATATCAAGAAAATATTTTAGCAATTTTTTTGAACGAAAAACAAAAAATTCAAAAAAAGTTAAAAACCTTATGAATATAATTAATAAGATGGAATTTTCGACTTTAGTAATAATTACTGCACTTCCATTCACACCTGCATTTTTAATTAATATTGCAGCAGGTTTATCAAAAATGAGTTATAAAAAATTTATATTGAACATATTAATATCTAAGATAGCTGTAATATATTTCTGGGGATATATTGGAACTACATTTTTAGACAGCCTAAATGATATGGGCGTTCTTATAAAATTAGGTATATTATTAGGAGGAACTTACATATTATCTAAAGTGATTATGAAAAAAAATAAAATTGAATAGGAGGAAAATATGGATTATATAATAATTGGACTACTTATTTTACTTATAATTTTAGTAGTTATATCTATTACTAAAAATATTAACGAATCTAATATAACAGAAAGACTTGGAAGAGTTGAAACAAATACAATCAAAGAGCTTGGTGAGTTTAAATCTTCACTTAGTCGTGATATGAATGAAGATTTTACTAAACTTAATACTAGTATGGAAGAAAAACTACGTTTAATAAATGATAGAGTAAATGAAAGATTAGATCAAAATTTTGAAAAAACTAATAAAACTTTTACTTCAGTTTTGGAGAGATTAAGTAAGATAGATGAAGCTCAAAAGAAAATAGATAATTTATCTAATGATATAGTTTCACTTCAAGGAGTTCTTACTGATAAAAAATCTAGAGGTATATTTGGGGAAGTTAATCTTAAAAATATAATGGTCAATGTTTTTGGCGAAAACAATGATAAAATATATAAAATGCAATATGGTTTTAATAATGGGACTATTGCAGATTGTGTTTTATTTGCACCAGAACCCCTAGGTACAATAGCTATAGATTCTAAGTTTCCACTTGAAAATTATCAGAAAATGATTGATAAAAAAAATAGTCCTGATATCAGATTACAATCAGAAAAATTATTTAAAGCTGATATGAAAAAACATATTGATGCTATTTCTAGTAAATACATAATACCAGAAGTAACATCAGATCAAGCAATTTTATTTTTACCAGCCGAAGCGATATTTGCAGAAGTTAATGCATATCATGCTGATTTAATTCAGTATGCTTATAAGAAAAGAATTTGGATAACAAGTCCAACTACTTTAATTAGTACATTAACAACAATTCAAGTAATACTTAAAAATATTGAAAGAGATAAGAATACAAATATCATTCGCCGTGAATTAAATTTATTAGGAGAAGATTTTAAACGTTATAAAGATAGATGGGATAAGCTTTATAGAAGTATTGAAACAGTATCAAAAGATGTTAAAGATATTCATACAACAACTAATAAAATTACTAATCGTTTTGACACAATTAGTAGCGGAGAGGTGAAACAAATCGAATATGAGGAAAATTAATATTCTGCTAAAAGTAGTTTCAATTATTATAGGGTTAGTAGTAGGCATAAATCAGGTTATACATGGTTTCCCTGCGGGAGAAATTATTATTTCTTTTTCCTTAATAATAATAGTATTAATGCCAAATATTTTAAGAAGATTTAATTTTAGAATAACACCATCAATTGAATTTATATATTTATTTTTTATTTTTGTTGCACAGGCACTTGGTTCTGTTCTTAATTTTTATCAAACATTTTATTTTTATGACAAAGCAGTACACTTTTTATCAGGTGTAGTTGATTCTTTTGCTGCGATATTTATATTAGTTAAGTTTCATAAATATAATGAAAAGAATCTTGCTTTTAACTGCATAATGATAATATTTACTGTTATGGCTATAGCTGGATTTTGGGAGATTTTTGAATATACGGGTAACTTATTATTAGGTGGAGATGCTCAAAAAGTAGTAGCTACAGGTGTTAATGATACAATGACTGATATTATTGTAGCGTTACTAGGCTCAATTTTAGTATGTATAGCTTATTTATATGAACAAGAGAATAACAAAAAAATGTTAATTGAAAGATTTATTACAGAAGTAAGGTAATAAATCTTTTTTTTGTAAAATACTATATTTTTTTGAAAATTTATTGTATCATAAAATTAGGGGGTAGTATATGAAACAACAAATATTAGATTTACTTGATAATTCTAAAGCTTATACTGTTAAAGAAATAACAGATGCTTTAGATATTCCAAATGAAAACGAAACTAGACAGATATTAGGCGAGATGTGCGATAGTTTGGATTTGTTTCAGACGAAAAAGAATAAATATATTCTTTTTAAAAATTGTCCACTAAAAAAAGGAACAATTTCAATAGCTAAAGGTGGTTATGGCTTTGTTAATTTTGGTGAGTCAACAGATGCTTTTATTCCAGCTAGGAATTTAAATGGAGCTATGGATGGTGATACTGTTGCTATTGAAATAGTTAACAGGGTAAAAGATAAAGTCGAGGCTAAGGTTGTAAAAGTTGTAGCCCATGATTTAATGCCATTAGTAGGCGAAATAGTGATTAAAAAAAGAAAAACATATATTTTGCTGGATAACAACAAAAACAACCTTAAAGTGGTACTAGATGGTCAAATAAATGGTATGGTAGATGGTACTAAGGTTGTAATTAAATTAAAAGATAAAATAGATAAAGATACATATAGTGCTGAAGTAGTGGAAGTATTAGGTCATAAAGATGACCCTGGTGTTGATTTAAAATCAATAGTAAGACAATATAATATTCCTGATGTATTTCCAGCTGAAGTAGAAGAAGCTTTAAAAAATATACCAGATGAAGTAACTGAAGATGTAGCAAAAGAAATGCTAGTTAAAGGTGCTAAAGATTTAAGAAATGAAAATATCTTTACTATTGATGGTGATGATACAAAAGATATTGATGATGCAGCTTCAATAAAGATACTTCCAAATGGTAATTATGAACTTAATATTCATATTGCTAATGTATCACATTATGTACCTATAGGTAGTCCAATATGGGAAAATGCCATGAGTAGAGGAACTAGTGTTTATATACCAGGCGCAAGTATTCCAATGCTTCCAAGAAAATTATCTAATGGTATATGTTCACTTAATCCAGAAGTAGATAGATTAGCATTGACTTTCCAAATGGAAATAGATCATAAAGGTCATGTTGTTAACTTTGATACATTTGAAAGTATCATAAATTCTAGAAAACAAATGACATATAAAAATGTTAATAAAATATTAGAAGAAAATATAATTCCAGAAGGATATGAACCATTTGTAGAAGACTTAAAAATAATGCAAGTTTTAGCCCATATTTTACGTGTTAAAAAAGTAAAAAGAGGTTTTATTGATTTTGAAATTGATGAAAATAAAATTGAAGTAGATAAAAATGGTAAACCGGTAAATGTAACTTTAAGACCTAGAGGAGAAGCAGAAAAGCTTATTGAAGACTTTATGGTTCAAACAGGTGAAAGTGCTTCTTGTTATTTAGATATAAAAGATGAACAAAAAGAAGAACCAACTTCTCATGTATATCGTGTTCATGGAGAACCAAAAGAAGAAAAGATAGTGAATTTAAAAGCATTCTTAAATGCTCTTAATTATAAAACTAAGAATTTAGATGAGCTTAGTCCTTTGCATATGCAAATGCTATTAGAAGAAATGAAAGATAAAAAAGAATACTTAATAATTGCTAGAGAATTACTTAGATGTATGCAAAAAGCAATTTATAGTACTAAAAACATTGGTCATTTTGCTTTAGCAAGTTTAAGTGATTGTCAAGTGACTTCTCCAATAAGAAGAGCAGGCGATTTAGTAAATCATGTGCTTATAAAAGAAAATATCTACGAAAAGAAGAGTAATATAAATTGGAAAAAGCAAATGCCTATTTTAGCAGCAAATGCTTCTGCTACAGAAAGAAATGCAGATTCCTGTGAAAAAGCAGCCGATAAAATGAAAATGGCCGAATATATGCAAGATCATATTGGTGAAGAGTTTGAGGGAATGATAACTTCACTTACAAAATCTGGTTTCTTTGTAGAACTATCTAATTTAATAGATGGATTTGTAAGTATTCAAACATTTACAGATGATAAGTATATTTATGATGAAAGTAAATTTTGTTTTATTGGAAGAGATAATCATAAAAAATATCGTTTAGGTGATAGAGTAACTATCAGAGTAATAGGTGCTAATAAGGCAGCTAGTACAATTGATTTTGAAATCAAATCTAAAGAAGATATTAAAGTTAAAAAACTAACAAATTTAAAATAACAAAAAAATAATATAGCTAAATGCTATATTTTTTTTGCATTTTATAGTATGATAATTATGGTGATAATATGGAAATGGAACAAAAAATATTAGAAATGATTAAAAATGGTGATAAAGCATTATCAGTTTATGATATATATGATGCTTTAGGCCTAAAATCAACGGATGATTTAAAAGAATTATTAAAAGTATTAAATAAAATGGAAGATAATTTACAAATTTATAGAACAAAAAAAGATAATTATATGCTATTTAGTAACAGTCATCTTAAAATTGGAACTATGATTGGTAATAAAAAAGGTTTCGGATTTGTCGATATTGAAGGTGATATTGATGTATTTATCGCGCCTAATAATATGAATAACGCTATACATGGAGACCGTGTTATAGTTGAAATAATAGCTGAAAAAGGTACTGATTTAGAAGGCAAAATCGTACGTATTGTTGATCGTCAATTAGATATAATGGTCGGTGAATATGTATATGACAAAGCTGGTAACGGTTTAATATTACTTGATAATGATAAAGTTAAAATTACTATTGAAGTTGATAAACAAAATTCAATGGGGGCAATGGAAGGTCATAAAGTATTAGTTAAAGTACAAAAGAAATTAAAAGATAATATTTATAAAGGACAAGTTATCAAGATTCTTGGACATAAAACTGATCCAGGTGTAGATATTTTATCAATCGCAGCTAAATACAAAATAGAAGATGAATTTCCTGAAGAAGTAATAAAAGAAATAGAATCATTACCAGATCATGTTCTTGAGAAAGAATATATTGGAAGAAGAGATTTAAGAAATGAAATGATCTTTACTATTGATGGTGATGATACAAAAGATATAGATGATGCTATTAGTATTGAAAAATTAGATGACGGTAACTATAAACTAGGTGTTCATATAGCTGATGTATCTTACTATGTAAGAGAAAATACTAAACTAGATGAAGATGCTTATTTAAGAGGCACTAGTGTTTATTTAGCTGATAGAGTAATACCAATGCTTCCTAGACAATTATCTAATGGTATTTGTTCTTTAAATCCAGATGTAGACAGACTTGCTATGTCATGTGTTATGGAAATAGATGCTAATGGTAATATTGGCGATTATGAAATTTTTGAAAGTGTTATTAAATCTAGAAAGAAAATGACATACAACAATGTTAACAAAGTAATTGAAGAAAATTTTATTCCAGAAGGATATGAAGAATTTGCCGATACATTAATGCAAATGAAAGAAGTAGCAGATAGACTTCGTAAAAATAAAATTAAAAGAGGTTATATAGATTTTGAGATTGATGAATCTAAATTAATTGTAGATGACAATGGTTTTGTTACTGATGTTAAATTAAGAAATCGTGGAACAGGCGAAAAACTAATTGAAGACTTTATGATTGCAGCAAATGAAACAGTAGCATCTCATATATTCTATATGGAACTTCCTTTTGTATACCGTATTCATGGTGTTCCAAGTGAAGAAAAAATTCAAAAATTCTTAAAATTTATTGGTACTCTTGGATATAAAGTAGATGGAAAGGTTAAAGATTTAACTCCAAAAGCAATGCAAAATATTTTGGAACAATTAAAAGATGCAAAAGAATTTCACATCTTCTCAACCCTTTTACTTAGAAGTATGCAAAAAGCAGTATACGACAAAAATAATATAGGTCACTTTGGACTAGGAAGCAAATGCTATACACACTTTACTTCTCCAATTAGACGTTATCCCGATACAACGGTACATCGTTTACTAAGAACTTATTTATTTAATAATGATATGAATAAGTCAACAATAGATTATTGGGACAATAAGCTAGTTATGTTAACAGCTCATACTTCAGAAAGAGAAAGAGCTGCTGCTGATTGTGAAAGAGAAGTAGACGATATGAAGATAGCTGAATATATGGAAAAACATATTGGAGATGAATACGAAGGTATTGTTAGCAGCGTAGTAAGTTTTGGTATATTTATTGAACTTCCTAATTTAATAGAAGGTTTAGTAAAACTTGATACATTAAAAGACGATAGATACATATACGATGAAACAACTTTTGCTTTAGTAGGGCAAAAGACTAAAAAGAGAATTAGACTTGGAGATCAAGTGAAAGTTAGAGTAACTGGAGCTTCAAAAGAAATGAAAACTGTAGATTTTGAAATAATAACAGCAACAGAAGAAAATAAAGAAGAAAAAATAGAAGAAAAGTAGGAAGCTTTTATGGAAGAATTAAAAAAAGAAACCAAAGATGAAAATGTTAAACCAAAAACTGTCGAAACTAAAAAGGAAAAAAAGAAATTAACTAAAAAACAGTGGTTTTTGATTATAGGTATTGTATCTTTAATGATATTAGCTATTGCTGTAAGTATATACTTTGTAACTAGAGATCATGGAAGCAAAGAAGAAGATCCAATAGTTGATGAAGATCCGGAACCAGTAGTGGAGAATACTAGTTTTTCATTAATTGCTTTTGGTGATGCTTTAATCCATAATGGTGTATATATTGATGCTAATACATATAAAACAGGTAGCGATGGATATGAGATATACGATTTTTCAAGTATGTTTACAGATGTAGCAGATATAATTAAACCATATGATTTGAAGTTTTATAATCAAGAAACAGTAATTGGTGGTAAAAATTTAGGTCTTTCTAGTTATCCTAATTTTAACTCTCCTGATGAAATAGGCGACGACTTAACAGCAATAGGCTTTAATATTGTAAATTTAGCTAGTAATCATACTATGGATAAAGGAACAGTAGGTGCTACTTATTCTGCTAATTACTGGCATAGTAAAAAAGATGTTTTAGCAGTAGGTAGTTATACGTCAAAAGAACAAAGAGATAATATTGAAATAAGAGAAGAAAATGGTATTAAGTATGCTGTACTAAGTTATACATATGGAACAAATGGTATTACTGTACCAGATGGCTATGAATATTTAGTTAATGTATGGCCAGTAACAAGTGATGAAGCTTTTGAAAATTACAAACAACAAGTAAAAACTGATGTTGAGTCAGTTAGAGATAAAGTAGACGTTTTAATGGTTTCAATGCACTGGGGTACTGAGTATCAATTAGGAACTTATAATTCTTATCAAACAGCTGCAGCTGATTACTTGTCAAGTCTTGGTGTAGATGTTATAATAGGTACTCATCCACATGTAGTACAACCAGTTGAATATGTAGGCGATACATTAGTAATATATTCGCTAGGTAACATGATATCAGCACAAGATACTTTAATGAAACGTATAGGTGGTGTCGCTGCCTTTACAGTTAATAAAAAGACTGTTGACGGTAAGACTGAATCTGTGACAATTGATAAAGTAAAAGCTGATTTAGTATATACTTATTATAATAATTTTCAGAATTTTAAAGTAATACCTTTTACAAAATTGACGGATTCTTTACTTTACGATTACAGAAATATATATGAAACATACAAAGCATATCTAAATCCAAAGAATGATCAAAGGATACAAGTTGGCTTTATTGAATAGAGGGATATTATGGAAATAAGCAATAGAAAAGTAAGATTTGATTATGAGATTTTAGAAGAAACAGAATCTGGTATTGTTCTTACAGGCACAGAAATAAAATCAATTAAAGATGGTAAAGCTAATTTAAAAGATAGTTATGCAATTATTAGAAATGGTGAAGTATTTTTGCTTAATATGCATATAAGTCATTATAAAGAAGGTAATATATTTAATCATGAAGAAACAAGAACACGTAAGTTATTGCTTCATAAAAAAGAAATACTTAAACTTCGTGATAAATTAGATTTGCAAGGACTTACTTTAGTACCTCTTAAACTATATTTCAAAAGAAATAAAGCAAAAATTTTATTAGGTTTAGGTAAAGGTAAAAAAACATACGATAAAAGAGAAAGTATTAAAGAGAAAGATATTAAAAGAAATTTAGAAAAAGAGTATAAATTAAGATAATCATCCTATTATAATATAGGCAGATATGCTTAAAATAAATTGACACCACCAGTATTTTAGAATATAATGGTGGTGTATTTCTTATGGGGCTGCTTTGGTTTCGACAGGATTACTAAGGCATAAGTTGCAAGTGGAAGGCACTCCTTACGTGCAAACAAAAAATAACTGGAAACAGAAATCAATTAGCTTTCGCTTAATCTAAAGATAGAATAGCAGGCTGCTTCTTATAATTCTTCTCCTACGGGGATTTTAAGGGGCTCGATACAGTAGGATATATTATTATGGCGCCTAGGAGTAATAATGAATTTTATAGGCTCACTAGAGAAGTGATTGTTAGTTATCAATCTTTTCTAGGAATATAATTAACTAAATAAACTTGTAGATATTTATGAGTAGGTAGTTTTGGACAGGGGTTCGATCCCCCTCAGCTCCACCAAATGAACCTTACGCGAACTCTTTTGTATATTTTGCAGGAGGTTTCGCAGTTTTAATAGATATAAGAAAAGGAAAATAATTGCCTTTTTTTTTGCAGTTACAAAAAGCTTATTTTGAGGTATAATTATAAGTAGTGAGGGAGTATAATTATGGAAAATTTTTATATGTTAAATTTCGTACAGCCTTGTGAAATCTTGGAGTTATCAAAGTATGACTATATTCCAATAATACTTGGTGGGTTATTTGCGTTAGCTACAATAATGCTAGCAGTTTTTTCAATAATTAGTAATATGGTTACTGATAGGACGTGCGGTGTTTCTTTAATATCTTTGAGAAGATACAGGTGGTATTGGCTTCTTGCACCCATATATTCTGTTTTTTTAATATCAATTTTAATGATTAAGTTTAACGATATAACATTTTTAATAATATCTTCAATTGTAATAGTTGGTAGTATATCATTTCAAACTAGGTTAATACTTCAGCCTATATACGATTTTAAAAAGGGGAAAGAAAAGATTGTTGCAGTTACAATTAAGGAAATTCAAACACTTATAAAAAAAGAGCCTTCAGGAGATATGAAAAGCTTTCATTTTTATATGAACAAGAAGGAATTTATAAAACGAAAAAGAAAAAAAGAAGAAATAATTACTCAAAATATGACTGAATTATTACCGTATATAGCATTCAATAAGGAAAATAAGTATATTAACCATGAAGATAAAAAAAGAATTTATGCAGAATATGTTTATTTAGCTTTTAAAGAAAATGTTATGGATGAAGCTTTTACTATTAAACTAATAGAATATGGAGTTAATATTTTCGGAATGGAGTATTTTAAATATATAAATGAATATGGCTTTTCTCAGGTTACGGAATTAGATTTTTTGGTTGAAAAGTGTAAGGTAAGTTTTTCTGAGCAGTATTATAAAAGAATTTTTGAAAATATACACGACTTGTTTGAAGCCCACGAAAGTGGCTCAGATATAGACTTAGGTTATTTATCAGAAAAATATCAAGAATTTATAATGATTACGTTTAAGAATGCTTTGGCTATGAGTTATATTGTTGATTTTATATATAATACAGATTTGTGGAAAAGAAAGGATTGCTTACTTATAAAGTCAATCATCGATTCCTTTTCTAGAATGTTCAGCTTATTTGATAGTTATTTAAGTGGTAGATTAGAACCTGCAAAATATGAGTTTTTAAAGAAATTTATATATGCATTTAAAAATAAAACACCGTTAAGTTCTGATAACGAAGAATTAAATAGAAGATTTGAATTTATTATTAACTTGTGAGAGGAGTTATCGCATGAAAAAAAGTATGAGGGTCTATTATTCAAAAACATTTCAAGAACTAGAAAGCTATTATGCTGAGAGCGATATGGACTATAAAATAAATGTTATAGAGGTTTTAGTTCACACAAAAAGATTATCTAAAGCTTTCGAGAGAATGAAAGAGTGCTGTAACCAAAAATTAACCGATAAACAACGAGAACGTTTAAACTTCTTACAATACCTTTATTTTATAGCAAAGAAAGATGAATATAATTTAAAGAAGGCTAAGAGAGAAATAAAAAAAGGGAAACACTTTAATTATGACTTGCTATTTGAAGTTTGCGAATCTACTATTTTTGAGGAGCAATTAAATATATTTGATAAGTATCTTTATTCGGATAAAATGATTAAAAAGAATTATAGTAATAAAATTCTAAAAGACATTTTGGAACAATTATACATTCAGAACTTAAATAGAAATGAAGATTTCCTACAGTGTAATTTTATTGAGAGAAAAACGTTAAAACATATTAAAAAAATTTTAAATAAAGGTGAAATGAGCGTATTGCAATTGTTTTATTTTCAATTTATTTTAATGCTATTAAATAATCATTTTGTTGCTTTAAAGTTTATCTCTGATGAAACATTTATCGATTCGGGAGTTGCTTATCAAATAATCTGCGCATTAAAAGAAAATATAATGAAGTATGAGAATATACTAGAAGAAAATACAGTTATTTCTTTAAATGAGACTGTAGTTGTAGGGTATCAGTTGTTGTCAAGCAGGAAAGAATTATCAGAAAAAGAAGTTAAAGAATTAAGTGACGAGTGCTCAGATTTTATTAAAAAAAATAAGTTAAGTGATAATACAATTTTTATGAGCAAGATAAATGATAGTAATAGTAAAGTGAATTTAAAAGATTTTATTGAACAAATAAGTAAAGCCATGAAAGGAAAGAATGGAGATAAAGTACTTCATTTAATTCTAGTTGGTGCTAGTTCCTTAAGGGAAGATAAGGAGTTTATTTCTTATTCTAAACAGTTAGAAGAAATTCTTAATTCCTCAACAGACTTTGAATCTATAAACGTTGATAATTTAAAATATGGAATATTATTAGTGAATTTTTGGGCAGGCCAAAAAATTGATTTAAATATATTAGAAAAGAATATATATTTATCAGATTTTTTAAAGTTATGTATTAACTACGAAAATAAACAAATAAACTACACGGATTTTAAAAAGGCACTTAATAATCTTGATAAAATAGAATCTACAATGATTTTAAATTGGGATAGGTTAGGAAAAATATTTAGCAGTACAAACTCTTATGAATGGTTAATATTGATTCTTAATAAAATGAAGATGACAGAACTAAGTGACTACTTAGTAAAGAAATTTGTTTCCAATGCTTACAATGAGATTCTTGTAAAAAATAAATTGGTTTTATTAGACAATTTTATTTATTTTGATAATGAAATAAGAAATAAATATGATGATATACAATTTAAGTATTACGCTATCACGTGTTATATTAACACATATAATTTTGTAGATGATAATGTGAAAGCTTTAATAACAGAGGTTTTATACAGATTTGATGAATTGAAAAACAAATTGTCAGAGCAAAAATTTATAATTGGATTTTTATATTTGTTAGTTTCAATTTCAATAGAAATAGAAGATGATTCCATTAGAAGCATTCTAATTAGTGTCGTTGAAGATGGTGTCAAAGATGAAGAACGATTTATAATGCTGTATGCTTTGATATTTGATGATAAAGAATTGATGACAAAATATTATGATGACATATTCGATTATATATTAAAAAAATATAACGATATATATTCAATAAGCAATAGTAAAGAACAATATACTCTAATATCTCAAATTTCTTATAAATTACTAACTGTTCGTGATAAATATGAGCTCACTAAAAACCGCTACTTTTATCAAAATAATGAACCGTATATATTGAAAGAAGATTATAACGACGAATTGAAAAAAATATACGATAGTTTGAATTTTCGAATTGTTGAAAATAACCCGGAAAACATTCAGTTTGACAATCTATTATTTCTTTTAACTTCTAGAATATTTTTTGCAAATATTGAAAAAATGAAGTTTGGAAAAATAATTAAGACACCTGTTAATGCCGATGGAAAAGAATTAGTAGATATTTTACTAAAAGAAACAGGTTATTTAGAAAGAAAAAAGGAATTGGATAGAATCAGAAACGGAGAAAAAATTGATTTTGTCTGGTTTAATATATATGATTTACATAAATATTTTAAAGATGTAGAGTTAATGAATTCAAAAATATTTAACCTAGCAAAGAATGAATTGATTAACCCCACAAAGAAAATTATACATATTAGTTCACTTATATTGCTTTCTAAGCTTGGATTAAACGATGTCGTTACAGAGGATAAAAGTGTGTTTGTTACGAGCTCTGTATATGATGAACTAATGAAAAAGAAATCTTTAGATATTAACGAATTAACTGATGGAGTTGTTGAACCGCTTATAAATTATGATGACTTGTTTGACAATACTTGTGCTATTGTTGAGAAACTCTTTGAACAACAACAAGTAATTCCAGTTTCTAGTGCTAATATATTGGGAATAGCTAATATGAATGCTATAAACGAATATGATAGAGATATTTTTAAGATTTTTGCAACAATGGAAGAACAAAAGAATTCGTACTTCATTATTACAGAAGACCCGTATTATTATGCTACTGCCGGTTTTGATAAGCAGTCGTTTGGAGTATATAGTTATATAATTGAAAAATTTATGAACCATACTATTGATGGCGAAAAATTATTAGATATAACCAACAAATTAAAAAAATATAATTACAAATTTAATATTACTAAAAACTTATTTGCTTACTTAGTAAGTATGGCAGATGATGATGACGTTTGTAAAGTTGTTGAAATGCTCAAAAACATAGAATAATAAAGATACAGTGTTCATTGTACATGTAACATTAAATATTGAGATAATGAAAAAATATAGATAATAAAAGATTAGTTTATTTACTAATCTTTTTATTGTATTAAATTATCTAAACTAACATCTAAAGCAAGTGATATTTTATAGAAAGTTTCTACGGAGAAGTTTATTGCTGTTTTTTCATTTTCACTTTGCCTAATAAAATCTTATGATAAGTTTACCGTTTCAGCAAGTTGAGCATAAATTATATTTCTTTGCTTCCTGTACTTTTTATATTCTTTCTAATTGTATTGTAAATATTATTATCAAAAACTAATTCCTTCATATTAAGTACCACCTAACATAATTATATATAAATGAGTTAAATAAATCTGTATTGTGTTTATTATCTATAAAACTAGAAGAAATAAAGCCCATGTAAACGATACAAAGGCGTTAAGACAATTAAATTACCGTTGGTTACTTATGTTGAAGGATTAGAATATTTGCGTCATGGTTAATAGTGCAGTTTAATTGTAGACGATGAAAAACTAGTATTGTTGCCGATAAAGCAAAAACATTTAATATATTGCTAGACTAAATAGTTAATGCAGAAATGCTTGCAAAAAAGAAGTTGAAATGCAAAATAAGAGTGTTGTAGGTGTGGCATTGGTTGGAAGTTTCTTTGGATTAGGATTTTTGGGTGCAATGACTGGAATAGGACAAAAGGTTAAGAAAAAAACAAGTATTTCTTAATTATCAATTACAAAAGCCGAGAAAGCGATGAAATAAAAATATTGTCTTTTGGCTTGATAGTTCCGAATGAAAGATTTGTGAAGATGTTAAAACAAATAAATAACGAAGTTAAAGTAGATTTATAGTTTGAAAGATAGCAAATGGGCTATCTTTTTTTATTTACTATGTATTTTCCAACCAACTCCCTCATCAGGTTCATCATCAAGCATTGTTATATTATCAACTAATATGAAATATTCTTTTATATCTATTTTTGGATTTAATAGATGTTTGTTTTCAATAAAAATATAATATAAAACGTCTTCTACACTATCAAAGAACTTTTCATCATATTCATAATTTGGTACCTCTTTTCTAGTGTCTATAAAAATAGATTTTGAAATGTAGAAATGATTTGATATCAACTTTTCCTCTACTTCACTTAATCTTCTCTCTAACTTTCTCATGATTTATTCCTTTCCTTTACTAATGCTTCTATCTCATCTAAACGCTCTAAGATGTCATCTTGATTTATAATAAACATTTTATCAATAACATACATTGAGGCTTTTAACTTAATATTTTCACTGTTTGAATTAACAATTAGGTCTTCTAATAAATCTAAAGATGAAATTGAGAGGTTTTTAATTTTATTAAAAGAGTTTTCTAACAGTTCGTTTTGTTTTGCTTTGAGTTCTTCTTTATATAATGGACTGCCTTTCCACCTATAAATAGTATTAGAATTAAGTTTTAATTCTTTGGCTATTTCATCAGTGCTTTTTCCTGACAATGTAAGTTGTATGGCTTTATATTGTTTTGAACTTAATTTTGTTAAATCCTCTACATTTTCATTCATTTTCATCCCTCCTAATAACAAGTTTCATAAAATCTGTTGACCAATACTCCGTTAGATAGAAAGTGAAAAATATTATAATTGCAGTTTTTATACTTGGTTATGAAATGCTTATCAATCATTAAGTAAAAATCAGAAAACGTGCAATTAAAATGATGAATACTGTCTTCCATTTCAACATTAACAATAAAGTCTACTAATTCCTCAATTTTTTCCATCTTTAAAAACGGATGGTTTCTTTTAAGTGTGAGAAAGTATTTAGCAAAATAATAAGCAATGATTTTTAATGCTTCATTTTCTTCTTCTGAATGACATAAGAGAAGGACGATTTTTTTACTATTAAAAAATCCCTCTATAATAACCAATAAATCTTTTAGTATATTTATATTTAGTTTATTATTACTTATTATATTATTATTTATTTCTGATTGATTTTCTAAAAGCAGTTCTACTATGTCTAGTGTTTCCATGTGCAGGTTTTCTATATATGGTTTTATTTCGTTGTAATTAGATAGATGTTTCATTTATACAACCTCCTTCATCAACATAGTAAATATGTTGGAAATAACCTTTTTCATCTTTTATTTTTTTTGTTTTTAAGTAGCCACACTTTCTTAATTCCTCTATATCAGTTTTTAAACTTGTTTTCCTTCCTTTTGACAATGACATTAAATGTGGTTGATTAAACTTCCAATCATCTGCCATGCTTAACATTATTGTTAAAAGTCCTTTAGCACTATTGCTTAATCTCTTGTCGTATAGGAAGACTTTATCAATCACTAGGAAGTTCTTTTGGTGTTCCTTCCTGAATATTGGCATTGTCATCACTTCCTTTTGCTTCCTCAATAAGATACTTTTCATATTCAGAGCGATTTTTGTCAATATAGTTTAAAATATCACTTACTAAAATGGTTTGACATATCTTATCTAACTGGTCATCTGTTATTAGTGGTATATTCACAATTATCGCTCCTTTCTATGATTGAACTGTTTTATTTACTTTGTTCTGATAATTTTTTTTGAACTCTTTTTTGCCAATAAGTTTGATTGTGTTTCCTAACCTTATCTTTATTGTTTTTTCGCCAATTCTTATAGTACTCTAATTTTTCTTTTCTTATTAAATCTTCATTGACATTACGTTCTAACTTTGACATTTTTACCTCCTATTTGATTTATTTTCGCTTTTTATATTGCTTTATGTTACATTTAGATTTATAATGTAACTATCGGCAAGTTAAATATATCATAAGAGAAAACAAAAAAACAATAGAAATGAAAGCAAAACTTTTAAACGTAACACATTTATAACAGATAGGAGAATTGATATGAAAAAGGTAACAAAAAAAGTAAAACCAAATGATAGTTCTACTCTAGGAAAAAGAATTGAGTACATTAGGACTAACAAAGGAATGACGCAAGATAAATTGGCAGGAGAAATAGGAAGAAATAGGGTTGAAGTAAATTATTATGAGAATGACAATAGAAGCCCCGATTATAGCACTTTAAAAGCCATTTGTGAGGCTTTAAGCGTTTCTGCAGATTATTTGCTAGGTTTGACCAATTTTGAGAGCCTAGAAACAAATAATAAGGTTATAAATGAGAGTTTGGGTTTGACTGATAAAGCAATAAGTAATCTTAACTCGTTTTATAATACAGAAAAAGAAGTTAATTCATTTGGTATATTATGCAATAAGGTTTATTTATTAAACAGAATGCTTGAAAGCAAAGATTTTATATATGATATAACTACAGCATTGTCAGATTGTTATAGGCATTTATCTTCAAGGCTTATGGTAAAAAACACCGACCCTTATGTTTTTGGTATAAAAAAGAATGACGTAGATAAGGAGTTTAAGTTTGCTATGTTTAATGCACAAAATGTTACTGTGAAGTTATTTAATGAAATGAATGATGAGTTTATTGTTAAATCTAATTTTCAGGTGGAAGAAAAAAAGGATGATTTTTATGTATAATGCAGTAATATATGCTAGATATAGTTCTCATAGTCAAAATGAGCAATCTATAGAAACTCAAATAGCACATTGCACTGAATATGCGAAGAAAAATGGTTTTAATATTGTGGGAGAATATGTAGATAAAGCAAAGACTGGAAAAAATGATAATAGAGAAAGTTTTCAAAAAATGATTGAAGATAGTAAGAAAGGTTTTTTCAATTATGTCATAATTTACAAGATTGATAGATTTGCAAGAAATAGATATGATAGTGCAATGAATAAAAATAAATTAAAGAAGAACAATGTCAAAGTATTATCAGCAACAGAAAATATATCTGATGACCCACAAGGAGTACTAATAGAGGCAGTATTAGAAGGGTTTGCTGAATATTATTCTCTCAATCTATCAAAAAACATAAAAGACGGTTTGGAAACAAACGCAAAAAAGGGACTGTCTATTGGGGGCTACTCTTTACCATTGGGCTTAAAATCAAATGAAAAGAGAGAGATAATAATTGATGAGCAAACTGCTCCAATAGTTAAGAAAATATTTGAGATGTATAGAGATAAATCAACAATGGCAGATATAATCAGATACTTAAACCTATATGGATTAAAAACATCAAGAAAAAATGAGTTTAATAAGAACAGTATTAGAAGAATATTAACAAACGAAAAATACATAGGTATATATACTTTTAAGGGTGTAGTGACATCAAATAATATACCTAGAATTATTGACGATAAATTGTTTTACGGAGTACAAGAAATGATAAGTAAAAGAAAAAATGCTCCAGCGAGAGCAAGGGCTAAAAGTGATTATATATTAACTACAAAACTATTCTGTGGTTATTGCGAAAGTATGATGACAGGTTATTCAGGCACTTCAAAAACTGGTAAATTATATAATTATTATGCTTGTAAGAACTCAAAAGAAGGAAATTGCAATAAAGAAAGAGTGAATAAACAATTCATTGAAGATTTTGTCATAACGAAGGCTAGAGAAATATTAACTACCGAAAATATAGATGTAATTGCTAAAAAGGTTGTTGATTATATTGATATGACAAAAGACAATTCCGAAGTCAATAGATTAAATAAAGCAATAAAAGATAACAATAAGCAGAGAGCCAACTTATTAGATAGTCTAAAACTATGTGATATTGAAAGTGTGAGAAAATCAATCTTTGATGAAATAGGAAAACTTGATATATTAGACGGAGAGTTAAAAAAAGAACTTGCTTTTGAAGAAGCAAATAATTTCAAAGTAACGGCTTCTCAAATAAAGTTCTTCCTTAAAGAATTAAAAAAAGGCAATGTGAACGATGAAAGATATAGGAAAATGCTAATTGATGTATTTGTATATAGAATATATTTATATGATAATGATACAGTTATGATAGTATTTACAACACAAGAGAAGACTTATAAACTAAATATACCAAGTGAGAAAGAACTTGTGAGTTCATTTATGGGTCAATCTGCTCCACCAATATGAATTTTCCTCGAACTTTTTCGAGTTTATGATAACAAATCAACTGTAAAGTTGATTTTTTTTGCGATGATACAATAATGACAGAAAACTGATATTTATAGAGAAAATTTGCATTACATAATTTTTTATCTAGCAACAGTAGACATAATTATAATTTTGCATATTTTATATTGGAGCAATACAACTATATTTATTTGTTTATGCATATAGTTGTATTACTTATTATTAAGAGAGGTTAATATGAAAGAAAAGGAAACAATATTTATGGGATCTGGTGTAGCTATGGTAACACCATTTAATCTTGATGGTTCTGTTAATTATAAAAAATTAAGAGAATTAATAGAGTTTCAAATACAAAATAAGACGGATGCTATAATTATAACGGGGACAACAGGTGAGGCATCTACTTTGACAGATAAAGAGCATTTAAAAGTAGTGGATATAGCTACAGAATGTATAAATGGTAGAATACCATTAATAGCTGGAACTGGAAGTAATGATACTAATCATTGTATATTTTTATCAAAAAAAGTAATAGAATTAGGAGTGGATGGGTTACTTTTAGTAACACCATATTATAATAAAACTTCACAGAATGGGCTAATAGCTCATTATACAACAATTGCAAATGAAGTTTGTGATACTCCTATTTTATTATATAATGTTCCTAGTAGAACAGGTATGACTATTGAGTTAGGAACTTATCAAAAATTAGATGAAGTTCCAAATATAGTAGGAACAAAAGAAGCAAGTGGTAACTTGGACTTAATAAAAGAAATAATAAAAAATACCAACTTAAGTGTATACTCAGGAAATGATGATCAAGTTGCTGCTATAATGAGTTTAGGTGGCAAAGGTGTTATATCGGTAATGGCAAACATATTGCCAGAAGAAACACACCTTCTAACATATGATCAAACAACAAAAATGCAAGAGTATTATATTCCACTAATTCGCGAGCTTTTCCCAAAAGATAATCCTAATCCGATAGCAATTAAAGAGGCTATGAATATTTTAGGTATGGATGTTGGACCTATTAGATTACCTTTGATGTATAGAAATGATGAAGAAAAGCAAGTATTAAAAGAAACACTTGAAAACTATCCAGAAGCGCAAAAAGTTAAAAAATTGAAATTTAAATAAACCATTCTATCAACATAAAATAACCCTTATTTTAAAGGGTTTTAATTTTATTTTAATAAGCCTAGGTCTTACATTTATCTTATTATTTTTATAACAATTTTAGCTGTTATCTATTTTTCATGGTATAATAAAAAAATATAAAATTTAATATATGATTTAAAAGGAGTTGTGGTTATGATAAAACATGAAAAGAATAATAAAAAAGATAAAATGAAACAAGAAGATAACAAATTAATTGTATTTATAAAGGAAAACTGTACTTGGATTATTGCAATAATTACTGCCCTAAGTTTAGCAATATCATATGTTTTAAAATTTACAGAATATATAACAAGTATTTTTTATTTCGATTACTTTGAAATAGATATAGGCTTGTATAGATATAATGATATAGGTTTTCTCTATAATATATTTTTATCATTTATTTTTCTTTTGCTTTTTATATCAAATTTAATTTGTTGGTGGCAATTATTGGAAAATAGAAAAGGTAAAATAATTAATATTTCGGTGTTTTTTTTATCAAACATTTTTATAATCTTTTTATTTAATAAGAATCTAAATTTCATAATTGGTTTAATAAGTTTTATTCTATTATCAATAATAGAAAAAGTATTAGTTCTTGCTACAAAAAAGATGTATTTTAAATATGAAAAAAGTGCAAAAGAACTTATTAAAGAAAGTATAATTAATTGTTTGAAAGTAATTCCTGTTATAATTATAATAGTAATATTATTATTAGGGTTTAAAACTTCTAACTATTTAAGTAATTTAAAAAGATATCGAGTTATAGACAATAATAAGGTCGTTGTTTATTCAAATAATGACTATTATATAATATTGGATTGTGAGATCATCGAAAAAGAAAATAAACTTATAATACATAAGGGAGAACAGACTAAAATAGAAAATACAAATATATCAAGTAAGAAAATAAAATTTGATAATGTTGAATTAAAAGAGGATTAAAATTATACTTACATTGAACTAAATGTAGTTAATAAATTTGATAAGCATAAAGGGAATTGGACTATAAAAGTTGTACCATTGTTTTATAATAAATCAACTAAATATTGACTTAGGAGGTAGTTTATGGAATATGAATTAAAACTTGCTAAAGACAAAGATATAGATTTGCTTATACAATACAAAATAAATAATATATTAGAATATGCAGATGATTTATCAAACAAAGAGATTTATTAAATAAATAAATATGTAAAAGATAATGTTTCTAAAAAAATTGATAATTATAAAGTGATTGTTATAGATAATAAAATAGTTGGCTGTTTATTAGTTGAAAATTATTTAGATGGCTCATTATTAGATGAAATTTATATTGATAGTGATTACAGACATAAAGGTATAGGTACTTCCATAATTAAAGGTATTTTAAAAGAAAATAATATAGTTTATTTGTGGATGTACAAAGCAAACAAGGTGGCTTTTAATTTATACATTAAATTAGGATTTAGTGTTATTGATGAAACAGATTATAGATATTTTATGAAGTTTACAAATTAGAAGAACATAATTCAATTTACAAGAAGGCTATATAGTTATATATAAAATATAGTCTTCTTTTTAACTGTCAATAAAAAGAAAACTAAGTTAATAGTTTTCTTTTGTTGGAGAATATTATTTATATAATTATTAATATACCTGTATTATTACATTGAAATTTTTGTTACTTTGAAAACTTGTCCCAAATTTTTTTGAATTTATTTAATACATAAATCAACAAATGTGTCAGGTAAACATCTACATGATGCAATATCATCTAATCTTATAGTAACAAATGAATCAGTAGCACAATATTCGGTACGGCCACATTTACGACCACATTCTACTAGTACACGGCACTGACAAGTATTGTTATTAACGCATTCTACACGGAATACGCAAGATTCATTGTCTTCTCTATTACAACCACTTTCATATCTACTAACAGGGAATTCCATTTCACGGTTTTCAGAAGTATAGAAAGTTACAGGGCGAGTGTTAAATGAATCACATCTGTTTTCTTCACCAAGCACATCTCTACAACATCCTTGTGGCAATTCACTCGCTACAGCTTCTCTTTGTAATTTAACAATTTTATATAAAATTTCTCTAATATCACAGCAATTATTGTAGTTACAATTATAATTTCCATAAAACATATTTATCTTATCCTTTCACTTTAAGTTATTCCGTATTATAAAATCAAAACATTATGTAAACCTAATATTATAATACTTGCAGTAAAAAGTGTAACATTTATGAGACAAATGCATATAATAATTTTGGTTTTTATGGCAATAAATCCTATGGATATTAATACTTTTCTATATTTGAAAAAATATTAACCTATTTAATAATTTTTATTTTATTAATAGATTAAAATTCAGATTAAACAATATAATTTCTAGAAAATAATATTAAAAAAAGTAAATATAATTTCTATATTTACTTTTTATTTTATGAATTTAAAGATTCTGAATTATATAGACTACTATAAATTTTAGATTCTTTTAATAGTATTTTATGGCTGCCTGACGCAACCAGTTTACCATTATCAATAACATTAATTATATCAGCATCTACAATAGTAGAAAGTCTATGAGCTACAATAATAATCGTATGATCTTTAACTAAATCATTGATTGTTTTTTTTATGTACTCTTGCGACTCGTTATCTAGGGCGCTAGTAGCTTCATCAAATAAAATTATTTTGGTATCTAATAGAAGCGTTCTAGCTATCGCTATACGCTGCTTTTGTCCACCTGATAAATTGATACCACCTTCTCCTATAACTGTCTCATAAGCGTTTGGAAGGCTCATTACATAGTCATCTATGTATGCCTTCTTGCAAACTTCTCTAACTTCATCTAAAGTGACATCTTCTTTAACTAATTTAAAATTATCAAAAATAGTTAAATTAAATAAAAATGGTGATTGTCTAATTATAGAAATATTATTTCTTAATGATTCTTCTGTTAAATCTTTAATATCAACATTATCTATCAATATTCTTCCTTCACTACTATCAAAATATCTAAGAAGTAAATTGAATATGGTAGATTTGCCATTACCACTTCTACCAACAACAGCAATTTTTTTATTAGAACAAATATCTAAATTTAATCCCTTTAATGTGTACTCTTCATCTTCTGAATATTTAAATTTAACATCTTCAAATTTAATAAGACCTTTATTTTTATTTAAACTTAAATTACCAAATTTTTCATCTTCGTATAATCGATTATTAATTATTTCATCAATTCTATTTAACGAAACAGTAACCTTGTTATAACTTACTCCAAAGTCACTAATACTTTCTACTACTTCATCAATACGCCATATATACATTTCCATCATTATAAAAATACTATAAGAAATATTACCTTTGATAAATAAATATCCACACGTAAACAAAATAATAAATTGCAATATAAAATATGTTAAATTATTTAAACAATAGTATAGAACTTCATATCCTTTGATTTGCTTAGTATTAATAAATAAATTATCAATATTATTAAATATTCTTTTCTCTATATTCTTCTTAATACCAAGTGATTTAATTTCACGGATACCAGTTATATTCTCTGTAGCAGTTTTAACATATAAATCTGATTCCTTCTTAATCGCTTCTTGCGATTTTTTGATTTTCGGAAAAAATTTAAAAGATATTAATCCCATTATGAATCCAAATACAATTATTTCAATACCAAGTATTAAAGATATCTTAAATGCTATAACTAACACTAAAACTACTACTAAAGCCTTACATATCATCTTAATTAACTTTGCAAGTAATTCCATTACTCTATCTGGATCAGTATAAATCCTGTTTATAAACTCACCAACGCCAAAGTCTTCAAAAGCTTTTGCAGGAAGACAGTCCAATTTTTTATATAAATCCTTGCTTACTCTCTTAGTAAATTTAATTTCTAAATAATTATATAAATAATCTCGAGGCAGTTGCAAAATGGAATAGAATAAAATATATATTCCTTCCCAAATAGATAAATTAATTAAAAATCCATACATATCTTTTTTAATCAATAGCTCTAAGGCATGTCCCCAAAAAAAGGCACTAAGTAAAGCTGGCAAATAAGTTACCATAACAAGAACAATATATAAAAATAGTTTGAATTTTTCATCTTTTAAATAATTCCATAAAATTTTAAAACCTTTTACTTTTTTCATACATACACTCCTTAACAAATAAAAACTACTATTACAAATAATAGTAGTTCATCTTTTAATACATTAAAACAAGTGGGAATCCCTATGATGCCCATATAAACTAAAATAATTTGCAATATCAAAAATAAAAACTTTGAATCTAATCATATTCCCACTCCTTTCTTTAAATTCCATATTAACTTTAACATAATACAATATATCTGTCAACCTTTTTTTGTTGACAAAACAGAAGTATAATAAATGTATCATAGTTTTAGTAAAAGGTTAAAGAAATAAAAAAACTAAACCAGTATAAGTTTATTTACTTATTTATAGTTTATTTTTTTTATATAGTTTCTATATTAACTTCTTATAAACATTTGAGTCCAATATATGCTACCGTTACTATCTTTTGCAACCCCAACACCAATTTTATTATATGTAGAATTTAAGATGTTTGCTTTATGTCCTGAAGAATTCATCCAAGAATTCATGACATCAGCTGCAGTTTTTTGACCACTTGCAATATTTTCTCCGGCAGCAGTGAATGTAATTCCAAAAGATTTAAGCATATCAAATGGAGAACCATAAGTAGGTGATGTATGTGAAAAATAATTATTTTTTACAAAGTCTTCAGATTTAACTCTAGCAACGCGACCTACTTCGCTGTTTTGAGTGATTGCTGGAACACCTGCTTTTGCTCTTTCAACATTAACTAAACGAACCACTTCATTTTCTAAAGAAGTTATGTCAGTAGAGCCACTTGGAATACTTGGAGTACTAGTCGTACTAGGAAGAGTAAGCTTTTGTCCTGGGAAAATGAGAGAAGAATTAGTGATTTGCGGATTTGCTGTCATTAGATCACTTAAACTAATTCCTTGTTTTGCAGCTATACCCCACAAAGTGTCGCCTGTTACAACTGTATATGTTGAAGTACTTGTACTACCGCTAGGAATATTAATTATTTGTCCAGGAACTATCAAAGATGAGTTTTTAATTTGCGGGTTAGCTTTTAATAATTCACTTAATCCAATTTTATATTTTGTAGCAATTCTCCACATAGTGTCACCGGCTACAACTGTATATGTTGTCATAGTAAAACCACCTTTCTATTAATTATATAAATATACATCATATTATATGAATTATAGTGTTTTTGGTAATATAAATATGTGACAAATGTTTATTTTGAATTATTATATATAATGTTTAACAAATCATAAATCAAAATTTATATAATTATAATAGTTTCCAGCACATACTAAAAAAAAAATAAATCATACTTTGATACTAGAGTAAGAATTACGAATAATTTTCTTACAAAGGAGATAATTAATGAAAAAGGTTTTAGTTCTCGGAGCTGATGGTATGGCTGGACATATGATAACTCTCTATCTATTAGAGCTTATGAAATATGAAGTCTATGATTTTTGTCATACAAAGAAAATTAGAAAAAAGAGTCAGCTTGTTGATATAACAAATTTAAATAGCTTTAATGAACAAGTAAATATTATTGAACCAGATATAGTTATTAATTGTATTGGTATACTTAATGAAAAATGCGATGAAAATCCTATGCTTGCCACTTATATAAATTCTTTTTTTCCACAGTATTTAGTAAATAAATATAAAGAAACATCTACTAAAATTATTCATTTAAGTACTGATTGCGTATTTAATGGTGAAAAAGGTTCTTATAGTGAACTAGATATTAAAGATGCTACAAGTATTTATGGAATTACAAAAGGTATGGGAGAGTTTGACAATGATAAAGATTTAACTATAAGAACTTCTATTATTGGACCAGATATAAAAGATGGTATGGGATTATTTAACTGGTTTATGAAGCAAGAAGATGCTATTGATGGCTATCAAAATGTATGGTGGACTGGTCTGACGACTTTAGAACTGGCAAAATTTATAGATTATATTATTGAAAATAATTTAAGTGGATTATATAATATAGTCCCAAAAGATAAGATTACTAAATATGATCTGTTAAGCATTTTAAAAAAAGTATACAATAAAAAAAATATTAAAATTTATCCAGAAACAAGGAAAAAATCAGATAAAAGTCTTGTAACAATAAAGAAAAATTATGATTATGTAATTAAAAGTTATTTTGAAATGGCAAATGAATT
The DNA here is from genome assembly GCA_023430885.1 of Bacillota bacterium. Lineage (GTDB taxonomy): Bacteria > Bacillota_I > Bacilli_A > RF39 > UBA660 > RGIG4266. The sequence continues at coordinate 65,386 of JAEYYH010000008.1, forward strand.
ATTTGTTTGGATGAAAGAACATCCAAAATATTATCAACGCTATTTTGGACAAAAAGATAAAATAGTAATTATATGGTCTAAAATAAAAGCGGAGACTGTTTTAGAAGAAAAAAGACAAGAATGGATAAAACATCGTATTAAAGTTTTTATGTCTTATACATTAAAAAGTTTTAAAAATCAAACAAGTCAGGATTTTTATTACTTTATCAATTATGATAAATATGCAGAGCCTTTTGTTTTAGAAGAGTTGTCAAAATATCCACCTTTGCCAAACAATATAATATTTACAAATCATTATTATGTTGATATTGAAAAGGTACTTCCTTTATATAAGACACTTTATTTTGTAAGAATAGACTCTGATGATATGTATCAAAAAGACTTTATAAAGAAATTAAATGATTATAAACATAAAGAATCAACAAGGGCGCTATTGGCTATAAATGGATATATATATGATGCTATAACAGATGAATTAGCTAGATGGATTTACAAAGCTCCTCCATTTTATACATTAATATATGACTGTTTTGATTTTTCAAACGGTTATAGGCATAATATTCATGGCGATGCTTCTGTATTTAAAAAGGCATATGAGATTATATATGGCGATAGTTTTATTGTAATTGCTCACCATAAGAATACTCTTACAGTTTTTAATTGTTCTTTTCGAAAACAAATAGTTGATGACAAAGAAAAAGAAAGAATTAAAATAGAAAATGATTTAGATATATTAAAAGAAGAATAATATAAATATTATTTTAAGAAATAAAAACTAACTATTATGGTGATAGTTAGTTTTTATTAATTATGTATCTATAACGTTTTTTCGTTATATAAATACTTTATTTTTTATAATTTTTGAAATATTAGTTTCCAGCACATACTAAAAAATTGTCCAAACATATTTTATTACTAGAATGAGATAAAAGTTATAGAAAAAGTATTATTACAGTAATGCATATTTTAATCAAGAAAGAGGTGATAATATGCTAAAGAATTATTCGGTAGTACCGTTTAAGAATTTCTATTGTTCACAAAACTACGATGGTACATATTCTCATTATAGTCAAAGTCATTCTACAAATGGAATAAAGTCGTATCCAATAGATGTAGTAGATGATATCTATTGTGGATGTGATGAGATGAAAGTTGTGAAAATTAATGGTGTTGGAAATGTAACGGTAAATCAAATTTTTGTTCAAAGTACTACTCCAGTAATAATGCCTTGTGGAACACATTATATTACATATCTTATAACACATCCCACAGATAATGATATCAATAATAATTTATATATCGGTAAAATATTCCATCGCGGTGAATTTATAATCCACAAGGGTACTGATGGGGGAGTTGGCGCGCATATTGATTTAGTAATAGCTAAATCTTTACAAGCTGGTTGGGTACAAAACTCTTCTTTAGAGTGGGTACTACCTGACAGTATAAAACCAGAAGATGGATTTTATTTAGATAATAAATTTACAACAATTTCTAATGCTAATGGTATCAACTTTCAGGTCTTACCAAGTGATGCTTATTTAACCGTGCCTACACCAGTAGCTGAAAATAAAGATGTCGATCAAGTTGAAGTTATTTGTGGTGATAATACATTAAGAGTTAGAACAATTTCAAGTATTCAAGGAGCCTTTATTGGATTTGCTAAACCTGGAATATATAATGTCTTATCCACATTTAAAGATGAGACATATACATGGTATCAAGTTGAACCGAATAAATGGTTTGCTAATGTAGAAGGCTGTACAAAATTTATACCAAAATATATTGAACCTATAGAAGACAATGGACAAACTGATGTACCTACTGATAATAGTTCTGAAAATAAGGAAAAATTTACTAACAAAATCAGAAAAATTTTGCTTTTGATTTTAGAAACAATAGCAAAATTTTTGAAAGGGGGTAAATAGTTTGGATATTATGGAGATAATTGCGCTTGCAACAGGATTAGTAACATTTATATTAGGTATAGTAATCAAACGTTTTACTAAAATTGAAAATAAAAAGATCCCAATTCAGCAACTTTTAGTATCTATATTAAGTTCACTACTATGCTCAGTTGCTATCTATTTTAAAGCCTTAGATACTACTTACTATATTGCAATATTAACTTGCTTTAGTACTGTTTTTGCTACACAAGGTATTTACGATACACTTAAATCAGTAATTGATACATCAATTAAAATAATTAAAAAATAAATAACTATATAAAAATACTAGATATATTTCTAGTATTTTTATTTGCAATTTTAAAAAAAATAGTGAATTACAATTATAAAAATTCAACAACTTCTTATTTTTATGTATATATCATGCATTTTAAACATGACAACTTCTATCTTTTACAATTTTCAAAAATAATAGTTGCCAGCACATACTAAAAAAAAATAGCGACATATTTTGTTATAGGACGGGAGGAAAAGAATGTTCAAAAACAAAATAATTTTCATAACAGGCGGAACCGGTAGTTGGGGCAAATGTTTAACAAAATATTTACTTAGATGTGATGTTAAACAAATAATAATATATTCTAGGAATGAATTTTTACAAGTTTCAATGCAAAGAGAATATAATGACGGGCGTATTAAATTTATAATTGGTGATGTTAGAGATTATAGTAGGCTTAACGAAAGCATGAATGGAGTAGATTATGTATTTCATTTGTCAGCATTAAAGCATGTACCAATTTGTGAAGATCATCCATATGAGACGGTTAAGACCAATATTATAGGTACTGAAAATGTTATAGAAGCAGCTATAAATAATAAAGTTAAAAAGGTGATAGGCGTTTCTAGCGATAAGGCAGTAAGTCCATATAATATCTATGGTATGACTAAGGCAGTGGAAGAAAAGTTATTAATTAATGCCAATAAAAAAAGCGCTTATACCAAATTTGTATGCATTAGAGCAGGTAATGTAATGGGATCAAATGGCAGTGTTATTCCACTATTTATCAATCAATTAAAAGAAAAAAATGAAGTTACTTTAACCAATGTAGAAATGACAAGATTTTTTATAACACTTGATGAGACAATAGGTCTTTTAATTAAGGCCGCCACTATAAGCAAGGGTGGAGAAATATTAGTTATGAGTATGCCATCACTACGTATAAAAGATTTAGTAACAGTTTTAGCAAAATTCTATGGTAAGAAAAACTACAAAATAAAAGATATTGGAATTAGACCTGGTGAAAAAATTCATGAAGAATTAATATCGTTAATTGAATCTTATAATACCTATAAATTAGATAACAACTATTACTTAATTGTACCAGAAACAATGAAAAAAGAACTTTCAAAACTATATAACAATTTTAGTGACTTTCAAAAATTAGGTTACATATCTTATAATTCTTCAACAAATTTACTTAATGAAGACGAAATTGAAAAAAGATTGCGCGAAGGTAACTTTATATAGGAGGTGAGGTTATGAAAAAAATTTTAGTATTAGGTGGTAATGGAATGGCCGGGCATATGATTACTCTTTTTCTAAAAGAAACAAAAAAATATGAAGTCCATAACATATGTCATAAAGATAGAATAAATAAAGAAAGTATTATGTGTGACATAGTGAATATTAATTTATTTAAATCTATTTTAACTGAATTAAAACCTGACATTATTATTAATGCTATAGGAATACTTAATGATAAAAGCGATGACAATATTGCTTACACAACTTACATAAATACATTTTTACCTAAGTGGTTGGAGAACTATTATAAAGATTCAGAATGCAAAATTATACATTTAAGCACTGATTGTGTTTTCAAAGGTGATAAAGGCGGTTACAGTGAAGATTCATTAAAAGATGATGAAACTATTTATGGTATAAGTAAAAATTTAGGTGAAATAATTAACAGCAAAGATTTAACAATAAGAACTTCTATTATAGGACCTGAACTAAAAGATGGTAAAGGTTTATTTGACTGGCTAATGAGACAAAAGGGGACAGTAGAGGGCTATACCAATGTATATTGGAGTGGCATTACTACTTTAGAATTAGCTTACGTAATAGATTTATGTATCGAAAAAAATATAACAGGTTTATATAATATTAGTTCTAAAAGTAAAATATCTAAGCATGGGTTGCTTGAAATTATACTAAGTGTTTTTGAAAAAAATGATATTAATTTAATAGAAAACACGGTTAAAAAAAGTGATAAAAGTTTAATTAGCAAAAGAAAAGATTTAAGATATTGTGTTAAAGAATATAGAGAAATGTTAGAATGCTTAAAAGCATGGATGGATAGTCATATTGGTTTATATCAAAAATATTATGGTAAAGACTATAAAGATAAAAAAATTATAGTATGGTCTAAATTAAAATCAGATAGTTTCAAAAGTGATGAAGAAATAAAAAAATGGCTTAGTCATCGCCTTGAAGTTTTTACAAAATATACATTAAATGGCTTTAGAAACCAGACATGTCAGGACTTCACATATTTAATTAATTACGATGAAGGTATTGGGAAGTTCTTAGATGAAGAGCTAAAGAAATATCCACCACTTCCAGATAATGTTATTTTTACAAAACATTACTATCATGAAATAAATGATTTAATAAAAGATTATAAATTTCTTTATCTAGTTAGAATTGATTCTGATGATATGTATCATAAAGATTTTATTCAAAAATTAAAAGATTTTAATCCCAAAAAAGAAACAAAAGCTTTGATAGCACAAAGTGGATATATATATGACGTAAACACTAACGACTTAGGAACTTGGTTTTATAAATCACCGCCATTTTTTACACTAATATATGAAACTGATAAATTTTTAAAAGGTTGTCGTTATGAAATACATGGACATAGTTCGGTTATCAATCAGCCACATGAATTTATTCCAGGTGAAAATTTTGTTGTAATTATCCATGGTGAAAATACAATATCAAGATTTAATACATCTTTTAAAAAAGAAACAATAAATAGTGATGAAGAAAAGAAAAAATTATTAGAAGAATTTGATCTTAGGATGATCAAGCAAGATGAGTAAAAAGAAAATACTATTTGTGACTAGATCATTAACACGCGGTGGTGGTGAAGCAAAAAGCACTATTAATATAATAAATAATCTTGATAAAGATAAATATGATGTATTTATATTAGAACTGGAAAAAGGTTCAAAGAAAATAGAGATTTCTAATGAAGTGGTTTTTCTTCCACCTATTGTTGATGTAGAAGAAAATACACGTATAAAATTGCATCAATATTTAAAGAAACCTGATCAGATAGCAATAGATTTCAAAAATGATTATGAATGTGTAATAGCTTGTAATAGAGGGCTTACATCCTTATTCGCGTCATATATTCCATCTATAAAAAAAATAGTTTGGATAAGAGGGACTATAAAATATTATGGTTATACACAAATAGAAGACATACAAATAAGAGAATTACTAAAAAAACAATATGATAAGCAAAATGAAATATTTTATAAATATGATAAAGTCGTTTTGGTTTCTGATTCTGTATATGATGATTTTATAAATATTTTTAAAGAACATAAAGATAAAGCAATTAAAATTTATAATAGTGTTGATCCTGACGATATTTTGAAAAAATCTTTAGAAGAAACAGATGTTATTATTCCAAAAACAGAAAATCTTCTAATAACAGTTGGAAGATTGAAGGAAGTTAAAAATCATAAGTTGCTAATTGACGCTATGAGAATAGTTGTTAATGATGTAAAAGACGCTACACTTCTAATAATTGGTGAAGGAACTTTATATTATGAATTAAAAGAATATATAACAGTTAATCATCTGGATGAAAATATTAAATTGTTAGGGTTTTATGACAATCCATATCCAATCATAAAGCAGGGTAAACTATTTTGTTTATCATCTATATCTGAAGGATTTTGTTTATCAATATCAGAAGCTTGCATTTTAAATATTCCTTTTGTTGCAACTGATGTTGGTGGGGTTAGAGAAATTTTAGATACATCACCATGTGGTGTTATTACAAGTAGCAATAGTGAAGAATTTGCATCTAAAATTACTGAGTTATTAACAAAAAAGGATTTATATGATACCTATAAACAAAACTGTCAGATAGCTTCTAAACGTTTTTCAGTTAAAGATTTAGGGCATAAAGTAGAAAAACTTATAGATAATTTATTCGAAGAGGAGGTAGAGAATAAAAATGATTAATAGATTAGAGAAAAAGATCAATAATAAAGAACTTGTAGTAGGTGTTATAGGTCTTGGTTATGTAGGATTACCTCTTTCTGTATTAGCTGCGAGTAAAGGATATAGAGTATATGGTTTTGATATTAATAAAGAAAGAATAAATAAATTACTAGATAAAAAAAATTATATTCCGGATGTTAAAGACAGCTTACTTAAAGAAATTATAGATAATAAAATGTTTATTCCAACTGATGATTTTGAGTTCCTAAAAGAAGTAGACTTTATCATAATTTGTGTTCCAACACCACTAAATAAGAAAAGAAAACCTGATTTATCTTGTTTATATAGTGCAGTAAAAGACGTAAGTAAACACTTAAAAGAAGATAGCGTTGTTGTTATTGAAAGTACTACATATCCTGGGACAACTAATGACTACATAAGAAAGATATTTTCTAAAAAGGGATATGAGGTAGGCGATAATTTATACTTAGCATTTTCACCAGAAAGAATTGATCCATCTAATAAAGAATATAGTGTTATAAATACTAATAGAGTAGTAGGTGGCTGTGATGATGAAAGTACTGAAATAGTAACCAATTTCTATAAAAGTATTTTAGATGCTAAAGTGGTTAGCGTTTCAAATTCGACAGTAGCTGAGATGAGCAAAATTCTAGAGAATACTTATAGATTAGTTAATATAGCATTAATATTTGAATTTGCTAAAGCTTGTAACAAACTAGATATAAATATTTGGGAAGTTATTGAAGCAGCAAAAACTAAACCATATGGATTTCAAGCATTTTATCCGGGAGCGGGAGTTGGTGGTCACTGCATACCAATAGATCCAATTTATCTTACTTGGGATATGAAAAAGAAACATGTTAACTTACAACTTATAAATGCATCAGATAAAATTATCAACAACGTACCAAAAAAAATAGTTAAGAAAATTAAGAATATCTTAAAAAATGAAAACATTAGAGTAAAAGATGCGAAAGTTTTACTTGTCGGGATGACATATAAAAAAGATACAAATGATTTAAGAGAAAGTCCAAGTTTAAAAATACTAGATATTTTAAATACTAAAAAGAGTACTGTTGATTATTATGACAATAATATTGAAGAATTTATTCATAAAAATAAAAAATATAGAAGTATTGATATAAATAATATAAATGAATATGATCTGGTTGTCATATGCGTTGATCATAGCAATATAGATTATGATTATATTTTAGATAATTCTAGAACAATATTGGATTTGAAAAATATTTATCCTAATGAAGATGATGTATATGGATTATAGTAAGTTAAAAGGACAAAAAATTTTAGTAACTGGTGGTGCTGGCTTTATAGGTTCAAATATTGTAGCAAAGCTTTTAGATTTAGGATGCTATGTTAAAGTGATTGATAATTTAATAACTGGTAAAAAAGAAAATATTATGGAGTTTATGGATAATGATAATTTTGAGTTTGTTTTGGGAGACATTAGAGATTATGATTTATGTTTAAAAGTTTGTGATGATATGGATTATGTGATACAGCAAGCGGCTTTAGGCTCTGTGCCAAGGTCAATTGATAATCCACTACTTAGTAATGACATAAATATTAATGGATTTTTAAATATACTCTATGCATCAGTTCAAAAGAAGGTTAAAAGATTTATATATGCATCTTCTTCATCGGTATATGGTGATTTAGAGAAACTACCAAAAGTAGAAGATGAGATTGGCAATCCATTATCGCCATATGCATTAAACAAAAAAGTAGATGAACTATATGCTGTATTATTTAATAAGCTATATGGTATAGAAACTATAGGATTAAGATACTTTAATGTTTATGGTCCTAAACAAGATCCAAATTCTATATATTCAGCAGTTATTCCGTTATTTATAAATAATATTTTAAATAATAAGGAATCTTATATTAATGGTGACGGAACTAATTCTAGAGATTTTACATATGTTGAAGATGTTGTAAATGCTAATATCAATGCTTGTCTAGCAGATAGTAGTAGTTGTTGTAATGTATATAATATTGCTTATGGTGGTAGAACTACAATTAAAGAGTTATACGATAAGATTAGTGAAATTACAAATTTAAAAGTGGACATCACATATAAAAATGAACGCAAAGGTGATATAAAGCATTCTAATGCTTCTATAAAAAAGGCCAATGAAAAATTAAATTACCGACCTGTCTATGACATTGGCGAAGGTTTAAAAAAAACCATAAAATGGTATCAAAAAAAAGACTAATATGTCTTTTTTTATGGATATATAGTTATTACAGTCATTAAAAAAGCAAAGTCAACAATCAAACCATCATCATTTACAATTGAAAAAGTAAATAGTCCTTGTTGCTCAGTATTTTCTAACAATGCTAAACTAATATATTCAGCTGCTACTAATCCAGTTTGAACTGTAAAATCAATAGTTAATAAAGCATAAGCATTGTTATTAACTAGTTCATAATTATTTATAATGAACTGTGGATTATTAACTGCAACACCATTTACAAGTTTTAAGATTGAACTATTTGGCAAGTTATAAAATTTAATTTCGATTCTATAATTTGGATTAGATTCTTCATTATTTGAATCAATTGCTTCAAAAAAGTGTGTCCCAAAAGGAAAAGAACCACTATCAATTAATATATTGTTTTTATATAATTGATATTCTGTAATTATAATGTTTTCATTAATATTAATATCATTTAAACATCTAATAGCACAAAAACAGTTAGTTTGCACTGTAATAAACTTATTTGTTGAAACAAGTGAATAATTATTTGCTTCATTATCATCTATTATTCGAAGTGCCCTAAGAGTTGCGCAGCAATCATCTACTTTTTCAACTCTAAATATATAAGTTGTTTCATCACTTAAGTCATCAATATTAACTTCTAAATAACTTCCATTTCCACAATAAAGAATAATTGGTCTTGTATCATATGAATAAGGGTTTTCTTTTCTTGTTCCATAATATGTGCAATCTTCAATTTGCTTGTTTTTACAAATAACTTTTTTTTGTATTTCGTCAATTGATTTTAAAACTTCGCATATACAATTGCTTTTTTCTGTATTATTATCCATGTAATCACCTCTGTTATATGGTATGTGTCTATATGTAGGTTGTGTGTTTATATGTCTATTAATATTAAAATGTATAGTTATAATTACTACTTAGTTAAATTTATATACTAAAAAATAGTAAGTTTATAAAAAATATTTAATAGAATCAAAATATAATAGCAAACTATAATATATGGAGGACAAATGAAACCAAAAAGAATATATTATGAACCTGCTATTTATAACTATGAGCTAGGTAAAAGATTAATGAATAGATATAAAGATGTGCCATGTATAGAAATTGAAAGCCATAACAGAATTGAAGAATTACAGAAAAGATCCAATGCTGATTTTGTAGAAATGAAAAAATATTTAATAATTGGTATAAGAAAAACACATAAATATGTTCCAAATGAAAAGAGTTCAGATTATTTAGTTCCATATACTTCTTCAGGGTGTAGTGCTATGTGTTTGTATTGCTATTTAGTTTGTAACTATAATAAATGCTCGTATTTAAGATTATTTGTTAATGTAGAGCAAATGTTAGATAACCTTATAAAGAAATCCCATCAAACAGAAAAACCATGCACTTTTGAAATAGGAAGTAATAGTGATTTGATTTTAGAAAATCAAATAACTGGTAATTTAGAGAGAACTATCGAAAGGTTTGGTAAACAAGGTAGAGGATATATTACTTTTCCAACTAAATTCAGTATGGTGGATAGTATATTAAATTTAAAACATAATGGTAAAACCATAGTTAGAATGAGTTTAAATCCTCAAGAGATAATAACTAATGTCGAATATGGAACATCTAGTTTAGAAAAGAGAATTGAAGCAATAAATAAATTGTCAGAAGCTGGTTATAAAATTGGAATTTTAATAGCCCCAGTCATATTTATAGATAACTGGCAAATTTTATATTTGGAACTATTAGATAAACTTAATAGTACACTGTTAGATAAAGTTAAAAATGAATTAGTAATTGAAATTATATTTATGACATATAGCTATGTACAAAATGCTATTAATGATCAAGCTTTTCCAAAGGCATTAAAATTATATAATAAAAACATAATGACAGGAAGAGGTAGGGGAAAATATTGGTATAAAAAAGAGTATAGAGATGCAGCAGAAATATTTTTTAGAGAAGAAATAAAAAAACGATTTGACTGCGCTCAAATTATGTATATTGTTTAGATATATTATAGAATAGATTATTAATAGCAATAATTGAAAATCAGTAATATTAATGTTATAATTATGTGAATATAATTCTTTAATTAAAAAGAAATAAGGAGTGATTTTATTGATATATTCTTACAATTATAATACATTAATTGGTGATATAACTATAATTACTGACAACGATTTTTTAATTAGCATCAAATTTGGTAATGAAATTAACGGAATAAAAAAAGAGACCATTTTAATAAAAAATATAAAGAAACAAATAGATGAATATTTAATAGGAAATAGAAAAAATTTTGATTTACCAATCAAAATAAGTGGTACAGATTTTCAAATAAAAGTTTGGAATGAACTAATAAAAATAGAATATGGAACATGTATAAGCTATCAAGAATTGGCTGAAAAAGTAGAAAATAGAAATTATTCTAGGGCTGTAGGAATGGCAAATAATAAGAACCCGATACCTATAATAATTCCTTGTCACAGAGTAATTGGCAAAAATAATAGTCTAGTTGGTTATGCGGGTGGTCTAGAAAAAAAGAAGAAGTTATTAGAAATAGAAAAGGTAGTAATTTCTTAAAATAAGATCAGATATTTATTGTTAATTATATTTTATATAATAGCGTATTATATAATAGGTGATCTATGTGAATATAAGAAAAGAAATAACTGATGAAAACTTAATTGTTATTGATAAAAAAACTGGTGATGTTAATGGTGATGGTATTGTTGATACTGTTTATTTAGTTGCTAAAAAATCAGGATATTTAAATAGTCCACTTTTGATTGATATAAAAGTTATCATTATAGATGGATATAATAATATACATAAGGAAATAAATTTTTCTAATAATGTTGGATATAATCCCACTTTATTTTTAGGACCATTTACTAATAGGAAACTAGATGATATTTTTGTTTCTATACAGTCAGGTGGTAGTGGTGGATTTGGATACTATTATTTATATTCTTATGTAAACAATAGAGAAAAATTATTATTTGATATGGATAAATTTAATAATAGTTTTCATTATCAGGTTAAGTATATAGATAATTATCGTGTAGAAGTAGTAAATAACACTCTTAAGAAATTATTTATTATAGATATAAGTAATAAAGATAGACAGTATCTATCAACCTTATATGATGAAAATGGCAAAATAAAAAAACCAACATATGGTGAAGTGTTATATCTAAATAACCTTTATCCAGTGGATATAGATGGCAATGGTGTTTATGATCTTTACGCATTAAATAGAGTTATTGGTTTGTATGGAGCTGATACATTAGGAAATATAGAAACATATTTAATGTGGGATAGTGGTTCTTTCAAGCCTTTTGGAAATATGCAATATCTATCAATTACAGGACAAGATATGTAAAAAAGTAAGATATTAAAATAAAAAAATTAACTGTTTTATGTTAATTTTTTTTATTACTTTTAATAAATCTATTTTTGAAATTTAAAAGAGTAGTAATGTGTTTTATATAAGCTAATTTTATCATCGCCAACAATTTTACCTAACTCATTAATCTTTTTAATTTCTTCTTCATTTGGTAAAGAAAACCAGTGTAGAAAAGCAGGATTTTTAAAATTGTTAACATAAAACAAATTTGCTATATCATTCTTTGTAAAATAGTTAGTATTTGTTTTTGGAAAGTTATATTTAGAAAAGTACCAATTATCATTTAATAACTCTAATATAATATTATAATTTGATAAGTTATGTGTTTCTCCAATTACATACCCACCATCTTTTAAATATTTTTTAATGTTTTGTAGAAACTCGTTAGGATTGCTTATACGCTCTAGAATACTACCTATAATTATATAGTCATAATAGTTTTCACTTAGTGATTGTGGGAAGACACCAACACTGGATACATCAACATCAGCAAATTTTTTTGCAATATCCGCCATTTTAATATTTTCCTCAATACCATGTATTTCAGCTTTTTTATAACTGTCCTTTATTTTTAATATTGTGATCCCAATGCCACTTTCTAATTCTAAAATTTTTAAATTTTTGTCTTTATCTTCCTCAAGCATTCTAAGAGAAGCATGCTTTATTTCATCAAAAGCAAAAGTCTCAAATCCCCATTTTAATTTAAAGTATTCTCTATTTTTATAAAGTATCGGATAAAATTTATTTAAATCTTTGCGGAAAGCCGAACCTAAATAATGATGTATAAAACTATCATGACATAACATAAACTTATAACCAGCTTTTATAATTCTAAGTGATAGATCATTGTCATCAATGTAACCAGGCGAAAAAAACTCATCTAAACATTTCACTTTATTAATAACTTCTCTTTTAATTAATATGCAAAAACCAATTAAAAAAGCTTTTTCTTCCCATTTATCTTTATTGGATATATTGTTGTTTTTTGCCAATTCTTGCATAGTATCAAAATTATCATAAGCAAAATCAACTCCTTGAAGATTTTCATCATGATTTGAAACTGCACCTACAGCACCAATTTCATTACTACTATATAAACATTTTTTTAGATTATTTAGCCAATTAGTAGTTACTATAGTATCATTATTTAGTAATAAAATATCAAAATCAGCATTTGCAACTTCAATCCCCTGATTACAACCTTTTGGGAATCCCAAATTATAATCATTCATTATAACCTTTAAATCACTCTGGTTTTTTAACCATTCTCTTGTTCCATCAGTTGACATATTATCAATGATAATAATTTCATACGTGTTTTTCTTTGTATATTTCTTAATACTTTCTATACAATTTATAGTATAGTCTAAATTGTTATAAGTGATAATAACTATTGCTGTTTTGTTCTTTTTCATATATTCATCTCCTAATTATAATATATGAAATTTAAAATTATCGTTAATTAAACTTGATTTTAATATTTGAATTTTATATATGATTAATAATAATATGATATAATATTGTTACTATAATTTTATAGGGAGGTACTTATGGATAATAATAAATTTGCGGTTATATATGGTAATGAAGATAGCAAAAGAGATATAAGAGATGGTCAAATTGAAAAGTATGGTGATATTAAATTTAGTGATCTTAATCATATAGATTACCTTATGGAATATATTAGTCAAAAATTTAAAGACGTAGAAATGTTTAAAGCTTTAAATAATAGACATAGTCCAGAAGTTGCAGCATTTCTGATTTCAAGACTTGGACATGCTGTGTTTCTTAATGCAACAAAGAATGCTAAAAAATATGGTAAGTCAGGAATATTTATAATGCCAGATGAGATATCAGATAAACAGAAAGAAGCTTTATATTCTTTTTATGAAGAAATAAAAGATTTTTCAATTACAATTATTTATAATTTAAAAATAGTAGATGGTTTTTTAGATGGAGTAAATTTAGCTTCTGTTAATAGGGAGGATTCAAAAAAAACATTAGATTCTTTCTTTGAAAAAGTTAATATAATCCCAAAAGAAAATATTGTTAAATAAATAGTCATTTAAAAAAGTTCATTAAGTTGAACTTTTTTTATTTTCTATCAATTTTTTGTTTTCAATTAGTCTCTCTTCTTCAGGACTAATCTTTAATGCTTCATTAACATATGTATAAGCATCTTCGTAGTTTCCTTTATAATAACTACTTAATGATAATAAATCATATATTGTGTGATCATAACTAAAAGTTTCGTTGATATATGTTTTTTTATTTTCTTTTATTTTTAAGGCTTCGTTACAATTTCTATCAATTGAATCCCAATCTTGTTCAATATATGCAAGTAAAGCTCTTTCTACATATGGATCTCTTAGATATGGAGCTTCTAAAATAGCCTTATCTAACCATTTTTTTGCTTCTTCGTAATCACTTAATCCTATATAACATCTTCCAATAAATCTCATAGAAGCACATCTTTCGTCTTTCCAAGTTGAAGATTCTAGCGCTAAATGTTTTTTTAATGTTTCAATAGATTTATCTAGCATTCCACGAAACATATATTCTCTGCCGAGATAATGTACATTTCTGTCATCATTAGGATTTTCCTTAACTGATAATTCTAATAAGTCCAAATATTGTAATCTAGATTTTGTTGGATCAGCATGGTGATCTATTCTAACGCCATCACCAAAAGATATTTTTTCTTTTTTCTCTCCAATGTATTCTAATACCTCATGAACAGGGCGACTCCATTTATATGAATTGCGACTATGAATCTTATCCGTTATAAAAGTTGTTGCTGGATTACCGTACTCATCAAAATTCCAGTTATAAACATAACTCATACGAGTAGTATCTTCATCCCAACTTGCTTCTAATTTTTGACGCCATCCCTCATTCAAAAGTTCATCCATATCTAATGATACACAAACGTCTATATCATGTGGGAGCAAATCTAGAATTTTATTGCGTGCCACATCAAATCTCCATGGATTAACTTCAATCTCGTGTACAACTACACCTAATTCTCTTAATTGTTTAATTGAATTATCAGTTGAGCCTGTATCACCAACAACAAGAATATCAGCATCTTTTGCAGAATTAACCCAACGTTCGACAAACTGTTCCTCATTTTTACATATAGTATAAACGCAAATTTTTAATTTTTTCTTTTTCATATTACCTCCTAATACTATACTATGAATATTTTTCTATCATGTTTGAGTAATATAAAAGAATTTATGATTGACTCATAAATTCTTTTAATATTAAGTGCTTAACTGAATTATATTTAATTGTGCAGTAATGCCAGTTGTGAATAAAGTTAATGCAACTCCTGAACTATTAACTAATGTTATGCTATCTCCAGCTGCTAATGACAACATGGCAGTCCCTGAAACTTGATTAGCTATTGCAATCGATCCTATAGTTGTTGATGGATCTACAGTACCATTAATTGCTAACGAAATACTAGTAGCTAAACCTGCTGAAATTAATACAGAATAATCAATTTGATAAGTTCCGGTATTCGCTACTATTACAGGTGCAGTACCAACAATATGAACTATATCTTGTAATGGCCCATTTGCACTAAATGTTATTGCAGTGCCAGCTGGTACTAGTAAACTTGGTGTTGTATTATAAACATATCCGAAAGATGTTATACCAGGTCCTGGTCCAGTAGGCCCCGTAGGTCCAGCAACAGTACTAGCTGCTCCGGTTGGCCCAGTAGGTCCAGTAGGTCCAGTCAAACCAGTGATACCTATAGGTCCGGTTGGCCCAGTAGGTCCGGTAGGCCCCGTAGGTCCAGTCAAACCAGTGATACCTATAGGTCCAGTTGGTCCAGTAGGTCCGGTAGGTCCGGTTGGTCCCGTAGGTCCAGTCAAACCAGTGATACCTATAGGTCCAGTTGGTCCAGTAGGTCCCGTAGGTCCAGTT
>JAEYYH010000045.1 GCA_023430885.1 Bacillota bacterium
TGCTTCTTATGAATTATCATTAACAACTAAATTAGAACAGGATAAAATTTCAGGAATGCTAGAACTATTAAATAAAAAAATAGAACTTCAATCTAAAAAAATTGAGGTCCTTAAGTTATATAAAAAATGCCTTTTGCATCTTTTATTTGCTGGTGAAGGCAAAAAAAATATTTTGAACGATATCTGTGATTTTATCAATGGTAAAGGGCATGAGTCATTTATTGATGAAGATGGCAAATATATTTTGGTAAATTCAAAATTTATTTCAACAAATGGAAATGTATTCAAAAAAACTAATAAATCATTGTCACCTTTAAAAAAAGATAGTATAACTATGGTTATGAGTGATTTACCTAATGGAAAAACTTTGGCAAAATGTTTTTATATTGAAGAAGATAATAAATATACTTTAAATCAGCGAGTTTGTTCTTTATTTGTAAAAGACAAAAAGGTAATTGACAGTAAATTTTTATTTTATCTATTAGATAGAAACAAAAATTATTTAAAATTTGATGATGGTGTTAATCAGACTAATTTAAAAAAAGAAGATGTTTTAGATATAGTTATTAGAATTCCAAAGTTATCATATCAAATAGATGTAGCAAATATTTTAATTACATTGGATCGATTAGTACGATATGAGCAAAATAAAAATGATGTAATTTTATTGTTAAAAAAAGGACTTATGCAAAGTATGTTTGTATAAGTCCTTTTTATATTTATAATGGAATACAACTGAATTTATGCTGTAATTAGGTTGTATTCAGACCATTAATTAACATCAGCTTACTTTAACTATCATTAACTTATGTTAGCATTAGCATTTCAATTCAGCTTCTGAGGAAAACGTAAACTCTCATTTTATTGTAATATAAGAATAAAATAGAGTCTTGAAAAATTTAGATGTTATTTTAGATGCTATAATAATCATATTTGATAAAACTTTAACAAAATATGTTGTACTTTTTGTAGAAGATGATTTATGAATAATGAAGAATATGAGTACAGTTTTAGAGTAAAAACATTAGAACCATTTATCAAATATTCTGAGGCAATAGTTACGAAAAATTAGAGGAAAGTAAGCAAAAGTTTGCTTTTTTTATTTTCAATCACTTCCTATACTATATAATTTTAAACAAAATCAAATTTATAGTATAATATCCTTAGGGTGATTGTATGATAATTGAATATGAACCAAAGTATGAAGAAGAAGTTAAAGATCTATTAGTCGAATTACAAGAATATATTGTTTCTATTGACAAAGAAAAGTATAATATTATTACTCCAGAATGTAGAGATAAATATTTTAATGAAACAATAGAAGAGGTAAATAAATATCAAGGACTAATATTATTAGCTAAAGAAAATGAACAAATAATTGGTATGATAATAGGGCTTATTAACAATGATGAGACTTATGAATATGATTTTAAAGCACCAAAAAGAGGAAGAATATCTGAACTAATTGTTTCTAAAAATAGTAGAACAAATGGAACTGGTAGCAAACTTTTACAAGCAATGGAAGAACATTTAAGAGCAGCTGGTTGTGAAGATGTCTTAATAGGTGTCTTTGGATACAATAATTTAGCATTAGAATTTTATAATAAACAAGGTTATCATACAAGAATGGTAGAAATGATTAAAAAATTTTAAGAGGTATAGAAAGAAGAATTGATATGAGAGAACTTATTAATGATTTATATAGTACTGATAATAACAAAGCTTATAAAGCACTTTTAGAACTTGAAACCATTACTACTGAATCAAGTGAATTGTATGATTATTTTGATGAACTTTTAACAATGTTAGATAGTGAAAAAACATTTATTAGAGTTCGTGGATTCAGATTAATATGTAGCTTATCAAAATATGATAAGGAAAATAAAATAAACAATAATATAGATAATATATTAAAAGAGTTAGATGATGATAAAGGAACTTCAGTAAGAGACTGTTTACGCAAACTAAATTTAATCTTAATGTACAAACCAGAATTAAATGATATAGTTGAAGAAAAATTAAGAAATATAGATTTATCAAAGCATAAAGAAAATATGCAACCATTAATTAGGAAAGACATTGAAAGTATTATTAAAAATATTTAATAATATTTTTTATTACTATAGATATATTAGACATAACAATTAATTATTAACACTAATTAAAAGTGAAAGTAGGATTATTACAATACCTAACCATTTAATCAATAATTGACAAACTGTGATATAATTATCATAGGAGGTACTGTAATGAAATTATTTATTAAAGAAGTATTTTATAAGTTACTTATGTTTACCATTTTAAGTTTGATTTTAGTTATATTTACACAAGTTATATTTGTAAATGAGGGAGTATTTGGTTTTTTCATATTGGGCATTATTTATATATCAGTTGAGTTTATTAACAAATTACTAAAAGAAAAAACAAAGCTATATACTAGCAAAATAGTATTTGGTATTTCAATTGTTATTGCTTTAATGATGTTTATAGGTGTTGCAATGGCGACAATTGATTATGATATGGCTTTAAACGGTGACGAACCAGCTTTTACTTATAAAAAAGAACCGGTTTATAACGACTTCATTACTTATACGGAATCTGGAGACATGAAAGAAGAAAAAAAACTTGCTTATACGGAATATAAAGGTTTTGGTTATAAGATAATTATTTGTAGTGAGAATGTAACTTGCAACGAGAAAGCAAAAATTTTACCATTTAGTTTGGGAACTTTTGCTTATACATATCCATCTGATTCAACAATTGAAATTAATTAAAATAGATATAAAATCAATATATTAAAAAAAATGTATTTGAAAAGGAAAAATAATATGAGAAAAAAGTTAGTTAGTAAGACATATATGAGAGAAGTAACTGATTATGAAATAGTTATAATAAACAAAGAAAGTTACAATTATCATTTATGTATAAAAAAAGTTAACAAAATAGATCCACCATTTATTTTACATCAATTTGATAAAGACGTTATTCATATAGATGATGGATATTATATTGTTGAGTATACTTCAACTGACAAGTTATATAACGCAAGAGTATTTATAGATAGTGATAAAAAAATAATAGATTACTATTTTGATATAAGCAGTGAAAATGGTTTAGAAGATAAAATACCTTATTATGATGATTTATATCTAGATGTTTTATATTATCCTAATCAAAACGATTTAATTGTATATGATGATATGGATGAACTAGAAGATGCATTAAAAGAAAACAAGATCACCAAGGAACAATTTGATCAAGCAATAAAAACTGCTGAGGAAATTGTCGATGAAATCAAAAATAATACTAATTATTTTATAAATTTAGATGTTGTTAGCCTAATTGAAAAGTATTTTAATAAATAAGAATTATATCATTTATAATTAGACATCATTATTTATATAAGGAGAATCAGTGATGAAGAAAAAAATAGTTTGGCTTATTGTAATTACGTGTTTAATATTAATTATGCTAGGAATAAAGTTTATACCATTTGGTAGTAAAAGTTATTCAAATAAAAAGTTATCAACAACATTAACAGTTCCACGTCTATCATTTTTCAAAGAAGAATGTTGCATGTTTTCAGCAACTTTTAAATCTTTTAGAAGTAAGAATTCGTTACAAAAAGAATTAGACAAAATAATAGAAAAATATGAAAAGAAAACTTGTAATAATAAAACAATTTATTATGATTCTGTAAATGAAATTACAATCTATGAATACGGTTTAGAAAGTGGTTTTCCGTTTAATACATATTATATAAATTATGATAAAGTTAATATGAGTAACGATGATTGTAATGTTATAACTGATCCAACAAAAATAGAGTATAATTATTATCATGTAGATGATGATCAAAGAGAAGAAATGAGTGCCCTTTATCAATATTTAAACAGTAATGGAAATAAATATGATGTCTATACTGACTGCTACATGTGTTTATCTATGAAAAAGGGTATGGGTTATAGTGATTCTTTTGAAAATATGCTTCAAAGTAGTTATATATCAATGGATGATCTTATAAATTTTCTTGAATATCAGGTTGAAAATGGGGATGCTACTAAAAATTATTATTCAAATAAAGAAATAACACTTTACAAAAATGAAGATTTTTCATTATTAAAATGCGATACACAAAATGGAAATAAGGATGTTTATATAAGTGATCAATTGGAATACAATGAAAGCTATTGTAAGTAATATCAATTTTGATTTTCTAAAAGAGGTTTATAATAACCTCTTTTTTATTAAATAATGTTATTGTTAATTATTTTTGACAAAATTTGTATTGTTTTAAACTACATATGATATACTTGAAATAAGAATAGGAAAGGTGTTTTATGAAAAAAAGAACAAAAATAACATTAATATCATTATTATTAATACCAACAGTTATACTATTGGTAATGGGGACTATTACTTTAGTTAAATATTTTAATGAACCTAAAGTAAATAGCAATGACAACGAAAATAAAAACAACGATAAAATATATTTGTTCAACAAACAAATGAATAGTTTGGACGAATTAAATGAACAAGATGTTCAGGATTATATTAAAATAGTTGCTTTTCTCTTTAAAGAGAAAACATACACTTCTTTCACAGATGATGAAATAGCTACTATAGTAGCTTATAAGTTATTAATTAACGGGGAAGTAGCTACCAATGATCAAATTGAAAAATTTGTCGAAAGTTATTTTGGAAAAAAAGACTTTCAACTTAAAGAAGGAGAATACTATTCTTCTAATAGTGAAACTGTGCTAATCACAAAAGATGGTGATAAATTTATGTCAAATCTTTGGGGTAAAGGCGGGGCAGGTCCATACAATATATACCAGTCAATGGAAGTATCAAATAATCAGGTTATAGTTCATTATGATTACGGAGATATAAGCATTGCAACGGAAGTAAAAACCGTAATAGGGTATACTGACATTTATTTGGAATATACCAAAGGCGATTTGATAATAAAGAAAATAGTATATACAGAGAAATAAAGTTGTTTTAATTAACTTTAATTTGTTATATATTAAAAAGGAGATTTAATATGATTAAACAAAAAGAAAATGGTTTTTACATTGGTGATATAAATAACCCAGAAGCAGAAATAACTTTTATAGAAAATGATATAATAACAGTAGATCATACATATGTAAGTGAGGCTTTAAGAGGACAAGGAATAGCGTGGGATTTATTAAGTAAAGTTATAGAGTATTCTAAAGAAAAGAATAAGAAAATTTTACCTATTTGTTCTTATGCTAAAGTAAAATTATCTGATGAAAAATATAAAGATATAATAGTTAATGATTAAGTAATTTATAAAAATAGGATGTGATAAAAATGAAGTTAAATAGTAATGAAGCATATAAAATTTTAATGCAAGCAAAAGAAAAAAGTGATGGTGGCTATATAGAACACTCACTTGTAGTAGGCGAAGCTGCTTCACGTATTGCGCATGAATTAAACCTAGATAGTGATAAGGCTAAAACACTTGGTTATATTCATGATATTGGCAAAAGAAATGGTTTTCCTTTTGATTTACATGACATACAAGGATATGAATATTTATTAAGCTTAGGTATTGATGAAGAATATGCAAACATATGCTTAACACATTCTTATTTAAACAATGATATTGATTGTGTTGCGGGTGGTTATATTGATCCAAATAGTTATAAATATGAATTTAGAAAAGAATTTATCAAGAATCACAATTATTCTATTTATGAAAAAATAATAAATTTATGTGATTTAATGTGTACTAATGAATTTTTAATGTTAGAAGAAAGATTAGTAGATTTGATAACACGTAAAGGTGCTCACAAAAATACTCAGTATCATATTATTGAAGCAAAAAATTTGAAAGAAGAAATAGAACAAAAATTAGAGAAAAATATTTATAATCTTTTTCCAGAAATATCAACTAGAATTAGTAAAGACACAAACATTAAGACTTTTAAAAGGTGAAAAATGAAAAGTGAAGAATTATTAAGCAAAACTTATAATGAAGATGCTCAAAATAACAATAATGTTAGTTTAAGAAGATTATTTAGCATAGAGGATGATTATAGACTATTAGAAAAGTGGTATAAAGAAGAAGAAATATACTCTCATTTTGAACAAAGAATTTTAAATTATGAAGAGATAGTAAATAAGTATTATCCAAGAACTTTAGTGGATGCTAAAGTACCAGTTTTTATAATTGAGTATGATAGCAATCCAGTAGGTATTATTCAATATCAAATGATTAATGAAGAAAATAAAGAACTATATAATTTAGATAATAATAACTCTTATGAGATGGACATCTTTGTAGGAGAATTAAATTTACATAATAAAGGTATTGGAAATAAGGCTGTTAGACTTATGGCAAATTATTTATTTAAAGAAAAAAATGCTAATTTAATTGTTATGTGTCCTTTAAAAGAAAATATAGGTGCAATAAGATGCTATGAAAAAGTTGGATTTAAGACAAATGGAAAATTTATAACTAAAGATACAATAGGTAATATGCAAGAGTATGTACTTATGATTTTAAAAAAAGAAAAATAAATTTATTGATTTTCAAAATGATGATTTTTAATTTAATGAATGTAACTTGACTACTAAATAGTAGTCTTTTTTGTTATAAATTTTAAGCATCGTTAGGTCGCAATAATAAAGCAAAAAAGCAACTCAACGATTAGTTTGTTGCTTTTACTGTTTTTAGGCTATATAATGAAAATAATAGGAGGAGTTGTATTATGGATTATCAAAAAGTTGGCTTATTAATTGCGACTTTAAGAAAAGAAAAAGGATTAACACAAAAAGAATTAGCAGACAAATTAGGAATAACAGATAGAGCTGTATCTAAATGGGAAAGAGGACTTGGTTGCCCTGATGTATCGCTACTTGATGACCTATCAAGAATATTAGAAGTTTCTATATTGGAGATACTAAAAGGTAGAAGATTAGATAAAGATGAGATTGCTAATAATAAAAATATTATCGAATCAATGAATTACTCTAAAGAAAGTACTAGATACAAGATAAAAAAATATTGTAATATTATATCTATAACAACAATAATAATAATTAGTTTAATACTTATATTTTTTAATATAAAAAGTACATATTATATGAATAAAACATATATTAGTGATTTAGAAGGTATAGAATATGAAAAATTATTTTCTGATTTAGAGCAAAATATAAATATAATAAAAAATGATCAAGGTATATATTCTGATGAAGAATATAAAAAGATTTTAAGTTTTGCCATAGATTTAGAAAAGAAAATGGACATAGAAAAAGATAGATACTATGTATCCAAAAAAACTTATACATATAAGGAGATAGTTGAATTTTACGAAAGTAGAAAAAATTATAAAAATTTTTCAGTTAACTTATCTTTTACTCAAACTCTATATAAAATAGTACATAATTATAACCCGGAAGTAATTGAAGATATTATATTCTATTTTAATTATAGTGATAATATAACAAACTGTGAAAATGAAATATATAAACAGATAAGGAATTCTTATTACTATAATAAAGAGGTAAGTGATAATGTAGCATATAATGTTATCGGGTTAATACATTATGAGTATTATAGAGATAATATTTTACTAAATGACATTGTAGAAGTAGGTGAAATGAATGAATAAAAAAGAAATAATAAAATTTATATTTGTTCTTCTAGTAGTAATAGTTTCTTTTAATTTTATGCTTAGAACGGAAGAAATTGGCCTAAATTCAATGTTTAATATGTTAAATATAATTAATTTTTTCTTAGCTTTAACAATATTTATGTTTTATAACATGAAAAGAATTAAGAAATTTAAATTTATTTATGATGTTATTTTGCTGTTACTTATAGTATTTTCAACACTAGTAATATTATATATTTTATATATTTCAATAAGTTGTCTTAGTTCAGTTAATTGTTCAATGGAAGATAGCGTGCTTTTTATAGCATTATATCCAACAATATTATTTCTAATGCTTTTGTTTAGTTTTAACGATATTTTTCATAAGACAAATAAAATAAATTATATATTAACTATAATTTTAGCTACCATAATTCTTTTAATTCATTTAAGATATTATTTTGATCCTAATTTTATTAATAATGTACTAGATGGAGACTTAGGTATTCAGTATAGCTATGTTTATGTGGTTCAAAATTATGTATATTTTATTATCATGTATATTGTAATTTTGTCTCAAAAAATAATAAATAAAAAAAATTAATAAGTCAAAAACTGCATTTAAACAAAGTGCAGTTTTTTAGTGTTAAATAAAGAAAATTTAATTTATATATCTATAAGACCCTATAGGGGTGTATAATGTACTCATTGGAGGTTTTATTTATGAACGAAAAATGTAAAAACTGTCAGCACAGTAAGCATAGAACAGACGCAGAAAAGAAACAGCTTTCAAGAAGATTAAGTATAATTGAAGGTCAAGTAAGAGGGATAAAACAAATGCTAGATGATGATAGACTTTGTAGTGATGTTTTAATTCAGATAGCAGCAGTTAATAAATCTTTAAAAAGTATTGGTAATAGTATTTTAAAAAGTCATTTATCTACTTGTGTGGTAGAAGATATTAAGAACGATAACTTAGAGATAATAGATGATGTAATGGATTTAATTTCTAGAATAGAAAGATAATTACATTTATACAATAATTAAAATTGATTAATAAATATATAAACAATTAATTATTATGTTACAATATATACATTTTATAGGAGGTCAAAATGGTTTATTTAGACTATGCAGCAAATAGTCCAGTTGATGAAGAAGTTTTAGATTTATTTTATGATATTACTAAAAAATATTATGCTAATCCTAACTCAATTCATAAACTAGGCTTAGAAACCAAAAAAATGATTGATGATGCTACAAGTAATATAGCAAAAAATTTAAATATAGATTCAAATGAAATAATATATACAAGCGGAGCAAGCGAGTCAAACAACCTAGCCGTTAAAGGTATCTGTGAAAGATATAAAAGTAATGGTAAACATATAATAGTAAGTACGTTAGAACACAATTCTATTATTGCACCAGCTGCCGCTATGCAAGAAATAGGCTTTGATGTAGATGTATTACCGGTTCTTGCAAATGGCTTAGTAAATATAGATGAATTAAAAAAAATGATAAGAGAAGATACAATACTAGTTAGTGTGTGTTCAGTTGATAGTGAAATCGGCATAAGACAACCAATTGAAGAAATAGCCAAAATTGTTAAAGAACATCCTAATTGTCATTTTCATACTGATGCTTCGCAAGCTATAGGAAAAGTAAGTATTGACTTTAGTGATGTGGATTTAATAACAATAACTCCACATAAGTTCTTTGGAATGACCGGAACTGGATTATTAATAAAAAAGAAAAATGTTCAATTAAAACCAATTATCAATGGTGGAAAATCAACAACAGTTTATAGAGCAGGGACTCCAGAACTTGCAAATATTATATCTTTAGATATAGCGTTAGAAAAAGCTTTAAAGCATCAAGATGAAAGAATTAAACACATAAAAGTTTTACATGATATATTAATTGATGGACTAAATAAATATGATCTAGTTCATATAAATAATACAGAAAATTCAATACCTTCAACAATTAATATAAGTGTTAAAGGTGTTAGAAGTTTAGACTTAGCTAAAAGATTAGAAGAATCAGATATTTATGTTTCCACTAAGACTTCTTGCTGTCCAAGCGAGTCTCCATCGAAATTAGTATATGCTCTTACTAAAGATAAGTCTTTAGCTAATTCTTCATTAAGAATTAGTCTAGCTCATTTAACTGAAAAAGAAGAGATAGAGTATTTTCTAGATGAATTTGATAAAGCCTACAAGGAGTTGACAAATGGAAAAATATAAAGAAATTGAAAGAAGTATAATCACTACTTATCGTAAAAGTATATATGCCAAAGTTGTAAAAGCAATTAAGGATTATGAACTTATCCAAGAAGGCGACAAGATAATGGTTTGTATATCAGGGGGAAAAGATTCTTTTTTACTAGCAAAGTGTATTCAAGAATTAAACATTCATGGTAATATTCCTTTTGAAGCAAGATATGTTGTTATGAATCCTGGCTATAATGAATATAATAAGCAGTTCATAATTGATAATGCCAAGACTTTAAATGTACCAATTGAGATGTTTGAAACTGATATCTTTGATGTAGTTGCAAATGATAAAGGAAAAAGCCCATGCTATTTATGTGCAAGAATGCGAAGAGGGCACTTATATTCTAAAGCTCAAGAATTAGGGTGTAATAAGATAGCTTTAGGTCATCATTTTGATGATGTTATAGAAACAACATTACTATCTATGTTCTATGGTTCTGAAGTTAAAACAATGCTTCCAAAACTTCATAGTGATAATTTTGAAGGTGTAGATTTAATTAGACCACTTTGCTTAGTTAAAGAGACTGATATAATCGCTTGGAAAAAACATAATGATTTAACTTTTATAAATTGTGCATGCAGATTTACAGAAGGCTGTTCTTTAATTAATGATGGAACTAGCAAGCGTAGAGAAATGAAAGAACTTGTAAAGAACATGAAGAAAGTAAATCCTAATGTTGATAATAATATTTATAAGGCCATGGAAAATGTCAACTTAAACTGTATTTTAGGTGGACATAAAGATAGCGAAGAATATTCATTTTTAGATGATTTTAACAAAAAAAACTAGTAATTATTATTTACTAGTTTTTAATTTATAAATTTTAAGAAACCATTGTTTCGCCGCCATCAACATGAATTACTTGACCAGTTACATAAGAGGAATCATTAGAAGCTAGATATACATAAGCTGGTGCTACTTCTACAGGTTGCCCAGCTCTTTTCATTAATGTAAAAGAACCAAATGTTGGAATCACTGATATATCCCAACTAGATACTTGAATAGGTGTCCATATAAGACCAGGAGCAACCGCATTAACACGTATTCCTTTATCAACTAAAGATCTAGCTAGAGCACGGGTAAAACTTACTACAGCTCCTTTAGTAGCTGAATAGTCAATTAGTTCATCAAAACCTTGATAAGCTGTAATAGAAGTTGTATTAATTATAGAAGCACCATTTTTTAGAAATGGAAGAGCAGCTTTAGTAAGATAGAAATACGAATAAACATTTATTTTAAACGTATCATCAAATTGTTTAGTTGTAATATTTTCTAAGCAATATTGCTGAAATTGGACACCAGCATTGTTTATTAAGATATCTAAGCGTCCAAAAGTACATATTGTATCTTGGACAACTTTTTTACAAAAGTTTTCATCACGTAAATCCCCAGCAATTAAAAGACATCTTCTTCCTAACTGTTCTATATAGTTTTTTGTCTCATTAGCATCTACATGTTCATTATAATAAACAATTACTATATCGGCTCCTTCTTTAGCAAAAAAAATTGCGACTGATCTTCCAATACCACTATCGCCACCTGTAATTATTGCAACTTTATCCTGTAATTTATTTGTTCCTATATAATTTGGATCATCGAAAATCGGTTTAGGATTCATTAAATATTCCATGCCTGGTTGTACATCTTGATGTTGTGGTGGAAAAGCCACCTTTACTTCTTCACAAAAGGTTTCATATCCAAGGATATTTTGATTGTTATTCACTTTATCACCTATAATAATTTATGTTTATATTTACAATTCATGATAAGACAAAATTGATAATTAGATTAAACAAAATGATTATATTAATTTTTTCATATGATATAATTGAATTAGGAGTGATTAGAGTGAATGATTTTATAACATTTGAATGTTTAGATAAACTTAATATTAAAAATGCTTTTACGGGTAAACCTTATGATTTTAGTGACCAAAATAATGATAGAATTAGTGATATATCTAAGTTATTAAGTATTGATATTAATAAAGTCTATCAAGCAAATCAAACCCATTCTTCAAATATTGAGGTTGTTTTGGAAAATGATGATGTAAATAGTGTTAAGTTTAATAATGTAGATGGACTTTTAACTAATGTAAAAGGAGTTACACTACTAATTAAAGTAGCAGATTGTCAAGGTATATTTTTATATGATCCAGTAAATGAAGTGATAGGAAACATTCATTCAGGCTGGAAAGGTACTGCTGATAAAATAATAATAAAAGCTATTGATAGAATGGTTTTAGAATATGGTAGTAATCTATCTGATATAATAGTATGTATAAATCCCTGTATACAAGGTTGCCACTTCGAAATAGAAGAAGATGTATTAAACATATTTAAAGAGAAGTTTGGAATACTAATTAATGATTTCTTATTAGAAGGCAAAATAAAAGATGGCAAACAAAAATATTATTTAGATTTAGTAAATTTAAATAAAGAATTATTAATTGAGTATGGTTTAAACAAAGAAAATATACATTTATCAAAAGAGTGCACAGTATGTGAAAATAACAAATATCATTCTTATAGGGCAGATAAAACACCTAAGAGAAATGGATGTGTTATATCATTATCTAATAATATATAAACAGTAATAATATTACTGTTTTTTTATTAATTTAATTATTTTTATTGACTATTTATCTTATTTCTTATAAAATTAATATGAAATATGTTTCATATTGGGAAAGAGGTAATATATGAGTTTGAATGAATTAAAAATAGGCGAAGAAGCCAAAATTCTAGCTATTGATATAAATGATAGAGAAATGAAAAGACATTTACTTGATATGGGTTTAACAAGAGGGGTAACTGTAAAAATAAAGAAGATTTCACCAATGGGTGATCCTGTTGGAATCTATTTAAGGGGTTATGACTTATGTGTTAGAAGAAAAGAATTAAGTAAGATAAAATGTGAGGTGATTAAGTGAAAATAGCTTTAGTAGGAAATCAAAATTGTGGTAAAACAACTTTATTTAATGCCTTAACTGGTTTAAATCAAAAAATTGGTAACTGGCCGGGAGTAACAATTGAAAGAAAAATAGGTATAATTAAAGGAACTAACTATGAACTAGTTGATTTGCCAGGAATTTATTCACTTTCACCATACACTTCAGAAGAATGTGTTTCACGTGATTTTATTTTAAATGAAAAACCAGATGTTATTATTAACATACTAGATGCTACTAACTTAGAAAGATCTTTATATTTAACTACACAATTATTAGAATTAGATACTAAAGTAATAATTGCATTAAATATGGAAGATTTGTTAGAAAAAAAGCATATAAAGATTGATACCAAAAAGTTATCAAGTTTACTTAAAACTCCAGTTTATTCAATATCAGCATATAAAGAAAGTGGTATTGAAGAATTGATTAAAGGAATTGATAAACAAACAAATAAAAATTTTATAAAAATATATAATGAAAATATTGAAAATGTTATTAAGGAGTTATCTGTAAATTTTGATAATCATAAAAGATTTTTTGCAGTTAAAGTCTTGGAAGAAGATAAAAATATTGGAACATTATCAGATAAGATAAAAAAGATCACAAAAAAATTATCTAAAAATTATGATGTTTCTTTAGAAGAAGAAATAGCAACAGAAAGATACACATTTATTGAGAATATAACTATGGAATGTTATGAACGTAAGAACTATGATAATATTACTGATAAACTCGATAAAATATTTTTAAATAAATGGTTAGCTATACCAATATTTATAATAATTATGTTTTTAATATACTTTTTTTCAGTAGGTGTCGTTGGAACATACACAACTGAAATTTTAAGTCACTTAATAGATAATTTAACTAAATATACAGAAGAATTATTATTTAGTTTGAATGTTAGTAACTGGCTTATAAGTTTGATAAAAAATGGAATTCTAGCAGGAGTAGGTGCGGTAATAGGTTTTATTCCTCAGTTATTTATTCTCTTCTTACTTATTTCTCTTTTAGAGGTAAGTGGTTATATGAGTAGAATTTCCTTATTACTTGATAGAATGTTTAGAAAAATTGGATTATCGGGAAAAGCTTTAATTCCTTTTATAGTAGGATGTGGTTGCTCGGTTCCGGGAATAATGACAACAAGAATATTAGAAGATGAAAATGAAAGAAAAATGACTTCTATCTTAACACCTTTTATTCCTTGTTCGGCAAAACTGCCAATAATTGCTTTATTTAGTGGATATTTCTTTGATAAATATTCAGGTCTTGTTTCAGCTTCTTTATATTTCTTTGCTATTATAATAATTATGGTAAGTGCATTTATTATGAAAAAGTTTATTTATAAAGGAAATGCATCTGCTTATGTATCAGAACTACCTGATTATAAACTACCTGATTTAAAATATGTTTTAAAGGATGTTATAGATAAAATTATGGCTTTTGTGAAACGTGCTGGAACTATAATATTACTATGTTCTATTATAATTTGGTTCCTCCTTTCATTCTCTTTTAATCTACATTATAACGTTTCTATAGATGAGTCTATTTTAGCAACAATAGGTAAGAAAATATCTTGGATTTTTTATCCTTTACTTGGGACTAATAGCTGGGCGGCTACTGTTTCAGCTATGCAAGGATTAGTTGCTAAAGAACAGGTGGTATCATCGATGGCTGTAATTGCTGGTTTTTCAGATGAAGTAAATGCAAGTAGCGTTCTTTTCAATCACGGTTCAGCATTTGGATTTTTTACACCATTATCAGCTTATTCTTTCATGGTATTTAATTTATTTTCAGCACCTTGTTTTGGTGCAATTGGAGCTATGCGTAAAGAATTAGGATCAGTTAAATATATGCTAAAAGCAGTTGCTTTTCAAATGATTTTAGCATGGATACTAGGAACTCTAATATTCCAAATAGGGAGTTTATTTATATGAGTTATGCAGATATAGTTATAATATGTATATTAGTATTAATTATAGTGTTAATAGTGTACTCACTTAAAAAGAGTAAAAAAGAAAACAAGTGTCATGCCTGTCCATATGCTAACAACTGTTCTAAAAAAGGATAATATGTTATAATATATTTATCTATTAATGAGGTGAAATAATGGGAACAATAAGAGAACCTATAAAAAAGACTTCCATTGAAAAAAAACAGCGAATTATTGAAAAGGGTTTTAACCTTATATGTGAAAAAGGCTATCACAATGTTAATTCTATTGATATAGCCAAAGAAGCTGGAGTTTCAACAGGATTAATATATCAGTACTTTGATGATAAAAATGCTATTTTTATTGAAGGAGTAAGAAAGTATTCAGCTGATATTATGTTTCCAATGATAAATATTCTTGAAAAAAACGATATCAATAAGGAAAATATAAAACAATTATTCAGTGATATAATTGATAAATATATTAAAACACATAAAATGAGTAAAAAGGCTCATGAAGAGCTATTGGCAATGAGTCATTCAGATAGAAATACTTCTGAAATCTTTCATCAAGACGAAGAAAATTTGACTATAAAAATTGCTGATATTCTTGTAGCAAATGGTTTTTCTAAAACTAATATTAATGAAAAAGTTCATATCATATATAATATGATTGATCAGTACTGCCATGAAGTAATTTATCATAAACATGCTAATATAGATTATTTACAAATGAAAAATGAAATTATCAATATGATTGCAATTATATTGAAGTAGGTGAATTTATGGAAAGTAAAATTATAGTTAATTATTCGAATCAAGAAGTTATTCATGGTAAAAAAGGAATATTCTTAGCAGGTCCAACACCAAGGGATAAGGATACTATTTCATGGAGAAACGATGCTATAGAGACACTAAAAAAGCTTGGGTTTGATGGTGTTATATTTGTTCCAGAGTATGAAGGATTACAAGGTAGGGAAGATTACACTGATCAAGCCTTATGGGAAAGAGAAGCTTTATCTGAAGCTAGTACTATAGTATTTTGGGTTCCAAGAGAATTAGAAAAAATGCCAGCTTTTACAACTAATGTCGAATTTGGTTATTGGATTAATCGTAATAAAATAGTTTATGGAAGACCCGATAATGCTAGAAAAATAAAATATTTAGATTGGTTATATGATGTTGATTATATGGAAAAACCATATAATAATTTGGATGAGTTACTTAAAATAAGTATTTTGATAGCAAATGAACAATATGAACTAAGACAAAATACTACAAGTTTAGATAAGCTTATAGAGAAAGTACTTCCAGATTCTTCTCAATTTTATGAAGCTATTGCTAAAGCATTAACACCTGTTGAAAGAGATTATATTATCAAATATTTGCAAAATAAAACATGTTTAAATTGTAAGAATAAAACATGTGAAGCTGACATAGCATCTAGATATACAATAGATGAAAATAATAATCAAGCAGGATATAATTGTTTAGCTTGGGAAAATAATGAACTTGTTGGAAAAGCCAAAGTTTTTAGAATGAAAGATATCGAAAAAATGTAAAAACACTTGAAAAAATTTTAAAATATGGTATTATTATCTTACTGGATTACATATAATATTGTGATTAGTAAATAGACTAAAAGAATAAATGCGTTATACATTATTCAGGTATCATATTTGATACCGGGCCTATGGCAACGGATGCAAGCATCTGTGGGACAAAAAAATGTTCTGCAGGTGTTTTTTGTTTAGAATGAGGAGTTATTATGAAAGAAGAAAATTATGAATTAAAGGGTCTTACATCCGACCAAGCACTAGAATTGCAAGAAAAATATGGCAAGAATGAACTTGTCCATGAAACAAAAGAAAATATGTTTATTAAAATATTTCATATAATACTAGAGCCAATGTTTTTATTACTGTTAATAGCAGCAATAATATACTTTGTTTTAGGCGAACCAAGAGACGGAATTATAATGTTAGTATTTGTAGTGGGTATTATTAGTATTGATGTTATTCAGGAGTGGAAAACGGATAAAACACTTGAAGCTTTAAAAGATTTATCAGCTCCTAAAGTAACTGTTATGAGAGATGGTAAAAAGATTGAAATAAATAGTGAAGACTTAGTACCTGGTGATTTAATGCTTATTTATGAAGGTGTTAAAATACCTGCTGATGGCATTGTAATAAAATGTAGTGGTATATGTGTTGATGAATCTTCCCTTACCGGTGAAGCAGAAGGTGTATGGAAACATCCAAGAGTACATGAAGATACAACGCCAGATTACTGGAAAAAAGATTATTGTTATGCTGGAACTTTAGTTACACAAGGAACAGCTACAGTACTAGTCGACAAAATAGGTAGTGAAACAGAATATGGTAAAATAGGTCTTAATGTAGCATCAGCAAAAGGTGAAAATTCACCACTTCAAAAACAAACTGGTTTACTTGTTAAAACTTGTGCAATTTTAGCAGGCGTATTATTTGTAGTAGTAGCAATTATAACTTATTTTAATATTCCAGATCATAATTTAAAAGATAGATTAATTGAAAGTATATTATCTGGTATAACACTTGCTATGGCAATGATACCAGAAGAATTTCCAGTAGTTCTTACTGTATTTTTATCAATGGGAGCATGGCGTTTAGCAAAGAAAAACTCTTTAGTTAAAAAACTTCCATCAGTAGAAACTTTAGGAGCAGTATCAGTACTATGCGTTGATAAAACTGGCACAATAACAAAAAATGAAATGACAGTAGAAAAAGTATGGTCTTTAAAGGATGATGAGAAAGATTTATGTGAAGTAATGGGTTTATGTTGTGAAGAAGAAACATATGATCCTATGGAAAAAGCTATGCTTAAATACTGCAAATCTTTAGATATAACAAAAAAACATTTATTTGCTGGTGAAAAATTAAAAGAATATGCTTTTACCAACGAAACAAAAATGATGGGACATACTTGGCATCATGATGATATGTATATATTAGCAGCTAAAGGATCTTCAGAAAGTATTTTAAAACTATGCAAATTAACTGAAAGTGAAAAAGCTGATGCCACCGCAGAAATACTAGAGATGTCTAAAGCTGGTTTAAGAGTTATAGCAGTAGGTAAAAGAATATTTGAAGACAAAAATAATATTCCAGAAACACTAGCCGAAAATGAACTTGAACTATGTGGCTTAGTAGGACTAATAGATCCTCCAAGAGAAACAGTAGCTAGAGATATAGCACTATGTAATAAAGCAGGTATTAGAGTTGTTATGATAACAGGTGATAATGGTATTACGGCATCATCAATAGCTAAGAAAATTGGTATGCAAAATTGTGATCACATTATAACAGGCGATATGCTAAATGAAATGTCCGACAGTGAACTTCAAGAAAAAGTAAAAGATGTTAGCATTTTTTCTAGGGTTATACCAGAACATAAAATGCGTATTGTAAAAGCATTTAAACAAAATGGTGAAATAGTTGCCATGACAGGTGACGGTGTTAATGATGCACCAGCACTTAAATTTGCCGATATTGGTATCGCTATGGGTAAAAGAGGTTCAGAAGTATCTAGAGAAGCTGCTGATTTAATATTACTAGATGATAACTTTTCTACAATAGTAGATACTATAAAAGATGGTAGAAGAATATATGACAATATAAGAAAAGCAGTAGGATATATATTTGTAATACATATACCAATAGCTTTTGCCTCACTTTTAGCACCATTATTAAAAATAAGCCCAGATTGTTTATTATTATTACCACTACATGTTGTTCTTTTAGAATTAATAATTGATCCAACATGTTCAATAGTACTAGAAAGACAACCTGCTGAAGAAGATATAATGGAAAGATGTCCACGTAATCCAAATGCTAAACTATTAACATTTAAAGTTTTGATAAAGAGTATTATTCAAGGTTTAGTTATGTTTGCAGCTTCATTCATAACATACTATTTAGCTCTTAAAGATAATGCCTTATCACCAGAAATAGCTAGATCAATGGGATTAGTTATTATAATGATTGGTAATTTATTCTTAGTGCAAGTAAATAGCTCTGATAATGAATTTGTTTATAAAACATTTGGAAAATTAATTAAAGACAAAGTAATGATAGCAATAATTGTAGGAACTATATTAGGAGTAGGAGTTATTTTATATTCTCCACTTAATATATATCTTAAATTAGCACCACTTTCATTAACTCAGGCATTATTAGTTATTACAATTGCTTTTGCATCAGTATTTTGGTATGAAATAGTAAAATTAATAAATAAATTAAGAAAAGACTAAAAATTTTAGTCTTTTTATTATGTTAAAAATAATATAATGTAAGGTTATTAGTTTTATATGATATAATAAAATTAGTTATAAGAAATAATCTTGGGAGGATAATATATGTTATTTGATGAAACCTATAACTATGAACTTATTACTAAGGATTTTTATGATTTAAAATACTTTTCCGTTAAAAACATCGGGAAAAGAATTAAAAGAAGAATAATTACTTTTTACGATGTTGATGGAGAAATTATTACATCAAGAAGAAGCATAAATAGAACAAAACTTTCTAAAGAAGTAGATTTAACAAATGCTAGAGTAATTACTAAATATTATCTTGAAGAAACAGAAGGAGACTATTCTGATGACAGTTATGAGAATATGCGTTATTTTAATATTGTTAATTTAGGATATTTTAGAAGCTATGAAAAAGTACTTGATGATGCAAAGGTAATTAACGACAGTGAAGAAATTAAAAAAATGATAAATGAATATGATAAGAATTTTATGAATTTTGAAGAAATAGATGATGAAAAATTTATAAATAGCAAAAGAAAACTATAAGAGTTAGAAATAACTCTTTTTTTGTTTATATTTGCCACTTTTTGTAAAGAATAATAGTGTGTGGTGAATTGTATGAAAAGATTGTTTACAATAGTTGCAACTTTTGTAATGATATTTATGATAGTTGTAGCAGTAGTAGTAGTAATGGCTTTTGTATTAATATATTTAACAGAGAGACAAAAGAAAGAAGAAGTAGTAGCTGCTTTTTCTTTTAATGAAACAGATACAAGTAGTTATGAACAAATTCTAATTCAAATAGATAATTTAAATACTGAAAATTTTAAATACTATTTTAGCAATATGAAAGTTTTATTAATATATCCATATGTTAATCCAGTATATGAAGATAAAATTAGTATGGTTTATGTTTATAAAAGTATTGATGATTTAAGAAAATATTATATAAATAAATTAGAAAATTTAGGTTATTATGCAGAAGCAAGTAAGTATTCTTATAATCCTATAAAAATAAATGGTGTAGTTATATATAGTAATTTAGAAGAATTAAAATATAAATATAGCAATAAAGTTATCAAAGAATGTAAGAATAGTTCTCTTTACTGTGTGAAATTAGAGTGAATACTTAAAAATTTATTGAATTATCTTCAAATTATAGTATAATGTTTATAGGTGATTGTATGAGTTTAATATGGGGAATAATAATAGTTTTACTTATCTTTTTAGAACTTATGACAGTAGATATTGTGGCAATATGGTATGCACTAGCTGCTATTACCTCTTTAATCGTATCTTTCACAAGTGATAATTTTGCTTTACAATTTACGGTATTTGTAATTGTAGGATCATTACTTATGATGATTTTAAGAAATATAACTATTGAATTTTTAAAAGCAAAATCTATAATAACTTCTGTTGACAAAATAGTTGGTGAAAAAGGAATAGTAACAATGTCTATTTCTAAAAAACAATATGGTGAAGTTAGAGTTAATAAAAAAAGATGGACAGCATATGCTGATGTACCAATTATTAAAAATACAAAAGTTGTAGTTTTATCAGTAGATGGTGTTAAGTTAAAAGTTGAACCTAAAAAATAATATTAAATATTATTTTTTTATTTTGTATATATACAGTTAATATACAGTAGTTTATTGTTTTATATGGCTTTTTATAGTATAATTGGGGCAGGTGAGAAAATTGAAATATAAGTTTAATGATGTAGAAATTAATTATATAAATTATGGTGAAACAGGAAAAGACACTGTTGTTTTACTTCATGGATGGGGACAAAATATTGAAATGATGCAACCATTAGGTAATCCTCTTTCAAAAAGTTTTAATATTATAATTATTGATTTACCAGGTTATGGTCAGTCAACTGAACCAACATATCCATGGATGTTAAATGATTATATGGAAGCTATTAAAAGTTTACTTGATAGTTTAAAGATAGAAAATCCTATTTTGATAGGTCATTCATTTGGCGGAAAAATAAGTTTACTTTATGCTAGTAAATATAAAGTAAAAAAATTAATTTTATTTGGTAGTCCATTTAGAAAAGGTATTGAAAAATTATCTTTAAAAACAAAATTATTGAAGACAGCAAAAAAAGTACCTGTTTTGAATAAATTAGAAAATTTTGCTAAAAAACATATTGGATCAACTGATTATCGTAATGCTTCAGAAATGATGCGTAAAATATTAGTTAATACAGTTAATCTTGATATAACAGAAGATGTTAAAAAAATTAAATGTCCAACTTTAATAGTATGGGGTACATATGATGAAGCAGTTCCTTTAGAAGATGCCTATGAACTAGAAAAATTAATAAAAGGTTCAGGTGTAGTTGTTTATGAAGGATGTAGTCATTATGCATATTTAGAAAGATTAGGTCAAACCATTAATGTAATTAATAGTTTCCTAGAAAGTAGGTAGTTTATGAGATTTTTATTTATAGTATCAATTTTATCTAGTTTTATGTATTACATAATTAAAAGTAATAAATCTCTTCATATGTTACAGCAAAACTGGTATAACGAAGGTAATCGCTATATTACTTGGATTTTAGGTAATATCTATAAAGTATTTATTTCTATAGATATGTTTTTTATAGTATTTGTAATAGGTTTATTTTTACCTACTAGAGCTTTAATGGTATTATTTGTAGTATTTTATACGATTTGCTCTTTAGAAATACTAGACAGAAGAAAAAAAGAACAAGTTAAGAAACCACTCGTATATACTAAAAGGGTTAAAAGATTAATAGTAACTGAAATACTACTTTATGTTATTCCAGCTATTATAATGATGTATATAGTTGATGAAACTAATCTATGGGTTATGTATATTATTTTAGGGACAATTATTTATTTGAATTATATTGTTCTATTAATAGCAAATACTATAAATAAACCAGTAGAAAAACAGGTTTATAATTACTATATGCGCAAAGCTAAAAATAAACTTGCTAATATGAGTAATTTAGATGTTATAGGAATTACAGGTAGTTATGGAAAAACAAGTAGCAAAAACATTTTAAATGATATATTAAGTATTAAGTTCTATACTTGTCCATCCCCAAAGAATTTTAATACACCAAATGGTTTAATGATTACTATAAATAATCATTTGGACAAATTTGCTAATATTTTTATAGCTGAAATGGGTGCCTTTAAACAAGGAGAAATTAAAGAATTATGTGATTTTGTTCATCCAAAATATGGAATACTTACTAAAATAGGTACTGCTCATATGGATAGTTTTGGATCACAAGAAAATATTCAAAATGGTAAATTTGAACTTATTGAAAGTTTGCCAAAAGATGGATGCGGTGTACTTAATGGTGATGATGAATTACAAATTAATTATAAACTTAAAAACAAATGTAATATTTTATGGATAGGTATAGATAATAAAGATGTAGATGTTAGAGCAGAAAATATTGAAATGACTTATAAAGGTATGTCATTTGATGTTATCTTTAAAGGTGATAAAACTAAGTATAGATTTGAAACTAAATTACTTGGCACACCAAATGTTTATAATATCTTAGCAGGTATTGCTTTAGGTAAATATTTAGGAATAAATATTGAGCAGTTAAAACTTGGTGTTAAAAAAGTAAAATCTATTGAACATAGATTAGAACTTAAAAAATACCTAGATATTAATATTATTGATGATGCTTATAATTCAAATCCAGTTGGTTCTAAAATGGCAGTTGATGTTTTAGGACTTATGCCGGGTAAGAAGATTATAGTAACACCAGGTATGATTGAACTTGGTGAAAGAGAATATGAATTAAATATGAAGTTTGGTCAGCATATTGCAGAAGTATGCGATGAAGTTATCCTAGTAGGTAAGGAACAAACTAAACCAATTTATGAAGGTCTAATGAGTAAAAATTATAATGAAAAAAACATCCATATAATTAATGATGTTAAAGTGGCATTTAAATTAATGCAAGAATTAAAAGGTAAAGAAACTTATGTTCTTTTAGAAAATGATTTACCTGATATATTTAATGAGAAGTAGGAGAAAATAATAATGTTTATAGGAATATTAATTATATTTATAGGCTTAATTGCTTTAATAAATGAAATGAATTTAGGTTTTCAAATTGAGTATGATTTAGTTTGGCCAATGTTAATGATCATATTTTCAATATACATGATGATTAAAAATAAGAAATTTAGCTTTTGGTATTCAATAATGGGTTTTATTGGAGCTTGGTATGTTTTATATTATTTCGATATAATAACTGCAAGTTTAGAAAACTATTTCTGGCCAGTTGTTCTTATTATTTTAGGTTTTGCTATAATAGCTAATAAGGCTTCTTGGAATAAGAAAGTAAGTGAAATTAGTGCTTCTTGCGCTACTAAAGGTAAAGATGGTAGATTAAACTTTAATGGTGTCTTTGGTGGTGTTACTGAAAGAGTTAAAAATAATGATTTTAAAGGTTGTATTGCCAATGCA
This sequence comes from Bacillota bacterium, assembly GCA_023430885.1. GTDB lineage: Bacteria > Bacillota_I > Bacilli_A > RF39 > UBA660 > RGIG4266. Next base: position 23,567 of record JAEYYH010000045.1, read on the forward strand.
ATATTTGGTGGTGTAGAACTAGACTTAAGAGATATTAAAATTAAATCTGATGCTGTAATTGATGCTAACAGTATCTTTGGTGGTGTTGACTTAGTAATGCCAGAAGACTACAATGTAGTTGTTAATTCATTTGCTGTCTTTGGTGGCAATGATAACAAGATTGATAGAAAATTTGATGATAGTAAAAAGACAATATACATAAACTGTGTATCAATATTTGGTGGCGCAGAAATAAAATAAGGAGTGGTAGAATGAAAACAAAATTAGGTGTAATATTTGGGGGAGTTAGTGTTGAACATGAAATAAGTATAATTTCAGCTGTTCAAGCTATGAACGCAATAGATGAAAATAAGTATGAGGTTATTCCTATATACATAACAAAAGATAGAACTTGGTATACAGGAAAAATGCTTATGGATATAGATATCTATAAAGATTTTAATGATTTAAAAAGATTTGCAACAAAAGTAACTATGTACAAGAAAGATAATAGTTTCTTTTTACAATCAATGGGATTCTTTAAGAGAACCATTGCAGAACTTGATGTAGTATTTCCAATAGTACATGGAGCAAATGTAGAAGATGGTACTTTAGCAGGTTACTTAGATACTGTAGGTGTTCCTTATGTAGGAAGTAGAGTACTTGGATCTGCACTTGGGCAAGATAAAGTAGTTATGAAACAAGTATTTGAATCATGTAATTTACCAATCGTACCATATACTTGGTTTTATGATAATGAATACTTAAATGAAACAGAAGAAATGACTAAGAGAATTAAGAAATTAGGTTTTCCAGTTATCGTTAAACCAGCTACACTTGGTAGTAGTGTTGGTATAACTGTAGTAAAAGACATTAAAGATTTAGATGATGCTATTATGGATGCAATCACTTATGATAATAAAATAGTAGTTGAAAAAATGGTAGACAATTTAGTTGAAGTTAACTGTAGTGTTTTAGGAGATTATGAATATCAACAAACTTCAGTTCTTGAAGAAGTAATGAGTGCTGATGAATTCTTAACTTACAAAGATAAATATCTTGGTAATGGTAAGAAAACAGGCGCTAGCAAAGGTATGGCATCAACTTCTAGAATAGTTCCAGCTAGACTTACAAAAGATATGACTGATGAAGTACAAAAAATATCAAAAGAGGCATTTAAAGTACTTAATTTAGGTGGTATTTGTAGAATAGATTTCTTAATTGATAAGAAAGCTAATAAAGTATATATAAATGAACCAAATACAATTCCTGGTTCACTAGCATTCTACTTATGGGAACCATCAGGAAAGAAATATTCTGAACTTCTTGATGAAGCAATCACTATTGCTATAAGAGATTACAAAAATAGAAGTAAGAAAACATATTCATTTGATACTAATGTACTTGCTAATTTTGGTGGAGTAAAAGGATCAAAAGGATTAAAAGGTGCTAAAGGAGGAAAACTTAAATAAAAAGTTTTCTTTTTTTGTAAAATCTTCGTAAATTTATTTTCCTTCACAATTTACATTGATTTTTTTTTATGCTAACATAGTATTGGTAGATATAGGAGTAAGATATGAGAAGAAGTGGATTTACATTAATAGAGTTACTAGCAGTAATTTTAATACTAGGAATAATAGCTTTAATAGCAATACCAACAGTAAATAAAATAATTGAACAAAGTAGAAAAGGCGCATTTGAAAATACAGTAAATAATATAGTAAGTGCGATAGAAGATACATGTCAATTGCAACAACTAAAAGGCGAAACATTAACGGAGGCATATACATTTAACGATGGTTCAGTGTCACCAACTTTAAATATAAAAGGAAATTTGCCAACAAATGGCACTGCAACAGTAGACTCTAGTTGTAATGTAGCAATAAGTGTTACTAATGGAAAGTTTACAGCAACAAAAACAGTAACATCAGATAGTGTAACAATAGTGGATGGTGATGAAGTAGAACCAGCACACACCGCATATGCTAATGGAACAGCAGTATATTTTAATCCAGTAACTGGAAGTACATGTACAGCAGGAGAAGCAGTAAGTACAACGGGCACGAAAACAGGATGTATGAAATGGTATACATTTAATGATGGCGGAGTTTCTGCTGAAACCATTAATTTAATATTAGATCATAATACAACAGCATTAGTTGTGTGGAACTCTACTGGAAGTAATGTAAACGGTCCAACAAATATCATGACGCAGCTTGCATCTGATACTAGTTCTTGGGCTGGAGTACCAACAAGAAGTGATAGTTATAGTGTAAGTAATGGAACAGCAACATATACTATAAATTATAGTACATATAAAGCAAGACTTATAACAGCAGCAGAGATTGCTACAATAACAGGCAATAGTAGTTTTGTAGAATCAACTGCACCATATACAAGCTGGTTTTATTTAGATAGTAATAACCAAACACCAACAGCAAATACACCTGGAGCAAGTAATTATGACTGGTTATTTGATTATACAAATGGATGTACTAGTTACGGATGTAACATAGATGATACAAGTAACAGTGGTTATTGGACAGCCACATCCGTCTCTGGCCATTCTAGCCTTGCTTGGATCTTGAATAGGAACGGTTACTTGAGCTACGACCACGTAGGGTATGCGGACTACCGCGGTTTGCGTCCAGTTATAACCATCTTAAAATCTAATCTTTAAAAAAAGATAAAAGATTAAATAAAGAAAAATAATAAATTAAAAAGTAACTATTTGTTACTTTTTATTTATATATAGTAGTACTAACTAAATTAATATAACCAAAATAATACAAGTATAAAATATCGAATTTTGTTTAATAAATTATAATTCTTTTAATATACTTAATTGGTGATAGTATGATAGAGTTTATTAAAATGGAAGGTACTGGAAATGATTATGTATATATAGATTGCTTTAAAAATGATATTAGAGATATGAAAAAATTTAATGAAGTAATAATTCGTATGTGCAATAGAAATTATGGTATAGGTTCTGATGGTGTAATATTAATATGTCCTTCTAAAATAGCAGATGCTAAAATGGTTATGTATAATGTTGATGGTAGTGAAGGATATATGTGTGGCAACGGCATAAGATGTGTTGCAAGATACGTATATGAAAATATTCTTAAAAAAGAACATTTAGAGATAGAAACAAGACCAGGAATAAAAAAGATTAAAATAAATATGGAAAATGACTGTATTAAAGACATAACCGTTAATATGGGAAAACCTATATTTAATCCACAATTAATTCCTGTTATAAGTGATAAAGATATATTTATAAATGAGAAAATCTATATTGACGAAATAGACTATGATGTAACTTGTTTATCTCTAGGTAATCCTCATACAGTTATATTTTGTCAAGATGTAGACTTAATAGATATAAATAATATCGGCAAAAAAATAGAAAACTATGAACTTTTCCCCGATAGAACAAATGTAGAATTTGTTCAAATAATTGATAATAATAACATTAAAGTTAGAGTTTGGGAAAGAGGATGCGGAGAAACATTATCTTGTGGTACTGGAGCGTGCGCAAGCGTTATCGCAGGAATTGTTAATGGCTATTTAAATTATAGTGAAGTAGAAGTTCATTTAAAAGGTGGAACACTTTATATTAAATATGATGATGAAGTTATACTAAGAGGTAGTGCTAATAATGTATACTATGGTAAATATATAATAAAAGAAAACTAAATAATATGTTTTCTTTTATTTTAATTTAAAACAAATATATAATACGCTAGATTTTTTAACAGTTTTTAGGTATAATTAAGTAGGTGATAGAACATGTTTGAAAATTTAGGTGACAGATTACAAAGCGCAGTAGATAAGATTAAAGGGTATGGAAAAATTACTGAAGACAATATCAGTGATGTAGTACGTGAAATTAGACTTGCTCTATTAGAAGCGGATGTTAATTATGTTGTAGTAAAAGAATTTATAAGTAAAGTTAAAGATAAAGCTCTAGGGGAAGAAGTAACTAAGAGTTTAAAACCAGGTGAAGTTTTTGTAAAGATTCTAAAAGATGAATTAGTAGAACTTCTTGGTGGTGAGAAAGCTGATTTATATACTGGGGGGAATCCTAGTATCCTTATGATGGCGGGTCTTCAAGGATCAGGTAAAACAACAACAGCAGGTAAACTTGCTTTATTACTTCGTAAGAAGTATAACAAGAAACCTTTACTTGTCGCTTGTGATATTTATAGACCAGCTGCTATTGATCAGTTAAAGCAATTAGGTAAAGAACTTAATATTGAAGTATATGATGAGGGGCAAAATAATCCGGTAGATATTGCTACTAATGCCTTAAAATATGCCAAAGAAAATGGTTTCAATTATGTATTAATAGATACAGCTGGACGTCTTCATATTGATGAAAAGTTAATGGAAGAACTTCAAAATATTAACGAAGCAGTTAAACCTAATGAAATTTTACTTGTTATAGACTCTATGACAGGTCAAGATGCTATTAATGTAATAACAGGCTTTAATGATAAACTACCTCTTACAGGGGCGGTACTTACTAAACTAGATGGTGATACTCGTGGAGGAGCAGCTCTTTCTATTAGACATTTAACAAATATTCCAATCAAGTTTATAGGTGTTAGTGAAAAGATGGATGGACTTGAAGAATTCTATCCGGAAAGAATGGCTACTCGTATCCTTGGTATGGGAGATATAATGAGTATGCTTGAAAAAGCTGAATCTGTAATTGATAAAGATGAAGCTATGGAAGCTGCTAAGAAAATGCAAAGTGGTAAATTTGATTTAGAAGATTTCTTAACTCAATTAAAACAAATAAGAAAACTAGGGCCACTTGAAAACTTAATTAAGATGATACCTGGAGCTAAAAAGATGGGACTTAATGATGTTAAAGTTAATCCTAAAGATATGGCTCATGTTGAAGCAATAATACTTTCAATGACACCATATGAAAGAAGACATCCTGAATGTCTAAAAGCAACAAGAAAACAAAGAATAGCTAAAGGATCAGGTAGAACTGTTGAAGAAGTAAATAGACTTCTAAAACAATTTGAACAAATGAAAGTAATGATGAAACAATTAAAAAGTGGTAATTTAAAAATGCCATTCTAAGGAGTTGTAATTATGATTGATAGTATAATTCCCATAGTTTTAATATTATTATATTTATTAACAATGTTTTTAATAAATTATTATAGAAATATTAGACCTAAAAAGAATAAACAACATCAAATAAAATTAGAAAGTATAGAACCGGCACTCGCTCTATATTGTTATAATAATGGTAATGCTAGTAAACTTTTTTGGGTAACGCTACTCGATTTGATTGATAGAGATTATTACAAATTATATAGTGAAAAAGATATAAGTTATATTAAATGGAATAAAAAAGATATTCTTAAAGTAGATGATCTAAATTTAAAGGAATTTGAAATTAAAGTAGTAACATATATTAATACTTTGATTTACAAAGATAATGAAAAAAATTATATATCACTAGAACAGTTACAAAAAGAAGTATCTAGTGACTGGAGTTATCAAAGTGTTTCAAATAGTTTTACTGTTGAATTAAAAAAAGAATCTATTAAGATATATGGTATCTTAGATAAAATTTCAATATTTGAAGAAGCTACTATATTAACTTATATATATGCAGTGCAAGTATTATATTTCTTTGATGTTAATTTTAGTACTAGTCAAATATTATTACTATCAATACCTCTTACATTTGTTACTCTAATAATATCTAATTTACTTAAACATACAATGATTAAGTATACTTTAAAAAAGCATATATTAATTATAATACCATCAGTAATTGCTTCTGTTATAGCTTTCCATATATGGCAAAGTTTAGCAAGCATTGACTATATAATATTTCATATTACTATGGCATTATTTGCATTTATGTATCCTTTATTGGTTATAACTAACATATATTTTATAAAAACAACATCACATTATTTAAATAAATTACAACAAGATATAATATATCAGTTAGATGACTTTAAAATTAAAACTATAAATAATGAAATTAAAGATATAAATTATACTTATGTGTATGGTTTAAAAATGAAGATTGCTATTCAAAATAAAGAATACAGTGATTTTATGAATATATTTAAAATATAATATATTATCTAAAAATAAATAAAGGTTTGTAAATTTTTACAAACCTTTTAATTTTATCATATGTTATAATATTTAATATAGGAGTTGAAAAGATATGCTATTAAATGAATTTGATAAATGTAAGATATCTACTTTTGAACCAGATGAAGTTGAAAATGTTATACCTGATTTTCCTAAGATTGGTGTAACATGTTTTTCAAAAAAAATAATTGATAAAATTGTTGAATTACATAATCCTAAGCAAATTGCATTAATAACTAATGCTAATGGTAAAGTTCCTATTTATAAATTGAATTATAAAGGAGTAGATATTGCTTTTTTCATGTCAAGAGTAGGAGCTCCAGCTTGTACTGTCAGTTATGAGGAAGTATTAGCCATGGGCTTAGAAAAACTAATTATGTTTGGTTCTTGTGGTGTTTTAAGTAGAGAAATAGAAGACTTAGCAATTATTATACCAACTAGTGCTATGAGAGATGAAGGTACTAGTTATCACTATTTAGAAGCTAGTGATGAAATAGAAGTAAATACAAAATATAAGAAAGAATTTAAAGAAATACTAAAAGAACATAATTATAGTTATGTTGAAGGTAAAACTTGGACTACTGATGCTCCGTATAGAGAAACAAGAGACAAAGTATTAAAAAGAAAAGAAAACGGATGCATTTGTGTTGAAATGGAATGTGCTTCTATGAGTGCAATTGCTAAATTTAGATCCAAAGATTTTTTTCAATTCTTTTATGCTGCTGATAATTTAGATAGTGTTAAATGGGATTCTAGAAGTTTAGGTAACGACGCGAAATTATCTGAAAAAGAAAAAATAGTTCTATTGGCGCTAGAATTAGCAGTGAAAATAAACAATTTATAATAATATTAAACCATGCTAAAATCTATATAAATAAAGGACAAACCAGTATTTTATAATAAGTTAAAGTTTTCTTCCATTATTTAGTGAAATTTAATTTTAAAAAAAAATCAAAAAAACACTTGCTTAATTTTCAAAAATATATATAATATTGATTACTAATTATTAATTATGTATAATATATAGTAGTATAGTACAATCACATAAAAACAATCCTAGTGTAATGAGATTGTTTTTTTGTTTAAAAGGGGTAATAAATATGAAGAAAGTAAAAAGATATTTGTTAAATTGTGATAGTAATCCTGCTAAAGTAGTAAAACAATATTACTCAATAATTCCAGGAACTTCAAATGTAATGATTTCAGCGCCACATGCATATAGTCATATGCGCTCTGGTAAGCGAAAGCCTAAAGATGCAGGCACCTTAACGATAGTAAAACTTCTTAAGGAGCTCTCCCAGGTCCATGTTATTTATACTAATAAGGAACTTAATTTTGATCCTAATTATAATTTAAATAACATATATCAAAAAGAACTTGTACAGTATATAAAAGATAATAATATTGAATATTTAATAGATATACATGGCTCTAAAGCAGTTAGAACTTTTGATATTGAAATAGGAACCAACGATTATAAAAACGTAAATGGTGACAAACAACTTATAACAGACATAATTGAAATATTACATAAAGATAAAATTAAAAAAATTAGAATAGATAAGAGGTTCAAAAGTAGTAGGAATACTGTGTGTAAAATAGTTAATATGGAAACAAATATTAAAACTATTCAACTCGAAATAAGCAGACAACATCGTAACTTAGAAAATAATAAACTAAGACATACTAGACTTATGAATGCTCTTCTAGATACTATTCGTTATTTAGAAAGAAGGAATAAAATGGAAGATATTAATTATGAAGAAAAATATGATGCTGTTTTAGATATAAAACCATCATACGGCTATAAAAGAGAACTAGGTATTATTGAATACAATCAAGTAGGACTTGAAATAGAAGTTTCAGTTAACTTTGATAGAAATAGTTACTCTTTTATCAAAAAAATGCTTTTAAAGGTAAAAGATTTAATAGGAGACAATGGTTATTTTGTTAAAGATGGAACTATTCTAGGTGATTATTCATTTGAAATAGTTTTAGATCCTATGAAAGTCGAAGAAATTAATAGAATATATACACAACTATTAGAAATAATTGAATTTTCTAATGGTGCAATAGAAATATCAAAAGAAAAGAAATGCGGAATACACTTAAACTTTAATAAATTTGATGTAACAGATTTAAATATTGCTCATAAGAAAGTCACTACTTTTGTAAGTGAAAATAGAAGATTTTTTGATGAAAATATGTACAAACAATTTAAGTTTATTTGGGACTATGATAAATATACAAAATATCAAGCAGAGATAGGCGATAAATACCTATGGATTAATTATTTAAAAAGTAAGTTAATAGAAGTTAGAAACATTAAATCTAATATTAGTCCAAAAGATTTAGTAACAGTTTTATCAAGCGTTTTAGAATGTTTATACTATGATAAAGAAGTAGAAGTAATAGATCATAGTACTTATGTTAACCTAGATAAAATATATGATACTGTATTTGACAAGAATAAAAATGAAGAAGTATACAAAAATCTTAAAAACAATGAATTTGTAGTAATTAGTTTTAGAGACTCAAGCGCTAATATAGTGAATATACCAGAAGAAATAATTGCACAAATAAGAACGTTAATCTAAGTTATTTTGCTTTATAATAAGGCATATTACATACACCAGCATTTAACCCTCTCATAATATAAAGTAGGTAAGGGGGATATACAATGTTTAATAGAAATTGCTGTCCAAGACAAAATATGTGTTGTGAACCTAAAGTATGTTGTGAGCCAAAAAGAGAGTGTCCAGTTATGGACCCAGGAGTAACAAATTGTGTAGAAAGAGAATTCTATCATGAAGTGCCTCATGTAATACCAGTTCACACTCATATAATAAATAAACATATTTATAATCATACATACACACCTGAATATACTTGTTCAGAGGAATGTCAAGTTATAAACAATGAATGTGGTAGATGTGGTAACGTTCCAGGCAATAACTTTCCAAACAGATAATTATTTATCTGTTTTTTATTTTATTATGTTATAATTAGCGTAGGTGATAAGATGGGAAAAAGAGTTAGCGCAAGAGCTATTATATTTGATGATGATAATATTGTACTAATGTTTAGAAGAAGAAAAAAAGAAGATGGAAAATATATTGAGTATTACTCTCTTCCAGGTGGTGGTCAGGAACCAAATGAAACTTTATATGATACAGTTATTAGGGAAGTATATGAAGAGTTTAATTTAAAAGTAATAGTTCTTGGGTATGTTGGTATGGTCGAAGATGAAAAGAGTATTCAACATTTTTACCACTGTGAAAAGTTATCTGGTGATATTAAACTTAATGGTGAAGAAAAAGATAGAAACTGTAAAGAAAATTATTACAAACCAGTAGAGATACCTATAGAAAAAATACCCCATATTAATCTAATGTTTCAAGATATGATAGACAAATCTTTACAAAATGAATATTTAAATAATTAAATATTTATTTTTTTTGTGGTATACTTTAAAAGTAGGTGATTTTATGAAAAAGATAGTATTTGGAATATTTGTAATGTTTATTATGGTAATGCATACCCATGCTTTAGAATTAAACAGTAAGTATGCTGTATTATATAATTTAAATGAAGATAAAGTTATTTATGAGAAAAATAAAGATGAAAAGGTTAGTATAGCTAGCTTAACAAAAATAATGACAGCTTTAGTTGCAATAGATAACATAAAGGATTTTGATGAAAAAGTAACTATTACTAGTGATATGCTTAGATTCTTAGATGAATATAATGCTTATGTAATAGGTCTAAAAGTTAATCAGAAAGTTACTTATAATGATTTACTATATGGAACACTTTTGCCAAGTGGTGCTGACTGTGCTAGAGCACTCGCTGTAAGCATAGCCGGTTCAGAAGAAGAATTTGTTAAGATGATGAATGATAAAGCTAAAGAATTAGGATTAGATAATACATATTTTCAAAACAGTATTGGTTTAGATCAAAATCGTCATTATTCTACAACTGATGAAGTAGCTAAGTTATTAATTGAGGCTTTAAAAAATAAGAAGTTTAAAGAGGTTTTTACAACAAAGTCTTATGTTTTAAGCGATAAGTCCATGACACTTTATAGTAGCTTAGTATCAAATGCTAAAACATATGGTTTAGATATAAGTTATTTTGAAGGAGCTAAAACCGGTTATACTCTTGATGCAGGTAAATGTTTAGCTTCTGTTGCTTTAGATAGTGAAAATAATATTGAATACTTACTTGTTACTATTTATGCACCAATTGACAGTTCAAGAGCTTATAATATAGAAGATGCAATAAATACTTATGATTATTATTTTGAAAATTATAAATATCACAATCTAGTAGACAAAGGTGATTTAATTCTTACACTTCCTACCAAATATGGTAAAGAAAGTGAAGTTAATATTTATGCATCTGAAGATATAAAATATTATTTAGATAATAATTTTAATAAAGAAGATGTAACACTAGACTATAATGGTGTAGATATAGTAAAAACAGGCATGAATGCTGGTGATAAACTAGGTACTATAGATGTTATATATAATGGTGAGGTATTAAAGACATTTGATGTTTTACTTCCAGACAAAATAGATTTTTCATTAGGCGTATTTCTAAAAGAAAATATTGTAGCTGTTTTAATCAGTCTTGCTTTAATAGCACTATTAGTATTTATTAGAATAAAAATTATTAAAAATAGACAAAGAAAAAAAAGAAGATAGTAGATTATAATACCTTTAAAGTTCACACTAAATAAAAAAAGACAAATATGTTAAAATTTATTTAGAAGAACTTTGGAGGTGTTTTTTCATGGGTAAACATAAAAAATGGACAATTGAACAAAAGAAAA
>JAEYYH010000006.1 GCA_023430885.1 Bacillota bacterium
TAAATTTATATTCTACTACAACAATGAACGACCTGCTTATGCTTTAAAATATAAAACCCCAATTCAGTATAAAACCGAATTGGGATTCTAAATTCTTTTTTGTGTCTACTTTTTGTTGACTATTTCAGTTAAAAACTATTTCTTTTTTTTCTTCTCTTCCTTTTTTTATTTAAAAAACTTGATAATATAAAAATAATAACTGCAGCAGCAAAGATTAAATCATCTTCATAACTTTTTTCTTCTGTTTTGTTTACACTAGTTTCATCACTCCATATTTTAATTTTGCTTTCTTTTGCCTCTGCTTCTACATCTTGTAAATGAGCAGTATATTTATAATCGCCATATAAATATTTAACTTCTGCAAGACCTTCTCTTAACAATGTCTCTTGAAGTAATACATCATCAACCCAAACCCATACTAAATCACGATTATATTTATCAGTTTTATTACTATTTTCATCATATTCAATCTCTATTTTCTTAGCACTAGTCAGTTCGTTACAAGTAAAATTGCTAGCTTCTTTCCCATACTCCTCAATCTCATTAGTAGATTCTGGAGTATCTATTGCTAGAAATCTAGTTTTTATAACTTCTTTATTTAGATTAAAATAGGCAGTATCACCATCAACACATTTATTTAAAGTTACAATATATTTATCACTTGCTAAAACACTATTTGCACCTATAAAAAATATAAAAATGGGCAATATATAATATAGTATCCTTTTCATATTACCTCCAATATTATTAATTAATTATATAATATAATACTAATTATTAAAATATATTATGGTAATAAATAAAAAACTTTACACGTAGCATGTGTTTGTGATACAATATTGCAGTTATGAGGAAGTGTATTTATGAAAAAAATTAAAAATATCGCAATTATTGCCCATGTTGACCACGGTAAAACAACATTGGTTGATAAATTATTGCAAAAATCAGGAACTTTTAGAGAAAATGAAGAAGTAGCAGAAAGAGCTATGGATTCTAATGATATTGAAAGAGAAAGAGGAATTACAATTCTTGCTAAAACAACAGCAATTAATTATAAGGATACTCGTATTAATATCTTAGATACTCCTGGACATGCTGACTTTGGTGGTGAAGTTGAAAGAATTATGAACATGGTTGATGGTGTTCTTTTAGTAGTCGATGCTTATGAAGGAACAATGCCACAAACTAGATTCGTTTTAAAGAAAGCTTTAGAAGCTGGCGTTACTCCAATTGTAGTAGTAAACAAAATAGATAAGCCAACTGCTAGACCAAAAGAAGTAGTTGATGAAGTATTAGATTTATTTATTGAATTAGGTGCGGATATTGATCAATTAGAGTTCCCAGTTGTATACTGTTCAGCTATTAATGGTACATCTAGTATGTCACCTGATATAGCAACGCAAACAGAAACAATGGAACCAATTTTAGATTTAATAATTGAACATATACCAAGTCCTAATGTTGATGAATCAGGAGCTTTCCAATTTCAACCAGCATTACTTGATTACAATGATTTCGTAGGAAGAATAGGTATCGGTCTTGTTAAAAGAGGTACTGTTAAAGTTAATCAAATGGCATCTTGTGTTAGACTAGACGGAACTATTAAACAATTTAGAATTCAAAAAATGTTTGGTTATTTAGGACTAAAAAGAATTGAAATTTCCGAAGCATCAGCAGGAGATATTATTGCAATCGCTGGTTTACCAGATGTTGAAGTAGGGGAAACTATTTGTGAAATAGGGGCTGAAGAAGCACTTCCTATCTTACGTATTGATGAGCCAACTTTACAAATGACATTCTCTACTAATACTAGTCCATTTGTAGGACGTGAAGGTAAAATCTTAACTGCTAGCAAAATTCAAGAAAGATTATTTAAGGAAACTGAAAAAGACGTTTCTTTAAAGGTTCAAAAAGGTGATGGAAATGAATCATGGATCGTATCAGGTCGTGGTGAATTACATTTATCAATTTTAATTGAAAATATGCGTAGAGAAGGTTTTGAACTTCAAGTTTCTAAGCCACAAGTTATTAAAAAAGATATTGATGGTGTTATATGTGAACCATTTGAAGAATTACAAATCGATTGCCCAGATGAATATATTGGTGGTGTTATAGAAGCTTTAGGTAAAAGAGAAGCTAATATGGAACACATGAGTAATAGTAATGGACAAACAAGAATTCTTTATACTATTCCTTCAAGAGGTTTAATTGGTTTTACAACTGATTTCATGACTCTTACAAAAGGATATGGTATGTTAAGTCATACATATAAAGAATATAGACCTCTTGCAGGAACAACTGTAGGAGAAAGAAAACTTGGTGTAATGGTTTCTATGGAAAACGGTAAAGCAACTGCATATGCATTAGGTCAATTAGAAGATCGTGGTGTTATGTTTATTGAACCAGGTGCTGAAGTTTACGAAGGTATGGTTGTTGGTGAACATAGTCATGAGAATGATATAGTAGTTAATGTTGTAAAAGGTAAAAACTTAACTAATACAAGAAGTGCTGGTAAAGATCACACTGTAGTATTAAAAAGACCTAAGTTATTATCTTTAGAAATAGCTCTTGATTATATTAATAGTGATGAACTTGTAGAAGTTACACCTGTTAATTTCCGTATAAGAAAGAAATATTTAACAGAAAACGAAAGAAAAAGAAATAGAAATAACTAAGATAGACTAGTCTATCTTTTTTTCTTGTAAAAGTAATATTTTTGTGATAGTATTATATTAGAATAGGAAGGTTATATATGGTAGAATCTTTAATTGTGTTTGGCAAAGTATTTGGATTACTTATAGTTTTATTTATTGGTGTTATGATTCTATTTGTTTATCCAACAAATATACTATATAAAAGTGAAAAGTTTGAACCTAAAGGTGATACAGGTAAAATATTAATAGGTACTACTGTATTCTTAACAATAATAACAATTCTTTTATATTATTATTATCATATTAGTAATAGTTATATGTGCAATATCTCTTCATATTTTGAATGTATAAGTAAGGGTAGTAGTTTTGGCATATATATACTGTTATTTATCCATTTTATTCTTATATTAACTGTAAATTTAGCTTTTATTAATCATTTAAAAGGAATAATTAAATCAAAGAAATTAGATATATATTTGTTTTTATTTGCATCAGGAAGTATATTTTTAGTTCTACTAAATTATAGTCTATATGAAAATTTGTTTACTAATGAGGCTTTACTATATATTCCAGTAAGAGTGTTATTATATATAGTTACGTATTCGCCACTATACTTATTTTTGCTAATTAATTATGTATTAAAGCCTAATGAAAAAAGAAAATCTAAGAAGAAAATTATGAAGAAAAAGTAGTTTCTTCTTTTTTTGTCGATTTGCGCTAAATATGAAAATATGGTAAAATATTAGTGCTTGCTTAAAAAGAAGAGGTGTAAATTTGATAGGTAATACGAAGATTATTACCAAGGTTATAGTAATATTATTTTTTGCTATAACACTTGTTATAGGTAATAATATAGTAGAGTTATTAAACGGATCAGATGTGGTAGTTGAAGATAAAGTACTAACTGATTCTAACGATATTGAATCTAAAAAGGAAGTAGCTGAAATTACTGCTAAAGCACTAGTTTCTAGTTCTACCGAAGACTTAGAAATTACTGCTGAAGTAAAAGTAAAGGAAGAAGAAAAGGTGATTGAACCAGTCATTGTATATGATGGTTTAACACTTGAAGAGTTAACTAATAAATTAAATAGGGTATTAAAATCAACTTTAACGGGTACTGGTGGTTCATTCGCTAATTACTCAATACAGTTAGGTGTTGATCCTTATTTAGCAGTGGCTATTGTACTTCAGGAAACTGGATGTTACTGGGGAACTTGTAGTGCAATGGTAGATCAATGTTATAATGTAGGTGGTATGAAGGGTGGTTACTATTCATGCTGGGGCGGTTCATATGCTGCATTCCCTACACTTGATGAGGGTATACAAACATATATCTATAATTTATATAATAATTACGTTTCCAGAGGGTTAACAACTGCAGAAGCAATGAATGCTTCATATGCAGAAGATACGTTATGGGCAAGCAGGGTAAATAATTATATAAATATAATAAGAAACAGTTAGAATAATTCTAACTGTTTTTTTTAAAATATTGTGATATAATTAAACTAGGTGAGTGTATGAAAAGTAAAAAAAGATTGTTTGCGACTATTTTATTTGTTGTTGCCTATGTTTTATATTTTGTAGCTCTAAAATCTACAAATTGTTATTTGAATTCTAGGTTCGTAGCTTGTGATATCTCAGATTTGTATATTAAATCTTATTATATGGCATTCTTTTATATGATTGCTGTATTTATAATTTGTCATAATGTATTCAAATATAGAACGGAATTTTATGGCTATTTTTGTGTTTTTTTAACATTGTTTAATTTTATACTATTTTATGATTTCATTATTATGTTTCCTTATAAAATAGTTTCGTTAAATTGTGATTTCAAATTATCAATGTTATTAGTTATAATTGAGCCACTATGTTTATGGACGGCATTTTATATTGCTGATATTAAATTAAGCAAGAAGAGAAGAAAAGAACTTAAGAATTAATAAAAAATCTGCACTAAATAAAAGTGTAGATTTTTTATTATCTATTAACTTAAGCTAAATAAATTAGGCTTTTTTCTGATTTTCCTATTTATCAAATAATATAGATATCCAAATAGAAGCGAGAATATAGCTGTGCATATAACCGCTACTATTATATTAATAAATACTGACTTAAATCCTTCAATAGGGTTATAAAAATTAAGTTTATCTACAAAAAAATCTAAAATCATGATATGAACTAAATAACTATAATAAGTAAATTTGGTTAATCCTGTATAAAAAAACTTTTTATTAAAAAACATTTTAAATATTAAAAACATTGTAATACTTGGAAATAAAACATTTATTGTAGTATAGCTATAAAAAGTTTCAAAATTTGCGTAATCAGATATATAGTAAGTACATATGCCCATATAGAACATTGATATTAATGACAAGAACAAAAATAAGTTAAATAATTTTTTTGATATATCATAATTTGATAAATAGTAACCTAAAACAGTATAACCAATATAGCAAAATATATTTGGAAATAATTTCATCTTTAAACTATCATGAAATAGAATAAAAACATCATCTATTGATGTAACTAAACATGTTCCTAAAAAAAGAACAAAAATAAAAATGAGAAGTTCTTTTTTATTACATTTATCTACAATTTTCTTTAAAAATGGTGCGAGTAGTAATATTTGAATTAGTGAATAAACATACCAAAAATGAAAAGTATAGTTCTCTTCAAATATTTTTCTAATAAAATCGATTATCGATATATAATTAAGATTATTCCTATTATCAATAATAAAAGTGAAACTTGCTATTATCAAAAAAGGAATAACTATATTAAAAAATTTGTTTTTATAGAATTTTTTAATACTTATATCTTTGCTTTTGAATAGAAGGGCTCCTGAAACCATAAAAAATATTGGAACGCATGCTCTTGATAAACAATATAAAATATTAATAAATGTTCCGGCAGCCGATTCAACCGACACACCACCATCATACAAATATCTAGAACCAACATGTATGATGATTACCATAATAAATGCTATAAATTTTAAATTATCATAATATTTAATTCTTGTTGTCATCATTATCACCTTTTAAAATATATCATACGAGAAACTGAAAGTAAATAAAAGCCATGTGAACAATATATGAAATTTTGTTTAAAATAAAATACAATGTCAAATAGAATGGCTTGAATCTATCTAGAAAAGAAGTAATTGAACAAAAAAAGACATCACTTATTATGATGTCATTTTATTTAAATTATATGCTATTATTTGTTATAGAATTCAACGATTAATGATTCGTTAATATCAGCATTTAATTCACTACGAGATGGAACTCTTACATAAGTACCAGCCATTTTAGCTTCATCAAATGTAATAAACTCAACTCTATTATGTAATGCTTCTAATGATGCTTTTACTACTGCTAAATCTTTACCATCTTTAATAGCTATTACATCACCAGGTGTACATCTATAAGATGGGATATCAACTTTAGTACCATTAACAGTAATATGTCCGTGGTTAACTAATTGTCTAGCTCCGTTTCTAGTAGATGCGAATCCAATTCTGTATACTAAATTGTCTAAACGACTTTCTAGTAAACCTAAGAAATCTTCACCATGAACACCCTTCATTTTTCCAGCTGCTTCAAAAGTTTTCTTGAATTGTTTTTCGTTCATTCCATACATAAATCTAACTTTTTGCTTTTCAGCTAGTTGGATACCGTAGTTAGATTGTTTTTTTCCACGTTTTTGTCCATGTTGTCCAGGGGCAAAAGGTTTTTTAGCTAATTCTTTACCAGTTTCACTAATTGAAAAACCTAAACGTCTTGCTTTACGAAATGATGGTCCAGTATATCTTGCCATAATTTTTCTCCTCCTCTAAATATTCATATAAATTCAGAAGACTAAATAGTCAAATTATAGGGTGTCTTATTTTAATATTTTCGCTTTGCAGCAAAAGTTACGCAATAAACCCTAAAGGTAATAGACACGTTACAATTTTCTATTTAGCGCTGCTAATTCATACGCAATATTGATTATATAGATTTTACCTTTAAAAGTCAAGTGTTTAAATGTTTTTTACTTGTTAGTTATGTATTTTTTTCTTTTTTCTTTTAAATATACGAAACTGCTTTTAGTATTATTTATAGAAGCACTTTTAATAGGTTGAGCAATACTAGATCTAAAGTTTATTTTTTGAATATATTTAATGATGTATTCTTTTAATTTTTTTAAATCTTCTAAAGTTAAATTATCAATATTTATGTTTGCTTGTATTAAGCTATTTACTAAATGACTTGGTAAATAGCGAACTTCAGAAAGTAATTTTTTTGTGTTAGGAACAACAATATCATTACTAGTATAATAAAAATCATTGTTTAACTCGGAATATGTATTTTTAAATTCGTCTATTTCAGCACTAACGATATTTCCAACTTTATTAGGATTTTCAAATTTTAAAGCCATTCTTACATCCCCAAGATATGAAAGAGAACATAAAGTTTCAAATAACATTTTTTCATCAATAATTTTATCGCTATTCAAAATTAGTGAAGTTATTAGGGCATTTGTTCTATTTTTTTTAATTGCTTGTTTTATTTCATAATCACCATCAACTACCATTATAGGTTTTTGAGTACGGCCAGCCATATAAAAATTAGACCAGTTTTCTAGGTCATATAGAAAATCAAATTTATCAATAACACCGACTTTAAAATAATTGTCGTCATAAGGAATATTACTAACATAACTTATATCCGTACCTAAATGTAAAATAGGTCTAAGCAAATGCATTGCCAGTCTATTGTATTCGTTAGGGTTTTCTTTTCTGTTTTGTTTATGCCACGTTAATGAATCATCTACAGTAGCTATAATATCTATTTGCTTTTTAGCATCATTTTTATAGCCATTTTGCATCTTAACAGCCGAGCCATAACCAATGATATCAATAACAGGTGGTTTTGTTCTCATAAACTCCTTGATAGTTTGGTTAATGTCTTTTTCTTGCATACTACACCTCTTAAATAATGATATTCATATTATAGTTTTATATTGTCAATATGTAAAGTATTTTATTGAATAAAATTTGACAAAAACTATACAAAAAAGACAAAAAATATGGTATTATTATAATAGCGAGGTGAATATATGGAAGAAATTACATTATATGGTATTACCCTTACGATAATAACCATGTTGTTAATTGTTGTGGTTCTATATGCTATTCGAGCTAGTAAGAATAAAGGGTTTAAAAAGAAATTAGAGTATTTGGATATAGAAAAGAACAAGATTTCGGGTACACCTATAGTGCCTGAACTATCTAAAATAGAGAGTTATACAAGTAACGAAAAATTAAATATTATGTATAATGAGTGGAAAGGTAGATTAGAGGATATCAATGAAACTCAAATACCAAAAATAACAGATATGTTATTGGAGGCAGATTATACATTATCTCAAATGGATTATAAATCTACTTTATATAAAATAGCAAAGTTAGAGATGGAAATTTATAAAGTAAGAACAAATGCAGAATTCTTACTTGATGAAATAAAAGATGTAACTTCTAGTGAAGAACGTAATAGAGCAATAATAACAAAACTAAAAACAAGATATAGAGAATTATTTCAAAAGTATAATGATACAAAAGGAGATTATGGCATAATTGCAGAATCTATATCATTACAATTTGAAAATATAGCTAAAAGATTTGAAGATTTCGAAAGAATTATGGAAAATAGTCAAATTCAAGAATTAACACAAATAACAACTTCTATTGAAGAAATGTTAGAACATATGACAGTGGTTATTGAAGAAATGCCTACCATTGTTTTAATGGCCCAAGGAGTTATTCCAAAGAAAATAGAAGAATTAAAAAGATATTATGATGCAATGAGTAGAGCAGGTTTTCCACTTGATTATCTAAATGTTGAATATAATATTGAAGAAGCAAATAAGAAATTAAGCGATATTTTATCTAGAGCTAAAATACTTAACATGGAAGATAGTATTTTAGAACTTAAAGTATTAAATGAATATTTTGAAGGTTTATTTAATGATTTTGAAAAAGAAAAAGTTAATCGTAAAATATATGAAGAAACACTATCTTCTTTTGATCGTAAATTAACAGGTATTAATAAGTTGGTTACTGATATTTTTAAACAACTAAATGATATTAAGAGTGTTTATGATTTAAATGATGAAGATATAACTTTATTAAACAAAATAAGAGAAGAATTAAAGAAACTTAATACTGATAATAAAGTATTAGTAGATCATACTGGAAATAGTACTTTTGCATACTCTAAGTTATGTAAAGAACTTGATGTTTTAGTTGTTAGACTAAGTGCTATTGAAGAAAGTCTTGATTCTACACTTGATACAATTGGCAACATGAAAGAAGATGAAGTTAGGGCGCATCAACAACTTGAAGAGATAAAAGTTATTCTTAAAAATTCAAAATCGAAAATGCGTGAATATAAACTTCCAGTAGTACCAGAATCTTATTATATAGAACTTTCTGAAGCTCAAAGTGCTATTAAAGAAATAATATTAGAACTTGATAAAAAACCAATTTCTATAAGTATATTAAATACTAGAGTGGATACAGCTAGGGATTTAGTGCTTAAATTATTTAGCAGAACAAAAGAAATGGTTAAAGTAGCTAAATTTTCAGAGATGGCTATTGTATATGGTAATAGATATCGTTCTGCTTCTGATGAATTAGATCGTAATCTAGCATACTCAGAGATGATGTTCTTTAGAGGAGAATATCAAAAGTCACTAGAATTATCTATTAATTCTTTAAATAGAGTTGAACCAGGAATATATGATAAATTAATTGGTTATTATGGAAATGAAAAGAACTAATCTTTTCATTTTTCATTAGAAGGAGAATTATGGAATTACTTGATGTAATAAGTGAAAAAGGTAAAGTAATAGATACTAAA
This sequence comes from Bacillota bacterium, assembly GCA_023430885.1. Taxonomy (GTDB): domain Bacteria; phylum Bacillota_I; class Bacilli_A; order RF39; family UBA660; genus RGIG4266. The sequence goes on from JAEYYH010000006.1 coordinate 9,569, forward strand.
GATAGAAAACAAATATATATGGATGGTAATTTACATCGTACTGTCCATATTTGGGTTATTAATTCAAACAAAGAATTATTAGTGCAAAAAAGAAGCCCTAAAAAAGATACTTATCCAGATTTATGGGCTATATCTACAGCTGGTCATGTAAAAGCAGGTGAGGCTTCTATTGAAACAGCATTACGTGAATTAAAAGAAGAACTTGGTATTAAAGCTACGGATAAGGATTTAGAATATCTATTTTCAATTAGAAGAAAAGAAGATATGGGAGATATTCATATTAATACTATTGATGATGTATATTTAATTGAAGTAGATTTAGATGTAGAAAATACAAAGTTACAATTTTCAGAACTTACAGATATTAAATATGTGTACTATGAGTATTTAGAACAGATATTTAAAAATAAAGATCCGCATTATGTTCCAATTTGTGAAGAACATGATAAATTATTTAAATATTTACATGATAGATTTGATGATCATGATAGTATAGGTGTTTTATATAAGACAGAATTTGAATATACATATTCAGAAGCTGCCAAATTAAACAAACTTTATTATAAAAATAATGTAATTTATAATGCCTTAGTACTTATCCCATTAATATTTATGTTAGGTGATTTATTATTAATTATTTTTGGTGAAGATTATACACGTGTACCAATGGTTATAATTGAATTTTTGATATATATTGGTTTGATTAAAATATTACCACTATATAACGGGAAAGTTTTATTTAATAGTTATAAAATCTTAAAAGATGTTATAATTAATTATGTTTTTTATGAAGAGTTTTTTAACATTAAGACAAAACAAATTAATATGAAAATACATTACGGAGATTTATATAAGGTATATGAAACTGAAGATAACTATTACTTATTTATATCTGATAAAGATAGTTATATAGTTACTAAAAATAATATTGATAGTAGCTTTAATAGTTTTATTAAAAATAAAGTTACATGTCCATATCATAAGTATGGTCAAAGATAGACATAATATTATAGATATTATGTTTTTTCTATGATATAATATCACAAGTTTGGAGGAAGTATATGGAAAGACTAATATTAATTAAGTATGGTGAATTAACTACTAAAAAAGAAAATAGAAATATGTTTATAAAATGTTTAGTTAAAAATATTAAGAATTTACTTAAAGATTATGATATTACTATTAAATATGATAGAGTTCGTATGTATATTGAATGCGATAATACTTATATAGATGAAGTATCAAAAAAATTAAGCAAAATATTTGGCATTCATGGTATAGTTATCTGTCATAAAGTGGATAATAATACTGACAATATAAAAGATAAAGTATTAGAAGTTTTGAAAAATGAAAATTTTAAAACTTTTAAAGTTGAAACTAAAAGAGCTGACAAAACATTTGAAATTAAGTCAATGGATTTCGATAATTTAATAGGCGGTCTAGTTTTAAGAAATTTTGATTGTAAGGTTGATGTGCATAATCCTGAACTTAGAGTCCATATTGAAATAAGACCAGAAGGAACTTTTATTTATACTAATGAAATAAAAGGTTCTGGTGGATATCCAGTTGGTGTTCAAGGAAAAGGTATGCTTATGCTTAGTGGTGGTATAGATTCACCAGTAGCAGGATATCTTGCTTTAAAACGTGGAGTTAATGTTGAGTGTTTATACTTTGAGTCGCCTCCACATACTAGTCCAGAAGCAAAAAATAAAGTTATTAAGCTTGCTAACATAATAAATGGTTATTCAGGTAATGTAAAAGTTCATGTTGTGCCATTTACAAAGGTTCAAGAAGCCATATATCAAAATTGTCCTTCTGAGTATAATATAACCATTATGCGTAGAATGATGTATCGTATAGCTGAGAAATATGCAAAAAAATGCAAGTGCGAAATAATTATAAATGGCGAAAGTGTTGGTCAAGTTGCAAGTCAAACAATAACAAGTATGTCAGTTATTAATAGTGTAACAAATATGCCTATTATTAGACCAGTAGCGTGCTTGGATAAATTAGAAATAATAGATATAGCAAAAAAAATAGAAACATATGAAACAAGTATTCTTCCTTTTGAAGATTGCTGTACTATATTTTTACCAAGACATCCAGTTATTAATCCAAGGTTAGATAGATGTTTAACATATGAAAAAACCTTTGATTATAATACTTTAATAGATGAAGCAATTGATGGCATTGAAGTTATAACAAATTTAAATCCAACTACTTATAATGATTTATTATAAAAAAATTGTAAATTTATGTATGAAAAAACCAAATGTACACAAGATATAAATGTACAGGAGGTGAAACAATGAATAATAGTAATAAAAAAGGTAGTTTCGTTGTACCAGGAGCTAAACAAGCAATTGATAAAATGAAATATGAAATAGCTAGCGAATTAGGAGTTACAATGGGTCCTGATGCATCTAGTAGATCAAATGGTTCTGTTGGTGGAGAAATCACTAAAAGACTTGTTCAAATGGGTGAACAAAATTTAGGTGGTTCTGCTAACTACCAATCAAAATAATGAAAATGGACAGTTATAATCACTGTCTTTTTTTATAAAAAAACTTACCAATCTTACGTATTGTTTTTTGGTTTATGGAAATAATATTAATAAGGTGGTGAGTTGTATGAATAACAAATTAGTAACAAGTGGTTCTAAGCAAGTACTTGATAATATGAAGTATGAAATTGCAAGAGAATTAAATGTAAACTTAGGTCCAGACACATCTTCTAGACAAAATGGTTCAGTTGGTGGGGAAATGACTAAGAGACTAGTTGAACTTGGAAAAAGTCATATGAGCAAATAATAAAAACAAACTTCGGTTTGTTTTTTTCATACTTTCACATTATTTAAACATATTTTTCGCATAATGTTATTTTATAATTAAATCAGAAAAGAGGTGAACCATATAAATATAAAAGTAATTGGCACAGACTGTAGTAATGGAATTAAACTGACAAAAATGCTTAAAAGAGCTATTGAAGAAGCAGATGCTAAGTATGAGGTACAAGAATTAAATGATATATCTAGTAAAAAGAAATATAACATAAAAAATGTACCAGCATTAGTAATAAATGGCGAGGTGATAAGTCAAGGAAAAGTATTAACTGTTAGAGAAATATATAAAATTTTAGTTAACTAATTAAATTAATTATGTGGTCATAACCATATTTATAGAAATGGAGAAGTGAGAAGCTAAAGAAGCAAAAAATGCTAGTAATATAAAATCTAATTAATCAATAAATAAAGGGGTATTAATTGTACCAATATTATAAAATATAATAACTGAATTAATTAAAGATTAAAACTAGCATATTAAAATTTACTTATGATAAAAAAGAGAAATTATGAGTTTCTCTTTTTTATTATAATATTTCATCAATAAGACCATATTCTAAAGCTTCTTTAGCGCTTAAAAAATAATCTCTATCGGTATCTCTCTCTACTATCTTAATGTCTTTTCCAGTATTGTTAGCTAGCATTACATTAATTTTTTCTTTTATCTTAAGTATATGTTCAGCTGCTATTTTTATTTCAGTAGCTTGACCTTCAGCACCACCAAGTGGCTGATGTATCATTACTTCACTATTAGGCAAACAAAACCTTTTCTTTTTTGTTCCACTAGATAAAAGTAAAGCTGCCATAGATGCACACATGCCAACACAAATAGTTTTAACATCGCTTTTAATAAAGTTCATAGTATCATATATAGCCATTCCGGAAGTGACTGATCCACCAGGTGAATTTATATATATACTAATATCATCGTTACTTAAGGAATCTAGATATAACAATTCGGCTACAATAACATTGGCTCTAACATCATCAATTTCACCACTTAATATAATAATTCGATCTTTTAAAAGTCTTGAATATAAATCATACGCTTGTTGCTCATTACTATTTTTTTCTATTACAGTTGGTATAAGCATAAAATCACCTCTCCTTAATATAATAGTTGTAAACTGTAAATTTATTCACTAAATCGTGTACAAAACATCTATTTTTTGATAAAATTAATATGAAGAATAAGAGGGATAACATGGAAAAACTTGTAAAAGTAACGTTTAGAGGCAAATCAACAAAAGAATTTCCAGCAGATACAACACTTGCTGAAATAAGCCATTCATTTCAAAAAAATTACAATTATCCTATATTAGCAGCTAAAATAGATAATAATGTAGTAAATTTAAATAGAGAAATTGAAAAAAAATGTGATATAGATTTTTTCGACAGATCTAGTACTGAAGGGAACACAGTTTATACATCAAGTGCTAATTTTATGTTAATAGTAGCAATTCATAGATTATATGGACCTAGTGTTGATGTAAAAATAGAACATTCTATTGATAAAGGAGTATACTGTGAACTTAAAAACAAAAAACTTGATAAAATAGTTCTTGCTGAAATAGAAGACGAAATGCACAAACTAGTAGAGGAAAATTTATCCTTCACTAGATTATCAGTATCTAGAATAGATGCTATCAAGTATTTCAAAAAAGAAAAAAGAATGGATAAAGTAAATGTTTTAAAATATATAAGCAATTCTTTTGTAAATTTATACCGTCTAGATGATGTTTATGATTATTTCTTTACTGAAATGGCTAGTAGTACAAAAGATATAGATGATTTTAAATTAACTTATATTAAGGATAATGGTTTTTCTTTATCATATCCAACAATATATAATCCAGAATGTACACTTGATTATGTTCATCATAAAATGGTTTTTGATAAGTTCTTGGATTATACTAAATGGGGCGAGAAGATTAATGTTGCTTGCGCAGCTGATTTAAACGATATAGTATCGCGAGGCAAATATGATGAAATAATTCGCTTATCGGAAGCAAATTTTGAAAATCAATTAGCTAATGTAAGTTATGCTATTAATTCAAATCGTAAAAGAATTAAAGTAGTATTAATGGCTGGTCCATCATCAAGTGGTAAAACTACAACAGCTAAAAAATTAGCAATCTATTTGCAAACTTATGGTTTAATACCACATAGTATTTCAGTAGATGATTATTTTTTAGATAGAAACGATACACCAAGACTTGAAAATGGTGATTATGATTTTGAATCATTGCGATCATTAGATTTAGATTTATTTAATAAACAGCTATCAAAGTTATTGGATGGAGATAAAGTTCTTCTTCCACAATACAATTTTGTGCTTGGAAAAAAGGAATTTAAAAATAAATGGTTACAATTGGGAGAAAATGACATAATAATTATAGAAGGTCTTCATGCACTTAATGATGAACTTACTGTAGCTGTTGAAAGAAAAAATAAATTTAAAATTTATATTAGTCCATTAACTCAACTTAATATTGATGATCATAACCGAATTCATACAAGTGATACTAGAAAACTTAGAAGAATTGTTAGAGATAATAAATTTAGAGGGCACATGGCTGCTGATACACTTAATATGTGGAATAATATTAGAGCAGGGGAAGAAAAATTTATTTTTCCATTTCAAGATGATGCAGACGCAATAATTAATACAGCACTTGTATATGAATTAGGTATTCTTAAAACATATGCTGAACCGTTGTTATTTTCTGTTTCAGAAGATGATCCTGCTTATTCAGAAGCTATAAGATTAATTAATTTTTTAAGAAATTTTTTATCAATACCAAGTGATGAAATTCCTAGAGATTCAATACTTAGGGAGTTTATTGGTGGAAGTGGATTTAAAGAAGAATAAAAAAACAAATATTAAAAATTAAACAAAGCAAATTATTTAAAAGAAAGAGAGTAATTAAATATGATTAAAGTAGCAATAAATGGTTTTGGTAGAATAGGGAGACTTGCATTTAGACAAATGTTTAAAGCAGAAGGATATGATATAGTTGCAATTAATGATTTAACTAGTCCTGATATGCTTGCACATTTATTAAAATATGATTCAGCACAAAAGAGATATGAAGGTCATAATGTTGTAGCAAAAGAGGATTCTATTATTGTAGATGATGAAGAAATTAAAATATATAAAGAATCTGATCCTAATAACTTACCATGGAAAGAGTTAGGCGTTGATGTAGTACTTGAATGTACTGGATTCTTCTGCTCTAAAGATAAATCAATGGCTCATATTAATGCCGGAGCTAAATATGTTATTATTTCAGCACCAGCTGGTGATGATTTACCAACAGTAGTTTATGGGGTTAATGAAGGTATTATTACAGAAAATGATCACGTTATAAGTGCAGCTTCATGTACTACTAACTGTTTAGCACCAATGGCTGACGTTTTAAATAAAAATTTTCCTATTGTAAGTGGTATAATGACAACTGTTCATGCTTACACAGGTGATCAAATGGTTCTTGATGGACCACACCGTAAAGGTGATTTAAGAAGAGCAAGAGCAGCCGCAGCAAATATCGTTCCAAATTCAACAGGAGCAGCTAAAGCAATAGGTCTTGTTATTCCAGAACTAAAAGGAAAACTAATCGGTTCTGCACAAAGAGTTCCAGTCATTACAGGTTCAACTACTATTTTAGTAGCGGTTGTAAAAGCTAGTAATTTAACTGTTGATGTAATTAATGAAACAATGAAAAATGCAGCAACTCCATCATATGGTTATAATGATGAACAAATAGTATCATCAGATGTTATAGGAATAACTGAAGGATCACTATTTGATGCTACGCAAACAATGGTAAGTAAAATAAATGATGAAACTTATCACGTTCAAGTAGTAGCTTGGTATGACAATGAAAATAGTTATACAAGTCAAATGGTTAGAACTGTTAAATATTTAGGAAATTTAATCAATAAATAAGGACTATAAGTCCTTTTTTTGTTAATAATAATAAAGGGTGATAATATGAAAGAAAATAAATCAATAAAATGTGATGTTGAAAGTTGTAAATATTGTAATGTTAAGAAAAATTATTGTGTTCGTTCATCAATAAAGGTAAGTAATTGTGATAAAGATGAAGACGGTTTTAAAGAATTTACAATGTGTGACAGTTATAAAGAAAGATAGAATCTTTCTTTTTATTTACTTATTATTTATAATGATCTATAATTGTTTTAGAGTAGGTGGATATAATGAAAAATAAAAACGGTTTTACCTTAGTAGAAATATTAGGTGTCATTACAATTTTAAGTGTGCTTGCTTTAATAGCAATACCAACTATAGATAATATTGTAACTAAAAATAGAGAAAAACTATATGATTCACAAATTGAAACAATTGAAGATGGATTAAAAACATGGGCTGATGCTAATGCAATGTATCTTCCAGAAGATGGAGATGACGGACTGTTATTATCACTTGGTATATTAAAATTATCAGGATTTGTAGATGAAGATATTAAAAATCCAAATACAAATTTATGTTTTTCAAATAATATGATGGTTTCTATAGTGACCGTAAAAGAAGGATATGCATATTATGTTGACGAAGAAAGTGGACTTGATGGCACAGAAGAAGATTGCTCTACGCCTACAGTATCAGATTTTATATATTTAAAGGGCAGCAGTACTGTTACGTTGAATTTAAATGATACTTATGAGGAACCTGGATATATAACTTTTGATTCTAATGGTAATATGGCAGCGGGTACTGTAACAAGTTTGATTAAGGATAGAAACGGAACTGTTGTAAGTTCTATTGATACTACTGAAAGTAGTAAAACACCATATACAATTACTTATACTTATGGTTCAGCTACAAGCATAAGAACAATTAATGTTTTAATTGCTGATCCTGTTGGGACAATATATGCTTTCGATTATATTGATCATGTTCAAATAATGACATTAAAAAGAGGAACATATAAACTTGAAGTATGGGGACCTAATGGTAGTGGTGTATATGGAGGAAAAGGTGGCTATTCTGCAGGAAATTTAACATTAGAAAATGACACTCAATTATATATTTATACTGGAGGAAGTAATGGATATAATGGCGGTGGTAGTCCAAATAATCCGGTAGGTCCTGCAAACGGTGGCGGCGGCGCTACGGATATTAGAATAGCCACAGACAGTCTTTATGCTAGAGTTATTGTTGCAGGTGGCGGTGGCGGTGGCGGACAATCCTCTGGAAATGGAGGCGTTGGTGGCGGGTTAACTGGTGCTAATGGTAGCGGTGGCGCAAATGGTGGATCACAAATTTTAGGTGGAAGTTCTACATACTGTGGGACAACTGGAAAAGGTGGTTTTGGATCAGGCGGTTCTAGCGTTAGTTGTACTACAGCTGGTGGCGGTTCTGGCGGCGGCGGTTGGTATGGAGGTTCAACTGATTATTCAAACTATGGCGGTGGCGGCGGATCAGGCTGGATTTATACTGAAACTGCTTTTACTACATGGCAAACAGGAAATGGATCAGATTCTGCAAACTGGCTTCTTAATAGTTCATACTATTTAGCTAATGCACAAACCATAGCGGGAAATGGAACAATGCCAACTCATGATGGTACTGGTACTATGACAGGTAATAGTGGAAATGGTTATGTTAAAATAACGAAGATTAGTTAAGAGATAGAAATATCTCTTTTTTATTATTCTATTAAATGATATAATTATTATAGGTGAATAGTATGAAAAATAAAAAAGGTTTTACCTTAGTAGAAATATTAGGTGTTATTACAATTCTGAGTGTACTTGCGTTGATTGCAATACCAACTATAGATAATATAGTAACCAAGAATAGAGAAAAACTATATGATTCACAAATCAAAACAATTGAAGATGGATTAAAAACATGGGCTGATGCTAATGCAATGTATCTTCCAGAAGATGGAGATGACGGACTGTTATTATCACTTGGTATATTAAAATTAGCTGGATTTGTAGATGAAGATATAAAAAATCCTAATACAAATTTATGTTTTTCAAATGATATGATGGTTTCTATTGCAGCAGTAAAAGAGGGCTATACGTATTATATTGATGAAGAAAGTGGACTTGATGGTACAGAAGAAGATTGCTCTGTACCTACAGCAACCGATTTTATATATTTAAAAGGTAGTAGTACTATTAACTTATCATTGGATAGTTCTTATGAAGAACCAGGTTATTTAGCCTTAAATAGTAGTGGAAATATAGTAACATCTCAAGTTACTACTTTAATAAGAGATAAAAATAGTCAAATAGTAAGCTCTATAGATACAAGTGAGGATACGGCATCACCTTATACAATAACATATACTATTGGTGAAGTGTCAAAGACTCGTACTATTATAGTCAAAATAGGTGATCCTGTGGGTACTATATATACCTTTGATTATACAGGAACTAAACAAACAATTACTTTAGGGAAAGGCAGTTACAAATTAGAAACTTGGGGTGCTCAGGGGGGAAAAAGCACATATTCTAATACTAATATTTGGTTAGGGGGATATGGTGGTTATTCAAAAGGAGAATTAACTTTTGGAGTAGATACTGTTTTCAATATATATGTAGGTGGTGCAGGAGCGGATAAACAAACACTATCAACTATATTAGGTGGATTCAATGGTGGTGGAAATAGTGGAACAAGTACATCATCATATCCAAATATAGGTGCAGCTGGTGGTGGTGCCTCAGATATTAGAATGAATGGCGAAGAACTTTCTAACAGAATAATTGTAGCAGGTGGCGGTGGTGGTGCTGGCTATGGTTCAAATGCTGGCACAGTTGCTAGTCCTGAAATAAATTCTGGTGGTCCAGGTGGTGGAAGTACTGGTTTAAGTGGAATATATTATCCTGGATATCAATTGCGTATGGGAGCACCAGGAACTCAATCAGCCGGTGGCGCTGGTGGAACTGGAGGCTCATCAACTAATGGAAATCCAGGAATCTTAGGTCAAGGTGGTGCAGGAGCAAATGGTACTGCTGGTGGTGGCGGCGGTGGCGGCGGTTATTATGGCGGCGGCGGCGGTGCTAATGGTAGCGGTTGCGCAGGTCCGGGTGGCGGTGGTTCTGGATATATTGGAACTTTAACTAATGCTCAAACCATAGCGGGAAATGGAACAATGCCAACTCATGATGGGACTAGTACTATGACAGGTAATAGTGGCAATGGTTATGTTAAAATAACAAAGATAGCTTAAGAGATAGAAATATCTCTTTTTAATTTTACTAATAAATGCTATAATTAATATAGGTGAAGTATATGAAAAATAAAAAAGGATTTACATTAATAGAAATAATAGCAGTTATTGTTTTAATAGCAGTTATATCTTTAATAGTCTTTGTAAGTGTTACTGCTATGATAAAAAACAATAAGGTTAAACAACTAAAAGTATTTAGTGATAATTTAACTAATGCAGCAGAAGTTTATATGACTGATAAAAAAGATGCTTTTTCTAATTTTGATGAAGTGGGTGATATAACTATTATTAGTTCATCTGAAATGATAAATGCCGGTTACATAAATAAAAATATGGATAATCCTACTGGAAAAGACCTAACTGATTTTTATGTAAAAGCAACAATTAAGGAAGATAAATCTATTTCTTATGAAGTTGTAGGATAAGTACTATGTCAAATAGTGCTTTTTTCTTGCACCAAACCATTAAAAAATGTATAATGTTTATAGAATACAATAAGGAGACAAATAATGAAAAGAACAATTAGAGATTTTGATTTAGATGGAAAAAAGGTAATTATTAGAGTAGATTTTAATGTTCCTATTAAAGATGAGGTCATTACTGATGATAATAGGATAAGAGAAAGTTTAGAAACAATTAACTATGCACTTTCTAATAATGCTAAGGTTATACTTTTATCTCATTTAGGTAGAGTAAAGACAGAAGCAGATAAAGCTATTAATACTTTAGAACCTGTTGCACTTAGACTTAGTGAACTTCTTGACAAAGACGTAGTTTTTGTTACTGAAACAAGAGGGGACATTCTTGAAGATGAAATAAGTAATATGAAAACTGGTGAAGTCATCTTAGTAGAGAATACTAGATTTGAAGATATAGATGGTAATAAAGAAAGTGGCAATGACCCAGAACTTGGTAAATACTGGGCATCACTTGGTGACATTTATATTAATGATGCATTTGGTACAGCTCATAGAGCGCATGCTTCTAATGTAGGTATTGCTTCTAATTTACCAAATGGTATTGGATTCTTAATTGAAAAAGAATTAGATAATTTAGAAAAAGCTATAACTAATCCAGAAAGACCATTTACTGTAATATTAGGTGGTTCTAAAGTTAGTGATAAAATTGGTGTAATTGAAAATTTAGTTAAGATTGCTGATCATATATTAATAGGTGGTGGAATGGCTTTTACATTTTTAAAAGCCAGTGGTCTTCCAATAGGAGCTTCATTATTAGATGAAGAAAACTTAGATTTTTGTAAAAAAATGCTTGCTGAACATGAAGATAAATTAATTCTTCCAATAGATGTTGTTTGCAGTACTAGCATTAATGAAGGTACTCCTTGTAGAGAATGTTTTATAAATGATATCAAAGAAAATGAACTTGGTCTTGATATTGGTAGAGGAAGTATAAAAGTATTTAAAGAAATACTACAGTCAAGTAAGACTATTGTATGGAATGGACCGGTAGGAGTATTTGAACAAGAAGCATATGCTGGCGGAACAAAAGCGCTATGCGAGGTTCTAAGTAATTTAGATGCTACTACTATACTTGGTGGTGGTGATACTGCAAGTGCTGCTATTAATTTTGGATATAAAGATAAGTTTAGCCACATATCAACTGGTGGTGGAGCTAGTCTTGAACTTTTAGAAGGTAAAGTACTTCCTGGAATTGCTATAATAGATGAGAAATAGGTGATATTATGAGAATTGGTATATTTACTGATACTTATCCTCCATATATAAATGGTGTGTCTACAAGTGTAGCTATGCTTGAAACAGCGTTAAAGAAACAAGGCCATCAAGTATATATAGTTACTGTTAATAATGAAAAAATGCAGTATAAGTATGAAAATGAAGACCATATAATTAGAATACCTGGTGTTCCAATAGGAATATATGACTATCGTTTAACAGGAGTATATCCTTTAAAAGCTGTTAGTAAGATAAGAAAGTGGAATCTTGATGTAATTCATTCTCAAACAGAGTTTGGTGTAGGTTCTTTTGCAAGAATTATTGCAAAACAATTTAATATTCCACTTGTTCATACATATCATACGATGTACGAAGATTATGTACATTATATAACAAAGGGATATTTTAATGGTCCAAGTAAAAAGATAGTTGAATATTTAACAAATTTTTATTGTGATCAGACAGCCACTGAACTTATAGTGCCTACAAAAAAAACGTATGACTTATTTAAAAATAAGTATCATTATACGCGCAATGTTCATATAATACCAACTGGTATTGAAGTTGAAAGATTTTATGAAGAAAATTTTGATAAAAAAGAACTTGATGAACTTAGAGCGAGTATAGGGCTTTCTAAAGACCAGTTTACTACATTATTTGTAGGTAGACTTGGTAAAGAAAAAAGTATTGAAATATTAATTGAGTCTCATAAAGACTTAGTTAAAAAATATAATAATAAACTTATTATAGTGGGTGATGGGCCTGATATGGAACATTATAAAAATATGACTGAGAAATTTGGTATCAGTGACAGTGTAATATTTACTGGCAAAGTACCTTGGGTAGAAGTTACAAAGTATTATCAATTAGCTGATATATTTGCAACAGCATCACGTTCTGAAACACAAGGTCTAACAGTAATAGAGGCTATGGCAGCTTCACTTCCTGTAGTAGCAGTAGATGATGAAAGTTTTAGAAATGTTGTTATAGATGGATTAAATGGTTATCTATTTGATACAAAAAAAGAGTATAAAGAATATGTTGAATCATTTATTAATGATCCAGTAAAATTAAAACGTTTTAGTAAACAAGCAAGAATTAATGCTGATCAATATTCTTCAAAATATTTTGCAGAAAGAGTTCTTGATGTTTATCAAATAGCAATTGATAGTAGTCCACTCCACAAACAAGACAAAACAATTTATAATGGTTTTGTTGAAACAATAAGGAAAACACTGAAGGGAGTATTTCATGGAAAAGATAGTAGTAGCTAATTTAAAGATGAATTTAACAGTTACACAGATTAGTAACTATCTTGAAGACATTAAAGAAGTAATGAATTCTAAAAAAGTAGTTATATGTCCAACAAGTATTTACCTACCTTATTTTTTAAAAAATAAGTATTCAGTAGGTATTCAAAATATAGCTGCAACTGAAGAAGGAGCGTTTACTGGTGAAGTAAGTGCAAGTCAAGTAAGTAGTATGGGAATTAAGTATGCTATTGTAGGGCACAGTGAAAGAAGACAACTATTTAATGAAACAGATACAATAATTAATAAGAAAGTTTTACTTGGTATTAAAAACAACTTAACTATAATATTATGTATTGGTGAAACTAAAGAAGAAAAAGACATGCTTAAGACAGACAAAATTTTAAAAAGACAACTTATTAATGATTTAAGAGATATAGATATTATAGATATTAAGAATATTATTATTGCTTATGAACCAATTTGGTCGATAGGTACAGGTAATGTTCCAGAAAACAAAGAAATCAGTATAATTACTAAGTATATAAAAGGCATAGTAAATAATTTATATCATGAAGATATAGATATTCCTGTTTTATATGGTGGTAGTGTTAATGAGAAAAATATTGAAGAATTAAATGAGATAAAAGAGATCTCTGGGGTTTTAGTTGGTGGCGCATCACTAAAAGCTGATAAATTACAAAAAATTAAGGAAGTTATTATAAGTGAATAACTTTCTTTTTCTTTTTTCGACAAATAACGACAAAACTAGATAAATTTCATACTAGATAAGTAGCAGAATTTTGTATATAATTGAAATGTAAAAAATAAAGGAGAAAATACATGGAAAAAATTAAGGTAGTATTAGTAGATGATAATGTCAATTTAGTAGATATGGTCAAGGAGTATTTCAAAACAAGTGAAGTTATAGAAATAGTTAATTGTGCTTATGATGGATGTGACGGGATAGAACTTATTTCTAAAGAAGAAGACAATTTTGATGTATTAGTATTAGATTTAATTATGCCAAAGAAGGATGGTTTATATGTACTTAATGAAATGAAGAAAAGGGGAATTTATAAAAGTACTATAGTAGCAACTAGTTACAATGCTACCAATGTAATTAGAGAAGTTGCTGAGTTAGGGGTTAATTATTTTATTTTAAAACCTTTTGAACTTGATGATTTAGAAAAGAGAATTATAGAATCAACTGGTAATAAAAAACTAGGCAAAAACATAGATTTTTTCCACAGCAATTTGCAAATTTCCACAACTAAATTACTTCATGAACTTGGTATACCATCACATATAAAGGGATACCAATATATAAGAGAAGGTATAGGTATAGTTTATAATAAGCCTGAAATGATAGGCGGAATAACAAAAGAATTATATCCTGAGCTTGCTAGAAAATATTCAACAACAGTGTCTAGAGTAGAAAGAGCAATTAGACATGCTATTGAAGTTAGCTGGAACAGAGGCGATTTAAAAGTAATGGAAGAAATATTTGGACACAGTGTAGATGTTGACAGAACCAAACCAACCAATTCAGAATTTATAGTAACGATAGCCGATAAACTTAAGTTGGAATTTCAAAAAGTGGGTAGTTAACTACTTTTTTTAATTTGACTAAATATCATCTTTGTGTTAATATATGCCCTATCAAAACTCTATGACTTTGAAGGGGTGAGTAGTATGGAATTTAGTTATGAAATGGCATTTCTTTTGGACGATAATTTAAACAAATTAAATAGACCTCGTAATATATCTATTATGTCGCCTGAATTTTGTGAATTTACTAAATCAGAATTAAGTAGCATTGAATATTTAGAAATAAAGAACATGAACAGCATTAATGAATTAATATTTTTACCTAATTTAAGAAGTTTAGCAATTATAAGTGAAGACTATGATAGAATTATAAGTGATGAATCTTTAGATTATAATACTTTTATTAATCATATAAAAGATTTTTCGGTTATTTCAAAATTAAGAAATCTAGAAAACTTATTTATTCTACACGATATTAATTTAGAAGAACTTGATATTAGTCCTTTAAAAAAATTAAAGAAGATTAAATTAATTGATAATCCTTCTTTTAAAAGATTAAAAGGTCTAGATAACTTAGAAAAATTAAAAGAAGTAGTTATATATGGAAATAATTTAGAAAGTGGACTAGATATAGACAAGTATATTTCTAATACAATGTCAACATCACCAAATATATTAGATATAAAAATGTATAACAAAATAGTTAATGGTAATGTAAACATGGCAAAAATTTTAGGAGATCAATATATACTAGGCTTAACATTTTTAAAGTTTGCTGAGAAAAATGGTTTTGTTGATTTAACTATTTTAGATAATCGTAACTTAGCAGAAATGTTTACAAAACTTAATCAATTCTTTGAAAGAAATAAAATGTATGAACGTTCAGAATATGAAAAAGTTTTATTTGCTTTCTCTTATGTAACACGTAATGTTAGATTTGGTGAAGATGAGTTAAGAAAACGTATGGATAGATATTATGAAATAATTTCTGAAGTAAGAGAGATCCCAAAATATATGGAAAAGAATTTTGCTTCTTTGCATAGTAGTTATAATGCTTATCATTTTAAATTAGCTAACTGTGAAGGAATAGTTAATTTAATGGCATTCATGCTAGATATGCTTAAAGTAGAAAATGTAAATGTTCATTGTAGTGATAGAAGAATAGACGGAATGAATGGAACTAATCATTCCATGTTAAGAGTAAAAGTAGATGGACAGTGGTATTACTGTGATCCGACATATGATACAAAAAAACCAGTGCAATATTTCATGTTAACAAAAGATGAAATCAGCGAAATACACCAGTTAAGTTCTTACGAGAATAAAATAGTTGGAGATAAAACAGATGGAAAGACTAATACACAACATTATAAAAGAAGAAAATAGTATAGTTGATAATTATTTATCAAAAGAAGAAAAAGAAGAGTATTTAAAAATTATAAATGGTATAAAAACTGAACATCTTTATAAAAGTAAAATACATGGTCTTTTTCATAGTGAGAAAGTTTGCCTTTTTGCGTTTATAATAGCAAAAAGATTAAAGCTAAATGATATTGATATGCAGATTATTATTGATGCTGCTCTTTATCATGATATAGGAAGACAAAATGATACTAATGATTCAATTCATGGTTATGCATCAGCTTATCGAATTGATAGGGTATTAGATAATGTAATCTATGAAGATGAAGAAAATTTAAACATGTTAAAAGCAATTATAGATAGTCACTCAGTTGATGACGAACACAGTAATAATTCTTTCGGTTATTATTTTGATTATGAAGGTGACAAAGGGCTAATAGATGGGCCTATATACGATCGCTTTATTAGATTAAATAATATTTTAAAAGATGCTGATGGTTTAGATAGAAACAGGTTTGTAGATGGCTATTGTTTTGGTTTAGATGAAAGATTTTTAAGATTACCTGAATCTAAAAAATTAATTGAGTTATCAAGAGAAATAAATGACTTATATACAGATAATTATGCTAAAGAAGTTGACTTAAAAAGAGTAAAAGGTGCATATAACAAATGTGTTCATGGAATAGGTTTTGATTTCTTTAAAATGAGATCTATTCTTGAAAACGGTATATTATCAGCTTCCACTTTACGTGATAAAAAAATAGAAGGTGTTAAAAACTTTAATGGTGGTAATACGCGTAATTGGATATCAGTTGTTGATGAATCTTTAATTGATAAAGGATATACTGGGTTTGAAACGTTTATTAAAAATAGTATAAACTTTAAGTGTAGTGAACAGTTCCTAGTTGAACCTATGACATATGGTGAACGTTCTGTTGCTATGGAAAAAGGTTTGCCTTATAATAAGAGTGATCATAAAGATGAAAGATATGTATATAAGGAAATATTACCAGAAAATATTGACGGTATTGTGCTATTTAAAGCAGCAGCAAGTAAGAGGATAGATGAGGCTGTATTTCTATTTAATTGTCTAGATTATAGAACTTTCTTATCACGAGTAAGTTATTATGTAGAAATGACAAATGCTGAAGAGTTAGGCTATAGCAAAGAAAAATTAGGTACTTGTTTATTAGAATATAAAATAGAGTTAGATAAATATAATGACTGTAAATTTGCTAATATCCCATGTGATGGTCAAAAACTAGTTTTAAATTTAACTGCGATACTAAATAAAATAAATACTATAATAATACAGATGATTAAAAAGTATTATTGTAGTGAAATGAAAACTGATGCTAACGAGCTTACTATAATGGATATAGTTGCATATGAATTAGCAAAAACAGGTAAAGAATATAGCTCAGTTATAACGGAAGAACAAATTATATTTATGCCTAGTGAAAAGGTTAAAAGAATATTTAGCAATCTCTCTTGACAAGTGCTAAAACAGTGATATAATTATAGGTGAATGTAAATGCATTCACTTTTTTAGTAAATAAAAGGAGGGATATTTATGGATTTTGAAAATAAAGATGAAAATGTTTTAGAAAAATATGGTCGCGATATTGTTCAAAGTGTTAAAGATGGAAAAGTAGATCCAGTAATTGGTAGAGATGATGAAATTGCTAGCATTACAAGAATACTTTCTAGAAAAACAAAGAATAACCCTGTATTAATAGGTGAGCCTGGAGTAGGTAAGACAGCTATTGTTGAAGGACTTGCTCATCGTATTGTTAAAGGAGATGTTCCTAATAGCTTAAAAGATAAAATTATTTGGGAACTTGATTTAGGGGCTTTAATTGCAGGTGCTAAATATCGTGGTGAATTTGAAGAAAGACTAAAAAAAGTATTAAAAGAAGTAAAAAATTCTGATGGTAAAATTATTATGTTTATTGATGAAATACACATGATAGTTGGAGCTGGTTCTGATGGAGCAGTAGATGCAGGTAATATGTTAAAACCAATGCTTGCAAGATCAGAAATACACTGTATTGGTGCCACTACTTTAAATGAATATAGAAAGTATATAGAGAAAGATGGCGCCCTTGAAAGAAGATTTCAAAAAGTATTAGTTGGAGAACCAACAGTTATGGATACTATAACAATTCTTAGAGGATTAAAACATCGTTTTGAAGTATATCATGGTGTTAATATTAAAGATAGTGCACTTGTTGCAGCAGCATCTTTATCAGACAGATATATAACAGATAGATTTTTACCTGATAAAGCAATCGATTTAGTTGATGAAGCATGTGCAACTATACGAGTTCAGATGGATTCAGTACCAACTTCTTTAGATAAATTAACTAGAGAAATAATGGGTCTAGAAATAGAACATACATCTTTAAAAAAAGAAAAAGATGATATGTCTAAAAAAAGACTAGAAGAAATAAATAATAATTTAGTTACTTTAAAAGAAGAAGAGAAAAAATTAAGAAGTGATTGGGAAGAAGAAAAGAGAATAAATGGTCTTATTAAAGATAAAAAAAGCGAAATAGAAAAAAACAAGTTTAAACTAGAAAATGCTGAAAATAATTATGATCTAGAACTTGCTGCTAAACTTCGTCATGGCATTATACCAAAACTTGAAAATGAACTTACTAGTTTACAAGGACAAAACCGTTCAGACATTTTAAGTGATACAATTGATGATGAATCAATTGCAGCTATAATTTCTAGATGGACTAATATACCAATTAGTAAGTTAGTAGGTGGCGAAAGAGATAAATTACTTCATTTAGAAGAAAATATGAAAAATAGAGTAAAAGGTCAAGATGAAGCAATTAAACTTGTAAGTAATGCCATTATAAGAGCAAGAGCAGGTATAAAAGATCCTAATAGACCAATTGGTTCATTTATCTTTTTAGGGCCTACTGGAGTAGGAAAAACAGAAGTTGCTAAAACATTAGCATATGAGCTATTTGATGATGAAAGACATATGGTAAGAATTGATATGAGTGAATATATGGAAAGTTTTTCTGTATCAAGATTAGTTGGAGCCCCTCCGGGATATGTTGGATATGATGAAGGTGGACAATTAACTGAAGCAGTAAGAAGAAATCCATACAGCATAGTTTTATTTGATGAAATAGAAAAAGCACATAAAGATGTCTTTAATATACTTCTTCAAATACTTGATGATGGACGCATTACTGATAGTCAAGGTAGAACAGTAGATTTTAAGAATACAATAATAATTATGACTTCTAATTTAGGTAGTCAGTATATTTTAGATGATAAAGAAAATGCTACTGAACTTGTTAATATGGAACTTAAAAATACCTTTAAACCAGAATTTTTAAATCGTATTGATGAAATAATAATGTTTAATTCATTATCAAAAGATGTAGTATATTCTATATTAGATAAGATAATTAAGGAATTGGAATATAGATTATCTGATAAGCAATTAAAAGTAGTGTTAACAGATAAAACAAAGAAATATATTATTGATAATGCATATGATGAACATTATGGTGCAAGACCAATAAAGAGATTTGTAAGTCAGAATATAGAAACTTTAATTGCAAATAATATTATTAAAGATAATATAAAATTTGGTAGTACAATTACTGTTGATATTGATAATGATGAATTTATATTAAGATAAGCTTTAGCTTATCTTCTTTTTGTAAATACTGTGTAAATTTATTTTATGGTAATTTACTTTATTCTTTTGTCTATGTTATCATGTAAATGATAGATAGGAGTATAAAATGAAAAAAAGAGGTTTTACATTAATAGAATTACTGGCAGTAATTTTAATCCTTGGTATAATTGCATTAATTGCAATACCTATAGTAAATAAAATAATAAAAGAAAGTAGAAGAGGTGCATTTGAAACAACTGCAAATAATATAGTAGGTGCGATAGAAGATGCATGCCAGCTTCAAGTTTTAAAGGGTGAAACGATAACAACAAGTTATAACTTTGCAAATGGTATAGTAACACCAGCCCTAAATGTCAAAGGAAAATTACCAACAACTGGAAAAGTAACTGTTAATGGTGATTGCGACATAACACTTAATGTAAATAATGGGGTATATTCAGCAACAAAAGAATACGATGAAGAAAATGTTACAATAGTAGACGGTGTAGTTCCGCTTTCATATTCAGTATATGCTAATGGAACAGCAGTATATTTTAATCCAGAAACAGGAACAAGATGTACAGCCGGAGAAGCTGTAAGTACAACAGGAACAAAAACAGGATGTATGAAATGGTATGCATTTAATGATAGTGGTGGAAGTGAAGCCCCTACAATTAATTTAATTTTAGATCATAATACAACTGCTGTAGTAGCATGGAATTCTACAGGAAGTAATGTAAGTGGTCCAACAAATGTTATGACGCAACTTGTATCTGATACTAGTTCATGGGCAGGAGTACCTACAAGATCTGATAATTATAATGTAAGTAATGGAACATCAACTTATACAATAAATTATAGTACATATAAAGCTAGGCTAATGACAGCAGCAGAGGTGGCTGCAATATCAAGTAATTCTAGTTTTGCAGAAGCAACAACATCATATACAAACTGGTTTTATTTAGATAGTAATAATCAAACACAAACTGCAACATCAACTGGAGCAAGTAGTTATGATTGGTTATTTGATTATACAAATGGCTGTGCTAGTTACGGATGTAATGTAGCAGATGCAAGTACTTATGGATACTGGACATCTACATCTGTTTCAGGTAATAATAGTCGCACTTGGTTTGTTGGTAGAGGCGGCTACTTAGACAATCTTGATGTAGTTTATGGAGATAGATATGGTATCCGTCCAGTTATAACTGTGTCAAAAAACAAACTATAAGAATATAAAGATTAAAAAAGCAGTTTATAAAACTGTTTTTTATATACCTTAATTTTGATATAATAGGTTTGAAAGAAATTTTATTAATGGGTATTATATGAATAAAGATGAAATATTAAAAAGAGTTCAAAAAAAAGAAGATAAGATGCTTGTTTCAAATATACTAGATAAGTATTTGAAATATGATAAAACAGGAATTAGTACATATACAAATTTTTTAGATATAAGAACACTTGAAATAGCAGAAAATATACTTAAGTATTTAAAAGTTGATTATAAGGTTTATAAATCAAATGAAGTATGTGAAAAAAGTATAATATATTTTGGAAATTATGAAAACTTTATTACGATATACAAAATAGATATAAAAGAAATTAAACATTCAGATGTTTTAGGAACTTTATTTTCTATTGGACTTGATAACGATACAATAGGTGACATTATTATTGAAGATGATTGCATTTATATAACTAATTTAACAAGGTTAAATGTGTTTTTAGAAAGTAGCCTTTATGTAATTAAAAACAGAAAAGTTAAGTTAAATGAAACTAATGAGATAAATGCTTCGAGAGAAAAATTTATAACTTTAAAAGTTACTGTACCAAGTTATAGATTGGATGTATTTATTGGTAAATTAGCCCATCTTAGTAGAACTGCTGCTGCAAAATATATAATTGATAAAATGGTACTTGTTAATTATAGTGAGACTACTAACACTAATAAAGTATTAAAAATTGGTGATATTATTTCTATTAGGAAAGTTGGTAAGTTTATTCTTTCAGAAGAAATACTTAAATCTAAAAAGGATAATTATGTAGTAGAAGTAAAAAAATATAACTAATGAAAATTAAAATAATTGAACATAAGGAAGTAAAACTTCCTTTTTTTAATTGTTTAATAAATAAAATTAATATATAATATTGTATAGGTGATAATATGATAAATATAAAAGCAGATTCAAGAAAAGTGAAAAATGGAGACATATTTGTAGCTCTTCGTGGTTTTAATAGTGATGGTCATGAATATATTGAAAAGGCTGTAGCTCTTGGTGCTTCTAAACTTATTGTTATGGATGAAGGTAATTATCCTATTCCTTATGAAGTAGTACCAGATACAAGAGTATATTTAACAAATTATCTTAAAGAGAACTATGGTAAATATTTAGAAGAGATGAACATAGTGGGTTTTACCGGAACAAATGGAAAAACAACAAGTGCATATCTTTTATATGACGCATTAAATAAACTTGGTATTAAATGTGGATATATAGGCACAGTAGGACTTTATTTAAAGCAGGGAAAGGTAAGTGACTTACCTAACACTAGTCCAGATATTTGTGACATGTATGACATGATGATGGCGGCGTATGATGCTGGATATCGTAATATGGCTATTGAAGTTAGTAGTCAAGGTCTTGTTAGAGGTAGATTAGATACTATACCATTTAAATATGCTATATTTACAAACTTAACTCAGGATCACTTAGATGAACATAAAACAATGGAAAATTATGCTAAAGCAAAAAGTTTATTATTTGATATGCTTACTAGTGAAGGTATAAGTATAATTAATTATGACGATAAATATAAGGATTATTTTAAATCAAAATACACTGTTTATTATGGATTAAATGGTGGTGATTATAAAGTAACTGATACTATTTATCATAATCAAGGAACAACTTTTAATTACATTCATAATGGAGAAGTTACAACTATAAATTCACCTCTTTTAGGGGAATATAACATATATAATCTATTGAGTGTCATAGTAGTTTTAGAAAATATGACTATTCCAAAAGATAATATTGTAAAAGTTATTACTAAACTTACTTGTCCTCCAGGAAGAATGGATATAATTAAATATAATACAAATAGTATTATTGTTGATTATGCTCATACACCAGACGCTATAGATAAAATTTTATCCACAGTAAAAAAAATAAAACATGATAATATATACATAGTATTTGGGTGTACTGGAAGCCGTGATAGAACAAAAAGACCAATCATGATGAAATTAGTTACAGATAACTGTAAATATGCAGTAGTAACTATGGATGATCCTCATGAAGAAGATCCTATGCATGTTGTTGAAGATATGCTAGAAGGAAATATTAATAGCAATTATGAAGTTATAATAGACAGAGGGAAAGCAATAGAAAAGGGAATATCTTTATTAAATAATAATGATATATTATTAATACTTGGAAAAGGACATGAAGAATTTATTGTAATGAAGGATAATAAGATTCCTTTTAATGATAAAAATAAAGTAAACGAAGTATTAGATAAAATATCGGTTTAAGCAAAAAATAGACATTCACATATAATATATGGGGGTGTTTTTTTGAACATAAAAATAGATTCGAGAAAGGTAGTAGATGGTGATATTTTCGTAGCTTTAGGCAAAGGTCACGAATATGTAGAAGAAGCTATCAATAATGGTGCTACTAAAGTAGTTGTAGAACACGGAAAATATTCAGTAGATACTTTGGTTGTTAAAGACACAAAAAAATATTTAATTAAATATTTAAAAGATAATTATTATAAGGAAATAAGTAATTTAAAATTAATAGGTATAACGGGAACAAATGGTAAAACAACAAGTGCATATTTAATATACCAGGCTCTAAATAAAGTTGGTATTAAATGTGGTTATATAGGTACGATTGGTTTTTATTTAGATGGTAAAGTAGAAACTTTAAACAATACTACTCCAGAAATTTTAGATATATATGATATGCTTATAACTTGTCAAAATCAAGGTTGTAAAGTAGTAGTTATGGAAGTAAGTAGTCATGCTCTTGATATGAAAAGAGTTGATGGCTTGTTATTTGATTATGCAATATTTACTAATTTAACAGAAGATCATTTGGATTACCATAAAAGTATAAAAAAATATTTTAAGGCCAAATTAAAACTATTTAAGAAATTAAAACCAACAGGTAAAGCTATTATTAATGTTGATGATAAATATGGCAGAAAAATCAAAACTAAAAATTTAATAACTATAAGTTCATATAGTGGAGATTATTTAATTGAAGATTACGTATTTAGTGATAAAACTAAATTCATAGTAAATAATAATAAGTATGAGATGACGTTACTAGGGATATATAATATTTATAACATGCTTAATGCAATAGTTATATTAGATGAATTTAACGTTAAAAATAAATATAAAATTGTAAAAAAATTATCTGCGCCGCCCGGAAGAATGCAAATAATTAATTATAAAAGTAACAAGATTATTGTTGATTATGCTCATACTCCGGACGCTGTAGAAAATATATTAAAAAGTGTAAAAGACTTTGCTAAATCAAAAATTTATGTTATTATTGGTTGTGGCGGCAATAGGGATAGGTTTAAAAGACCTATTATGGCCAGAATTGCCACAAACTTATCAGATTATGTGATATTAACTAGTGATAATCCTAGGGATGAAGATCCAGATATGATAATAGATGATATGATAAAAGGAATAGAAAAAGACAATTATCAAATAATTGTAAACCGTAGTGAAGCTATTCAAAATGGAGTGCAATTACTAAAAAATAATGATATACTATTATTGCTTGGTAAAGGACATGAAACTTACCAAATAATAGGGAAAGAAAAAATTTATTTTGACGATAAAAACGAAGTAGAGAAATGTATTAGGAGATGATTTTGTGTTAATACTAGCCAAAGCGATGCTTGCAATGATGATAGGTTTTATTTCATCAGTCATTTTTGGCCTTATTTTAATTCCTATATTAAAAAGAATTAAAATAAAACAAAAAGTAAGCATATATTTAGAGAACAAACATAAACAAAAAGACGGTACTCCAACTATGGGAGGCCTTATATTTATAATACCAACTATTTTTGCTGTAATAGTATTACTTATTATGGGGAGAATTCATTTTAGTGAAAACTTATTTATTGTATTATTTGTATTTTTAGCATATGGGTTATTAGGTTTTGTGGATGACTATTTAAGCATAAAAAGACATAATAATGAAGGTTTAACTGAGATACAAAAATTATTTGGTCAATTAGTTATTGCATTAGTATTTTTCTATATATTTATGAAAACGGGAAATGAACCATCATTAAATGTTCATACACTTGGATTTAATATTAATATGGGCTGGTTCTACGGCATATTCTTATTATTTATATTAGTAGCAAGCTCTAATGCTGTTAATTTAACAGATGGACTTGATGGACTTGCAGGAGGTTTATCTGCTATAGCATTTTTAGCTTTTGGACTTATTGCTTGGAATTCAACATATACAGCAGGATATCAAGATTTAGCAATTTTCTGTTTTGTCTTAATGGGATCACTTTTAGGGTTCTTGGTATTTAATACGCATCCTGCAAAAATATTTATGGGAGATACAGGATCACTTTCTTTGGGTGGTACCCTTGCTTCAATAGCAATTCTTACTAACCACGAAATAACTCTTATTGTTGTAGCAGGTGTATTCATTATAGAAACATTAAGTGCTATTATTCAAATGACAGGAATTATGATGTTCCATAAGAAAATTTTTCTAATGGCACCACTTCACCATCATTTTGAAAAAAAGGGTTATAGTGAAAGTGATATAGTTAAAGCATTTTGGATAGTTGGTTTATGTTTAGCAACTGCGGCAGTTGGCTTTGGTGTTTGGATTTAAAGAAGATTGTATCTTCTTTTTTTTGTCGTATCGTGTTATAATTATCATAATAATATACGGAGGTTGCGTAAATATGAAGAATAAAGGTTTTACATTAATTGAACTACTAGCAGTAGTTATGGTACTGGGGATTATAGCTATTATTGCGGTTCCTTCTATTAACGGTTTACTTGATAAAAGTAAAAAAGACACATTGTTTGCAACAGCAAATAATTTAGTAGATACAGCTAAACAGTATTATATGAATAATGTACTTGTGAATGATGGATTAGCTAGCCCTGTATCACTTAGTGTTACAGATAGTGCTAATATGGATCTACTTGATTATAGTGGCAAATTACCATCAAGTGGCTATATATTAGTGGATACTTCTGGTAATATAGGTATAGCCGTATCACAGGGTGATTACTGCGCAACAAAAGAGTTGTGGAATGATGAAGTGGTTGTTTCATCTCGTTCTAACTGTGAAATAACAAGTGTAGAAAAACTGGAAGAAATCAATAATTCTTGCTTTATATTAAATGATGAGAAAAATACTATAGTTGATTATAAAATAACTGATACTAATTGTCCTAAGGATATAGTTATTCCGGCTGAAATAGGTGGTCATGAAATTGTCGCTATCGGTGATGGTGCTTTTGCAGGAAATGGTCAACTAGCTGGATTATACGCTAAAGATTTAGACTCAGAACCTTATTTTGACATAGTTGAAAACGCATCATTTTATAAATATGGCCCTTTTGAAATGTTGGTTATTAATCCTGATATTATAACTACAAAAAGATGCTATTTTAAATATTCACCAGGTTACGATACTGTTCCATTAGATTATGTGTTAACTTCTAGTGATCCATATTCAGGATGTAATATAAGAGGCGCATTTATGGCGGCAGTCACTGATGATGCACCTGTAAATATTAATAATAATGTTACTCTAGCTGGAGCAGGAAATGGTCTTAATAACACTATGTCTCTTCTTCCAAACCAAAATACAAACAATGACATAGGTATGCAGCAAATAGCTATGATTGAGAATCCAATGGTTCAATCTTATGGTATAACAAGTGTTAATTTTAGTTTAGCAACTAATTTAACTTCAATAGGGACAGGAGCATTCTTAAGAAATAATTTAACATCTATTACATTTTCAAGTAATAATGCAAATATTTCTAATATAGGAGCAGGAGCTTTTTCTAGTAATAGGATAACGGGGACATTAGATTTAAGTGATTTGTCTAGCTTGAAAAATATATTGCCTCAAACTTTTAGTGGAAATATCATAACAAATGTAATTTTTCCTTTAGGATTAGAAAATATCGGTGATTTTGCATTTTCTGAAAATAGTATGACATCTTTATCATTACCAACTTCAATAAGAACAATTGGTCTAGTAGCTTTTGAAGAAAATAATCTAGAGAGTTTAGACTTTTCAACTTTACCAAACTTAACATCCATTAGCGATTATGCATTTGGTGAAAATGCATTAACAACAGTTAAATTACCTAGTTCACTTACTACAATAGGCGAAGAGACTTTTGGTGATAATTTATCTTTATCAACAATTTCTATTGAAAATGAATATAACGCTATAGCTGGTGCACCTTGGGGAGCTTCTTCTGCTACAGTTGTTTGGACATTAGCATCAAAATACAGTATATCTTATAGTGGAAGTGAAGCTACAATAGGAAATAGTTGTTTGAGTGATGGTAATTATTTTGAGCACTGCATTGTCAACTTAAATTCAGTAGATAATAGTAAAACAATTGCTGGTTTTAAATTAAATGGAGCGACAGTTTATGGAAACACATTTGAAATGCCTGGATATAATGTAACAATCACGGATATTATTTTGACAGATTATGTTATATTGGAAAGTAGTCATCCATATTCCGACAGTATGGATCAAACTTATACAGCGACAATACCTGAAGCGACAAAAATAAGGGTTGAATTTAGCGCTGATGTATCGTTAGAAAGTGATTATGATTACATATATATTACAGATGCACTAGGAAATCAAGTAGGAGATTCCAGCTATACAGGTACAACATTAGCTAATCAAATATTTACTATAGATGGTAATGTTGTAAATATTAGATTAACTACAGACGGCTCGGTTACCGAATATGGTTTCTTAGCTAAAGTAGTTATTGCAGAATAAAATATACTAAAAAAAATATAATATGATATAATTTATTTAGGAGGATGATTTATGGAAGGTTATTTAATTATTTTTATAGTTTTAGTAGGGTTGTTGTTACTAGGCTCTATTAAACAAATTAATGAGTATGAGAGAGGGTTATTATTCTCATTTGGTAAGTTTACTAAAATTCTAAATCCAGGATGGGTTATAGTTATTCCTGTATTCCAATTTTATAAGAAAGTTGATATAAGAACTAAAGCAGTAGACGTTCCAGAACAGGAAGCGATTACTAAGGACAATGTGTCAATTAAGATTAATGCTGTTATTTATTACAAAGTATTTGATGCATCAAAAGCTATTTGTGAAGTAGAAGATTTCTATTATGCAGTAGGTCAACTCGCACAAACAACAATGCGTAATGTTGTAGGATCTGTAACACTTGATGAATTACTTTCAGAAAGGGAAACTATATCTGCAGAAATCTGTAAAGTTATCGATTTAGCTACTGATCCATGGGGAGTTAAAGTAGAAAATGTTGAACTTAAAGATGTATCTCTACCAGAAGAAATGAAGAGAGTTATTGCCAAAGTGGCAGAAGCTGAACGTGAAAAAGCAGCAGTTATTACTAAAGCAGCTGGTGAAGTTGAAGCAGCAGCAAATTTAAGTAAAGCAGCAAACATGATGGGCAGTACTCCAGGTGCATTACATCTAAGAACTTTAGCAACTTTAAATGATTTAAGTTCAGATCAATCTAATACAGTTATATTTGCTCTTCCAATCGAGGTATTACGTGCAGTAGATGGATTTGCTCAAAATAAAAAAGAAAAATAATATAAGTGGTAATATATAGTGTGTATTGACAAATAAAGTAATTTAACTTATAATTATATGCAACCTGCGACGAACAAGAGGAGTATATAATATATTTATTAAAGAGAGTTAGTATTTGGTGTAAACTAGCATAAATTATTATAGAAGGTAGCTTGCAAGCATATTATCTAAGTAAATAGGATAGTACGTACGATATGCGTTAAATATATGAGATATACTGTAATTTTTATAGTATAAGTAAGGTGGTACCACGTAAATCACGTCCTTATATAGGATGTGATTTTTTTGTTTATAAGGAGAATGATTATGTTAGAAGCTTTTGAAGAATATACTAATAATTATGATATGAATGATGTAAATATAAAATTAAAATATGATCATTCTTATAGAGTTATGAATTTATCTAGAAAATATGCTACATTACTAGGATTTAGCAAAGATGACATAGAACTAGCCACTTTAATTGGACTTCTTCATGATATAGGTAGGTTTGAGCAATTACGAGTCTATCATAGTTATAATGATAGAAAAACTATCGATCATGCTGATTATAGTGTTACGCAGTTGTTTGATAAAAATGAAATAGAAAGATTTACTAAAAATAAAGAAGATTATGAAATAATAAAATTTGCTATACAGAATCATAATAAATATATGTTACCTGAAATAGATGATGAAAGAGCAATTATGCATGCAAAATTAATTAGAGATACTGATAAGATTGATATTTTATATTTACTTGGTGTGTTAAAGGAACTAAATCAAAAAGCTGATGATACACCATTATCAAAAGAAATTATTGATTGCATAAGAAATTGTGAAACTGTTAATAGAAAATATGCTGTTAGTAAAAATGATTGTATAGCAATACAGTTTGCATTTGCATTTGATATATATAACGATATATGTCTAGAAGAAATAAAAACAAATATTAAATATTTTTATGAACAAATAGGTAAAGAAGAAATATTTAAAGAAATATATGAAATTATAAATAATTATATAGACGAAAGGATTGGTAATAATGTTAGAAACGAAGTATAATCATAAACAAGTTGAAGATAATAAATATGATAGATGGAAAGAAAAAGGATATTTTGAAAGTGGTGATCTTTCAAAAAAACCATATGCAATAGTTATACCTCCACCAAATGTAACTGGAAAGTTACATTTAGGTCATGCTTGGGATACTACTTTGCAAGATGTTTTAATTCGTTATAAAAGAATGGATGGTTATGATGCTTTATGGCTTCCAGGAATGGATCATGCCGGAATAGCAACTCAAGCAAAAGTAGATAAAAAATTAAAAGAACATGGAATTAACCCAAGAGCCATGGATAGAGAAGAATGGCTTAAAGTAGCTTGGGACTGGAAGCATGAATATGCTGAAAACATTCATGCACAGTGGTCAAAAATGGGACTTTCTTTAGATTATACTAAAGAAAGATTTACACTAGATGAAGGTCTATCAAAAGCAGTTAGACATGTATTTGTAACTTTATATAATAAAGGTCTAATTTATAAAGGTGAAAGAATAATTAACTGGGATCCAGAAGCAATGACAGCTTTATCAAATGAAGAGGTTATTTATAAAGATGACGAGGGAGCTTTTTATCATTTGAAATATATGATAGAAGGAACAAATGATTATCTAGAAGTTGCTACAACTAGACCAGAAACATTATTTGGAGATACAGCAGTAGCAGTAAATCCAAAAGATGATCGCTATAAACAATACATAGGTAAGAATGTAATTCTTCCAATTGTTAATAAATTAATACCAGTAGTTGGAGATATGCATGCTGATCCAGAATTTGGTACAGGTGTTGTTAAAATAACACCAGCACATGATCCTAATGACTTTGAAGTAGGTAACAGACATAATTTAGAAAGAGTAGTAGTAATGAATCCAAATGCTACTATGAATAAGAATGCTGGTAAATATGAAGGCATGGATAGATTTGAATGTCGTAAAGCCTTACTAAAAGATTTAGAAGAACAAAAATTATTAATTAAAGTTCAAAAAATGGTTCATAATGTTGGACATTCTGAAAGAACAGATGCTGTAGTTGAACCATATTTATCAAAACAATGGTTTGTTAAAATGCGCCCTCTAGCTGATAGAGTTCTTGCAAATCAAAAAAACAAAGACACAAAAGTTAATTTTGTACCATCTAGATATGAAAAAACAATGAATCACTGGATGGAAATAACATATGATTGGTGTATTTCAAGACAACTTTGGTGGGGACATCAAATACCTGCTTGGTATAAAGGTGATGAAATCTATGTTGGCGAGGAAGCACCACAAGGAGAAGGATGGATTCAAGATAGTGATGTACTTGACACTTGGTTTAGTTCAGCATTATGGCCATTCTCAACATTAGGTTGGCCAGAAAACACAGATTTATTAAAAAGATATTATCCAAATGATGTATTAGTTACAGGATATGATATCATTCCATTTTGGGTAAATAGAATGACTTTTCAAGGACTAGAATTTACTGATAAAAGACCATTTGCTGATTGTTTAATACATGGACTTATTCGTGATAAACAAGGTAGAAAAATGAGTAAATCATTAGGTAATGGTGTAGATCCAATGGATGTTATCGAAGAATATGGGTGTGATTCTTTAAGATTCTTCCTAGCTACTTCAACAGCACCTGGAACTGATCTTCGTTATGATGAAGAAAAAGTAAAATCAACATGGAACTTCGTTAATAAATTATGGAATGCATCAAGATTTACATTAATGAATCTTGAAGGTTTTACAAAAGAAGATTATAGTTTAGAAAACTTATCTATCAGTGATAAATGGATTCTTACAAAAATGAATAATTTAATTAATAAAGTAAGAAAACATATGGATAAATATGAGTTTAATGTTGTAGGGACAGAAATATATAGTTTTGTATGGAACGATTTCTGTGACTGGTATATAGAACTTGCTAAAATCAACATGAATAACACAACAAAATCAGTTTTAGTTTACATACTTACTGATATAGTTAAATTGCTTCATCCATTTATGCCATATGTGACTGAAGAGATATATTCAATGCTTCCTATTAAAGATAGTGATTCTATTATGATAAGTGAATATCCAAAAACTGATAAAAAAATGATTTTTAAAGATGTTAAGTTAGATGAGATAATAGAACTTATTGTTAAAATAAGAAGAATTAAACTTGAAAATAAAGTAGGTAAAGATTTTATTTTAGCTCATAATAATAATAAGTTAGTAGTAGATAATATAGATTTGGTTACTAGAATGACAAAATGTGAAAATGTTTGCAGTACTTGTGAAAATGATAAGTTATCTAAAATAGATATTAATTTTATGAATGAAACTCTAAGTATTTATTATGATGGTACAATGAGTGAAGAAGAAATAGAAAATTTACTAAAAGAAAAAGAAAAATTAATAAATTCTATCGAAAGAAGAAAAAAATTACTGTCTAATGAAAACTATACTTCTAAAGCACCAGCGAATATTGTTGAAAGTGATAAAATAGCTCTTGCAAAAGAAGAAAACGAATTAAAACTAATTATTGATAAATTGCATAAATAGAAAAAAAAGATACAAAATAATAATGTATCTTTTTTGGTGTAAACTGAATAGATAAATATTGACTAACTATTTCTAATTTGTTATACTAATATTGTAAGAATAGGAGGAGGAATACAATGAAGAAAAATGGGTTTACATTGATCGAATTATTAGCAGTTATCTTAATTTTAGGTATCATCGCATTAATAGCTATACCAACAGTTAATAATATTATTCAACAATCTAGATTAGGTGCTTGGGAAACTACAGGAAATAACATGACTGATAGTGCTGAAGCATACTACCAAATGTGTGAAATCAGAGATGGTAAAGAAGCAGATGGAACTACTGATTGTAACTTAACTGGATTAGCTGCTTTAGATGAAGCTGCATTAAAGAGTAGACTTAACATCAAAGGAGATATCCCATCTGGTGCTGAAATAGCTTATTTCGGATTTACTACTGCAGGAGATGCTGTATTAAGTTTTAATACTGGAAGTTTCAGTTGTTCTAATGGTACACAAGGTGGAACATCACCAGATTTTACTTACACATTGACTGCTGGCGATGGCGCAATGGTTTGTACAAAATCTTAATAGACTGCTAAAATAAACCAAATTTATTTGTATTGGGACTACCAAAAAGGTAGTCTTTTTTTATTTTAAAGAAGTATATTATGGGAAAATATGTAAATAGTAAAAATTAGCAATTAAATATTGACAGTGCTAGAAAATGGCGATATAATTAAATAGCAATCGATAAAAAAGAGTGCTAATGCATATAATAAAGAGGTGATGATATGCTTAATGAGAGACAATCAGAATTACTAAAGTTAATTGTTGAGGACTACATTAAAACAGCAAGACCAGTAAGCTCTAATGCACTTTCAGATATTATGAATTGTTCGAGTGCAACTGTTCGTAACGAAATGATGTTTCTAGAAGAAAACAATCTTATAGAAAAAACACATATTTCATCAGGTAGAGTTCCCAGTGAAAAGGGCTATAGATATTATGTTGATAATATAATGAAGCCTAAGGAATTAACTGGTGATGATATGCTTAAACTTCAAACTTTATTTCATAATAAGTCATTAATGCTTGATGATTATATTACAAAGAGTGTTGAAATAGTTTCAGAAATGACTAGTTTAACGGCTATTGTACTTGGATCATCATCTAGTGAAAATTTAGTAAGTAGAGTGGAAGTAGTGCCTGTTACTGATCACAGTATGGTAGCTATTATTATTACTGATAAGGGGCATGTTGAACATAAAAATATTCTACTTGCTGAAAAAGTATCAATAGACGACGTTAAGAAAACTGTTGATATAATTAATAAGTTAATAGTAGGTACCCCAATAGATGAAGTTAGTTCAAAACTTGAATATGAAGTTAAGCCAGTAATTAGTAAGTATATTAAACAGTCTGAAGCTTTATATAATGCTTTCTATAGCGCATTTAGTGATTTCACCAACCAACCATTTGAGGTTAAAGGTAGAAATAACATTTTGATGCAACCAGAATTTAATGATACTGATAAGATAAGAAGTATTGTAAGTAAATTTGAAGATAAAGATATAGTTAATAGCATTAAAGAAGAAGATGGCGGTATTAATATATATATTGGCAGCGAGAATGAACTATCAAACGATGTAACGATTGTTAAAACGAAATATAGTGTAAATGGTGAAGAAGGGACTATTGCTTTAATAGGTCCTAAGCGTATGGAATATGATCGTGTTATTTCACTATTAGATTATATTATGAAGAATATAAACTGTAAATAAATGGAGGCAGAATGAAAAATAAAGAAAAAGAATGCGATTGCAAAAAAGAATCTGTAGTTGAAAAACAAGATAGTAATAGCACTCTAAATGAAGAATGCATATGTGATGAACATTGTGATTGCGGTGAAGAATGTAACTGCGAAAATGAATGCACATGTGATTGTGAAAATGATGAAATGCAAACAAAATTAGATGAGGCTCTTAATAAGGCAGCAACATTAGAAGATGCTCTTTTAAGAAGCCGTGCTGATTTTGTTAATTATCGTAAAAGATTAGAAGATGAACAAGCTAAAAATCTTAAATATTGTAATGAAGATTTAGTTAAAGAACTTCTTCCAGTTATTGATAATTTTGAAAGAGCAATAAAACTTGATAATGCAGATTTGACTGATGAGTTATCAAAATTCTTAGAAGGATTTAAGATGATGTATTGCAATCAAGTTGCAATATTAGAAAATTATGGTGTTAAAGCCATAGATGGTAACAACAAACTATTTGATTCTACTTATCATCAAGCTATTATGACAGAGCATAGAGATGGTGTAGAACCAGGAATGGTTTTAGAAGTATTACAAAAAGGATACTTATTAAAAGATAAAGTTATTAGACACGCTATGGTAAAGGTTAGCGAGTAAAAGGAGAGATTATATATGAGTAAAACAATAGGTATAGACTTAGGTACAACTAATAGTTGTGTAAGTGTTTATGAAGGTGGAGAAGCTAAAGTTATAGCTAATCCTGAAGGCGAAAGAACTACTCCTTCAGTAGTAGCTTTCAAAAATGGTGAAATTATTGTTGGTGGGGCTGCAAAAAGACAAACTGTTGTAAACCCAGACACAATAAGTTCAGTTAAAAGATTAATGGGAACTAAGAAAACAGTTAAAGCAAATGGCAAAGAATATACACCAGAAGAAGTTAGTGCTATGATTCTTGGCGATTTAAAGAAAACAGCGGAAGCTTATTTAGGTGAAACTGTTACTAAAGCTGTTATTACAGTTCCAGCTTATTTCAACGATGCACAAAGACAAGCAACAAAAAATGCAGGTAAGATTGCTGGACTTGAAGTAGAGAGAATTATAAATGAACCAACAGCTGCAGCACTTGCTTATGGTCTTGATAAACAAGAACAAAGCCAAACAGTACTTGTTTATGACTTAGGTGGTGGAACATTCGACGTTTCTATTCTAGAACTTGGTGATGGTGTATTTGAAGTTAAATCAACAAGTGGTAATAACCATTTAGGTGGTGATGATTTCGATCAAAGAATAGTTGACTATTTAGTAAAAGAAATTAAAAAAGAACATAATGTTGATTTAAGTAATGATAAAATGGCTATGCAACGTATTAAAGATGCTGCTGAAAAAGCTAAAAAAGATTTAAGTGGTGTTTCAACTACACAAATCTCACTTCCATTCTTAACTCAAAGTGCTGATGGTGTTGTAAACTTTGAATCAACATTAACTCGTGCTAAATTCGAAGAATTAGTTCATGACTTATTAGATTCAACTTTAGAACCTGTTAGAAAAGCATTAAAAGATGCTAAATTATCAGCAAAAGAAATTGACAAAGTATTATTAGTAGGTGGATCTACTCGTATTCCTAAAGTTCAAGAAATAGTTAAAAATGAACTTGGAAAAGAACCATCTAAGGGAGTTAACCCTGATGAAGTAGTTGCTATGGGTGCAGCTATCCAAGGTGGAGTTCTTACTGGAGAAGTTAATGATATAGTACTTCTTGACGTAACACCACTTTCACTTGGACTTGAAACACTTGGTGGAGTATGTACAGTATTAATTCCAAGAAATACTACAATACCAACTTCAAAATCACAAGTATTCTCAACTGCTGCAGATAATCAACCAGCTGTAGATATTCATATCTTACAAGGTGAAAGAACTATGGCAGCTGATAATAAAACACTTGGTAATTTCCAATTATCTGGAATTCCATCAGCTCCACGTGGAGTGCCACAAATCGAAGTTACATTTGATATAGATGCTAATGGTATCGTTAATGTAAAAGCAAAAGATTTAGGTACTGGAAAAGAACAAAAAATAACTATAACATCAAATACAACTTTATCTGATGATGAAATTGATAAGATGGTTAAAGAAGCTGAAAAGAATAAAGAAGCTGATGAAAAACGTAAAGAAGAAGCTGATACAAGAAATGAAGCTGAACAAGTAATCTTTATGACAGAAAAATCAATTAAAGAATTAGGCGATAAAGTATCTACTGAAGATAAAGAAAAAGCTGAAGAATTAATTAAAGATTTAAAAACTGCTCTTGAAGGTGAAGATTTAGAAGCTATTAAAACTAAAAAAGATGCACTTCAAGAAAAAGCTATGGAATTTGGTGCTAAAGTTTATGAAGAAGCTGCAAAAGCTGCTGAAGCAAACAATAGCGATTCAGAAGAATCTGGAAAGAAAAAGGATGATAGCGTAGTTGACGCTGAATTTGAAGAATAAAATAGATAGTAGTATGGGGTTCTAATTTTTAGAACCCTATATTACGATAATGGGAGATAATATGAAAGAAAAACTACGCAGTGAGATTGACGATAAGTACAAATGGGATTTGACAGTAATTTATTCATCTGATGAAGAATGGCAAAAAGATTATGAAGAAGTTAAGTCTTTATTACCATCTATACAAAAATACAAAGGTCATCTTATGGATAATGCTAAAACATTATTAGATATGACACAGTGTTATTTTAATATTTCCAGAAAACTTGAAAAGGTATATATGTATGCTCATTTAAATTGCGATGCTGAAACAAGTAATACTAAGTATCAAACTTATGATGGTATGGTTAAAAATCTTTATAAAGATTTAGGAGTAGTAAGTTCTTATATTGAACCAGAACTTTTAAAAAGTGAGTATTCTAAGGTAGAGGAATATTATAAAGAAATACCTGCTTTACTTGATTATAAAAATTTCTTTATTGAAATATTTAGATATAAAAATCATGTTTTAACTGATAAAGAAGAAGAAATATTATCTAAATTATCTAATGTTCTTAGTGTAAGCAGTAATACTTATGAAAAACTTACGGATACCGATATGTCTTTAGGTGTTATTTTAGATGAAAATAATGAAAAAGTAGAACTTACTGACAATAATTATTCTAAATATATATCTAGTAGTGATAGAAGAGTTAGATATGATGCTTTTAAAACTATGTTTAAGGCTTATGGTAGTGTGAAAAACACTATTTCAAGTACTTTGTATGGTGAAATAAATAGTAATGTAGTAATAGCGAATTTAAAGAAATATGATAGTGCAATAGATGCATCACTATATGCTGATAATGTAACTCTTGATATTTATAATAATTTAATTGATACAGTTAGTAAAAACTTGGATGTTTTATTTAAATATTATAATTTAAGAAAAGAAGTTCTTGGTGTTAAAGATCTACACTTGTATGATTTGTATGCTGATTTAATAGATAGTGCTGAAAAGAAATATACTTTTGATGAAGCTAAAGATATTGTGCTTAAAGCATTAAGCCCACTTGGTGATAAATATATCGAAGATGCGTCTAATGCATTTAAACAAAGATGGATTGACATATATCCTAATAAGAGCAAATGTAGTGGAGCATACTCTGGTGGTGGATATGATACATATCCATATATACTTTTGAACTTTAATGATAGACTTAATGATGTATCAACTCTAGCTCATGAACTAGGTCATTCAATGCATAGTTATTATTCTAGAAAAAACAATTTATATCAAGATAGTGAATACAAAATATTTGTAGCTGAAGTAGCAAGTACTGTAAATGAATTGTTCCTTTGCAAGTATCTACTTAAAAATGCTGAAGATAAAGATGTAAAATTATCTATATTAAATAGATTAATGGAATTATTCAAAGGTACAATCTATCGTCAAACTATGTTTGCAGAGTTTGAAAAAGATATTTATAATATGGTAGAAAATGATGAAATTCTTACATGGGAAAATATTAGTAATCATTATTATGACTTAAATAAAAAATATTTCGGCAATGATGTTGTTATTGACGAAGACATAAAATATGAATGGGCTAGAATACCGCATTTCTATTATTATTTTTATGTTTATAAATATGCAACAGGACTATCTGCTGCTTGCTATATAGTAGAAAGTATATTAAACGGCAAAGAGGGAGCAAGAGAATCTTATTTAGAATTCTTGAAAACTGGTGGCAGATATTATCCTCTTGAAGAATTAAAAATAGCTGATGTAGATATGAACGATCCAATAGTAGTAGAAAGTGCAATTAAGATGTTTAATGATACTATAAATGAATTTTTAGATATCTATAATAGCTAAAAGGTGGTTAAGTATGAATAAAAAAGATTATTATGAGGTTCTTGGCGTAAATAAAAGTGCTAGTCAAGATGAAATAAAAAGCGCGTTTAGAAAATTAGCGAAAAAATATCATCCAGATGTTTCTAAAGAACCTAATGCTGCTGAAAAATTCAAAGAAGCTCAAGAAGCTTATGCAATTTTATCAGATGATCAAAAGAGAAAACAATATGATCAATTTGGTCATGCTGCATTTGAACAAGGCGCTGGTCCTGGTGGAGCAGGTGGCTATGATTTTAGTGGTTTTGATTTTAATGATATATTTAGTGAATTTTTTGGTGGTGGATTTGGTGGTTTCGGTGGAGCCTCTAACTCTACTAGAGCAAGAAAAGGTAGAGATTCTATTATGCATATGGATCTTACTTTTGATGAAGCAGTATTCGGATGTACTAAAAAAGTTACAATTGACACTTATGAAAAATGTGATGAATGTAGTGGCAAGGGTGGACATGGTGAAAAAACATGTGGCACTTGTCATGGAAGTGGTCAAGTAACATCTGAACAAAGAACCATGTTTGGAACATATATGACTAAAACAACTTGCCCTAATTGTAAAGGAAAAGGTAAATCATATGAAAGAACATGTTCAAATTGTAAGGGAACAGGTAAAGTAAAACAAACAATTACAAAAGAAATAAAAATTCCGGCTGGAGTTAATACAGGTAACCAGCTTCGTATTGCTGGGGCTGGAGAAATGGGATCAAATGGTGGCCCTAATGGTGATGTGTATATTGAATTCACTGTTAAAGAACATCCATTATATCAAAGAGATGGTGATGATATTTATTTAGAGTTACCACTTACTATTACAGAAGCAGTACTAGGATGTAAAAAGGAGATACCTACAATTTATGGAAGTGTCAAACTTACTATAGCACCTGGTGCAACTACTGGAGATAGACAAAGATTAAGAGGAAAAGGTATTAGTGGTGTAAATAGTTTTGGTAAAGGTGATATGTATGTGGTTATTAATGTTGTAATACCAACAAAATTATCAAAAGACCAAAAGAAGCTATTTGAACAATTAGCCAAAACTGATTTAGAAGAAGGAAATCAGTTTGATAAATTAAGAAAGTATATAGATTAACTATATACTTTTTTTGACATTATTTGACTTTCTTAATTAAAAAAGATATTATATGTATAGTAAGATAAGTATGGTGATAGTATGAAAGAAAGAAACGGTTTCACATTAGTTGAATTGTTAGGAGTATTAGTATTGCTTGCGGTAATAGGAGTAATTACAATTCCTACAATTAGTAGAATAATATCTAATTCAAAAGCAAAAGCCATCAAAGCCCAAGAACAAACTATAATGAATGCAGCAAAGAGTTGGGGAGCTGATAACGTAGAACAACTACCTAAAAAAGGTTTTGTATTAGTTGCAATTCAAGATTTAATCAGCACTAATTATATTGCTGACGATACCATCGATGATATAGACGATTCAACATATTCTACAATGTGTGTAAAAATAAGGGCAAACACTAAATATAGTACATATGATTATGATATAACAGAATGTACTGATAATATAAATGAAGATTGTTTTTCATATAGTGTTAGTGGTAACAGTGGAGATTTGTATGCCAGTATAACTGGTTATACCTTTGATGATACTAATGTTTGTTCAATGGATGTTACTATACCTGCTACATTAGGTGGATATCCTGTAAAATATATTAATAATTCTTCTTTTTATAATACTAGCAATTCTAACAAAATAACAAGTGTTGATTTTTCAAATGTTCCTGATTTAATTGGTATAGGTTATGATTCTTTTAGAGAACAAAATCTTTCTACACTAGATTTAAGTATGCTAGATGATTTATCATATATTGGCTCAAATGCCTTTCGCCAGAATTTGCTTACAACAGTTACTTTAAGTAAAAATCTAGTAACAATATATGGTGGAGCATTTCAGTACAATAACATATCGTCTATTAGTTTTCCTAATTCATTAAAAGTAATACAGGGAGCGGCTTTTTATGGGAATAATATAACAGGGGTTTTAGATTTAAGTAATACTAGTTTAACTGATTTAGGTTCATTTACTACAACAGAAGGTCTTTATAATATTGGCCCTTTTCAAGATAATAATATAACAAGTGTAGTATTACCAAATACTTTGAAAATGATAGGCGATGGTGTTTTTACTCAAAATTTTCTTACTCAAGTTAATATTCCATCGAATGTTGAAATGATAGGCAGATTTGCTTTTGCTGGGAATGCAATAACAAATGAACTGGTTTTTCCAAGCACGCTAAAGGAAATAAGATGGAAAGCTTTTTCTACCGCAATAAGTGGCGGGAAAGTTAATTTTACTAATGCTAGTTCACTTACTGTGATTGAAGACTCGGCATTTTATGGTAATACTTTAAATAATGGTGTATTAGATTTCAGTCTTGCATCTTCATTAACGTCAATAGTAAAGAATGCCTTTAGAGAAACTGCTATATCATCAGCTGACTTTTCAGGTTTATCCAGTTTAAAAACTGTTGGATTAGCAGCATTTTTAAATTGTCACATTCCGGGAGTGTTAAACTTATCTAATTCTTTATTGTTACAGGATATAGGTGAAGTAAGTCCAACTGGAACATATTATGGGCCTTTTCAAAATAATAACTTTACTTCTATAATTCTTCCAGATGTCGCATATCGACTAAATGATAATGCTTTCTCATATAATTTACTTCAGGATATTAATTTTGGAACGAAGATAACAAGAATAGGCAAATACGCTTTATCACATAATAGTTTTACTAGTTTGACAATACCAGGGTCAGTTATAGATATATATGATTATGCTCTTTCTTATAATAGTTTAACAAATATTGTACTAAGTTTAGGTGTTTCAAATATAAACTATAGAGCATTTTATAAAATGTCGACTTCAAATCCTAATTTAACGGTAATTACTAATTCTACAGGCAAATCATATAATTGGTATAACTTAACAAGTGTTGGTTCTACTGCAACTTGTAGTTTTATAAAAGGGACTTGTAGTACGATAACAATAAATTAATTTAAAAGAGAAAACCATCACTAAGTTTTCTGAACTAGTCAACAAAAAGTAGACACATTTAAAAAACATTTAGAACCCCATTTCAGTTTTGTACTGGATTGGGGTTTTATAGTTTAAAGAATAAGCTAATCTTTCATTATTATAATAATCTATGTATGTTCTTATAAATTCATCAAATGATGAATAACTATCAATGTCGAAATCACTTTGAATTTCATCTTTTATCCAACCGTTGATCGATTCCATTTTTGGATTATCTGTTGGAGTTCCAGCTCGCGACATTGAACGAATTATGTTATAATCTTTATGTGCGTTTGTAAACGCCATTGAAGAGTAGACTACACCCTGATCACTATGCAAGGTTGAAGGGTAATCTATTCTTTTTATTTTGTCTAAATACGGAAATAATCCATCATAATATGGTTTTATTGAATTGTGTTTATTTGTATAACCATATGAAATTATTTCATTATTAAATGCATCCAAATATAAAGCTGTATCATAAAGTTCTGTACGATATTTAATACATGTCATATCTGTACATACTTTTTCTAATGGTTTAGTTGCTTTCCAATTATTTTTAATAATATTTGAATACAAAATATGCTCTTGTCCAGGGTTTTTATATTTGTAACTTCTTACTGCTGATTTAATGTTTAAATACTTACAGCATTTATGGACTAGATTATCTGAAATGAGCCATCCTATATCTTTTCTTATCTGCCTATTTATGTGTCTATATCCCCATGATTTATGCTTTGTATGATATTCATTAACTAATAAACATAATTGTTCTCTGTCTAATTGGTATTGTCTTTTTATGTCTTTGTTATTTAACCATTTATAATAACCACTCCTTGATACTTCCATATATACACATAAAGATTTTATATTAAATTCTAATTTTAGCATATTAACTATTTCATATTCTTCTTCGATAAATTTATGAATTGTTTTTCTAGACCAACTCCTTTCACCGTGTAACCTTTTTTTAATCTTTCATTCTCCACTCTTAATTTCATAAGTTCATATTGTAATTCTTCAATATCTGTTCGATTCTTTTTTCTGTTTAGACCGCCATATGGAGAACCCGGCTTCTTCTTATTAATTAATCCTTCTTCTCCTTGTTCAATATATTTTTTTATCCATAAATGTGCTTGTCCCGGATTAATTCCTTCTTCTTTTGAAATAATGCTTAAGCTATTTTCTTGATTCATGATTCTTTTTACTATTCTTAATTTTTCTTCTTTCGACCAATATTTATTATCTCTAGTTGCTTTACCTTTAGTTCTTCCCATTTAATTCATCTCCTTAATTTAATTATAACAAAATAAAAAGTAGACACGCTTTTTATTTGTGTCTACTTTTACTTTACCACTTCAATCACTAAGTTTTCTCTTTTTTCATACCTTCAATTATAGTTTCTAAGATGTTGTCTTTATCATTACTATTTTTCCATAATACCTCAAATAATACCCCAAGGCCAGGTAAAGTTATTTCTTCTTTATCTTCGACAGCCTCAGTAATAGAGCCTTTTAAATCTTCAGCATTAGTATCTTTAAAATTTTGAATAATATTTTTTCTTATATCTATATTCATATAATCACCTCTTAATATTATAATGTAGAGTTTTATAAAATTAATTCAACATAATTAAAATTATTATTTATAAGTTATGACATTAATTAAAACAAATAAAAAAAGACCTAAGTCTTTTAAACCATATAAAAATTTGATTCGGAATAAGATGGAGTTGTGCTATTTGAAGACATCATACCTTCTAATCTTGCAACTCTCTTTTCTAAGTTATTTACTTGAACTGTTAATGAATTATTACTATCACCAGAGCCATAATTAGTATTTTGCATAGGCATCATAGATGTTTGTGTTGACATTGGCATACCGCCTTGCATAGGCATACCACTTTGCATAGGCATTACAGGTGCAGGTGTTGGCATACCCGGCATCATACCCATATTATTCATATTTCCATACATTGGATACATAGGATAACCTCCTACAGGGCAATTTCTATCCTTTTTCAGTTTAAACACTTCCTTACTTTCTAATAAATTATATGCATGTATTCCTTTTTTGTGATAAATATGCTAAAATTGGACATGGTGATTTTATGAGACTTAGAAATGTAAGCGGAGCTAAAGAAATAATTGAGGCATCAAAGTATGTCATTTTAAATCCGACTGAGTATAAAGGAAAATATAAAGAAATATTTGGAAATAGTAATCCTATAAAAATTGAAATAGGGATGGGCAAAGGCACGTTTATATATAATAATGCTTTAAGGTATCCAGAAGTTAATTTTATAGGTATAGAAAAGTTTGATAGTGTAATAGCAAGAGCTATTCAAAAGATAGAAGATACTGATTTACCTAATCTTAAACTTATAAGAATGGATGCATTAAATATAGATGAGGTTTTTGATAAGGAAATAGATACGATATTTCTTAATTTCTCTGATCCATGGCCTAAAAATAGACATGAGATAAGAAGACTAACTAGTCCGATATTTTTAGAAA
This sequence comes from Bacillota bacterium, assembly GCA_023430885.1. GTDB lineage: Bacteria > Bacillota_I > Bacilli_A > RF39 > UBA660 > RGIG4266. The sequence continues at coordinate 53,262 of JAEYYH010000006.1, forward strand.
AATATGATAAAGTTTTTTGTAATGGCAATAAAGTAATTCAAAAAACTGATAATAGGAAACTATTTGAATACTCAATTATGTCATTTAATAATTATGGATATAAGATAGAAGAACTATCTTTAGACTTATATAATGATGATATAAAGGAGAACATACCAACAGAGTATGAAAAGAAATTTGCTGGTCGTGGTGAAAGAATTTATAGAGTCAAAGCTACTAGACAGTAAATTAACATGTAAAATTAAGAAAAACTACTATAAAATAGTTTTTTTTGATATAATAAAATTATAGAAGGTGTAATATGAAAAAGACAAGTAGAATAATATTTATGTTGCTTTCCGTATTTCTTCTTTCTGGTTGTACAGTAGTTAGAATTACTACAGATAATATTGATACAATTGTTAGTGTTGTTTTATCAAAAGATAATACATTATATAATACTATTGGCAAAGGATATAAATATTATAAACCAAGAGGGGTTTCTTACATAGATACAAGTGAGTATAATGAAAAACTATATTCTAATGGTAATTATTATTACTTGTATGTTGATATAAATAGTTATTTTTATAAAAAAGAATTTACTTATAAGGAAAATAGCGATAGCTATTATTCAAGATATATTGATGAAGATGGCAAGACTGGTTATCTTGAAATCAATAAACAAGAGAATGGTTATTATTTAGTCGAATTTTTATATAATTATGCGAAAATAGAAGCTCTAGTCCTTGAGGATGATGTTAATGATGTTGTACTCAATGCGACATATATTTTATCTACTATAAAGTATAATAGTAATGTTATAAAATTAATGCTTAACGATGATTATTTTACTAATCCAGAAGAGAAGTATGATATTTTTACACCTAAAGTAGAAAATAGCAACTTTCTAGAATATACCGAAGAAGATATAGAAGGATAAAGGGTGAATTAGATGGGATTTTTAGATAAAGTAAAAAATATGTTCATTGAAGAGTTAGACGATGAAGATGTTATAAAAAAAGAGGTTATACAAGTAAAAATACCTAAACCAGAGGTATCAAAGGAACAAAAAGTTGAAGTTAAACAACCTGTAAAAGTTGAACCTGCTCAAGTAGCAAAACCGGCTCCAAGAATATATGATGATTATATAGAGGAAGAAGAAGTTATTAAACCTGTGGCAGCGCCAAAACCTGCCGAAGTAAAACCATCACTTCCTAAGTATTTTGATGATAGTGATTTTGAAATGATGGACAAGCCTGTTGAACCAACAGTTGTTAAACAAGAATATAAATATACAAGAACTGAAACAGTAGTAACACCAGTTATATCTGGGTATAACGGCAAAAAAAATGAAGATACTAAAAAAGTATTCCAACCAACTCCAATTATCTCACCAGTTTATGGAGTATTAGATAAAAATTATCGTAAAGATGAAATTTCTTCTAAAAAAAAGCCTAGAACTGTCTATACTGATTTTGATAAAATAAGTGTTGATGATATTCGTAAAAAAGCTTATGGTACTTTAGAAGATGAACTTGAAATTAGTTTAAATAGTGAACATGATACATTTAGAGTAACTGACGATGATTTATTTAATGAAGATATAATAGATAATAATGATGATAATTATGAAGAACAACCAATTGATATATTTGGTGAACTTGAGAAAAATGATGCACTTGATGATTTATTAAACCAATATGATTTTAAAGCAAATAATATTTATAAAGACGATGATAGTTCAAGTTCTTTAGTAGAGGATGAATTAAATCGTAATTATGATAAATATGAAAATGAATTAAATAAAAGTTATACTAAAGAATTAAATGATTCAGATTTATTTAATTTAATTGATTCAATGTATGATAAAAAGGATGGCGAATAATGGAAACTTTAAATGAGATTTTCCCAGTAATATTATATGGCTTATTGATTATACTAGTAGTAGTTTTAATAGTTTTAGTTATTAGACTTATTAAGACTCTAAACAAGGTTGATGCTGTTGTTGATGATGTCAATGGTAAAGTAAAAAAATTAGATGGCATATTTAATATTGTTGATACTACAGCTGATGCATTAAGCAATTTTGGAGATAAGTTTTCTTACCTTATTTCAAGTGGTATTAGTGCTTTATTTACTAAAAAAAGAAAAGATTCAAAAAAGGAAGAGGAGGACAAAGACAATGAGTAAAGATAAGAAAAAAGGCGGATTTTTCAAATTCTTAGCAGGTGTAAGTTTAGGTGCAGCTGCAGGTGTGCTTTTAGCACCAAAGGCTGGTTCAGAAACACGCAAAGATTTAAAGAAGTATATTGATCAACTTTTAGAAGAATTAAAAAGTGTAGATGTTGATGAAGTAAAACAAGATATTGAAGCTAAAATATATGAAATAAGAGAATCTTTAGAAAATCTTGATAAAGAAACAGTTGTTAAAGTTGCTAAAAAGAAAGCAGCAGAAATTCAAGATATGGCTGATGAACTTGTTGATTATGCTATTGAAAAAGGTACACCAGTACTTGAAGAAACAGCAGCGACAGTAAGAGCAAAGGCAATTGAAGTTACAAAAGAAGTTCTAAACAAATTAGAAGAGAAATAACACATACATTTTAAATGTATGTTTTTTCTATAATTGATATATTTATAGAAATATAGTATAATTATTAATAGAGGTGGATTGTATGAAATTTTTTAAGAAACATATGAAAGAATCAGTTTTTTTAACAGTGTTTCTAGTTATTATTTTTACTTGTTTAATAACATTTTTAATAATGTGGTTTGGTGGAAATGGTGACAAATATGGTACTAGATTAGATGGAATTAAGGATGTACCATTAAGTGATTCTTATTTGAATGAAATAAGTAGTGAAGTAAAAGATGAAAAAATAGTTTCAAAAGCTACTATTGATGTAGAAGGAAGATTAGTTAACGTTATTATTACCGTAAACGATAATACAACAATAGATGATGCCAAAAAGTTATCTGGAATAGTAAAAGATAATTTTACTGAAGATGAACTTGCTTTTTATGATGTTCAAATTTTTATTGTAGATTCTGGGAAGAATAAAGAATCTGCTTATCCAATTATTGGATACAAACATAAAACAAGTGATGTTTTTGTTTGGTCGAATACTTAGTAAGGTGGTAGTATGAAGAAGAAACATGTACTTATTATTTCTATAATAATAGTTTTATTAGCAATAATTGGGGTTTTATATTTTATATTTACTAATGAAGATAGTGATTCAACACTTACATTAGTAGAAAAGCAATGGATTGAAAGCAATAAAAATAACATTATTGACTTTGGATTTGTTAATGATGTTGCAATTTTAAATAATTCAGGTGAGGGAATTGTCTTTAACTTCATTGAAAAAATAGAAGAAGATACAGGTATAGATTTTAACAAAGTATCTTATAAATATGGTGAAGATGTTAAAGAAGATTATGCCTTTAAAGTAGTAGATGAAGTTTCAGACGATGATATATTAATCTATACTGACAATTATGTTTTAATTGGTAAAAAGGATCTTAAATATAATAATTTAGATGAAATATCTAATGCGACTGTAGGTGTTCTTAAAAAGCAATTAGATAATGTCGATAATTATTTAGTATGTGATAATTTAACATATAAATCTTTTGATAGTATTGATGTTTTATTATCTACTTTAGAAACTGAAGGCAGTGGTCTTGATTATATTGTTTTACCTAAATTAGTATTTTTAAGTAATTATGGAAATTATAATGATTTATATATAAACTATAATATTACTGAACTAGTGGATAATTATGTAATTTCTTTAGGTGATACTAAGAAATTAAATAATATTTTAACTAAATACTATAAAAAATGGAGTAGTGAAAACTATAATAGTAACTATGCTACAGAATTTACTAACTTGTATTTTGAATTAAGTGATGCTGAAGAACAAGCTAAAGTTAAATTTAGAAGTAAGAGATATGTTTATGGTTTTGTTGAAAATGCACCATTTGATATTGAAGTTAATGGCAAACTAGTAGGAATTAATAGTTCTATAATAAAAAACTTTGCTTCTTTAGCAAATGTTGAGGTTACTTTTGATTCTTATTCAAGTGTTGATAAATTAAGAGATGCTTTTGCAAGTGGCGATATTGATTTATATTTTGATAAATACAGTGAAAAAGAATATGATTTGGATGTATATGATACAGTTTCGGCATATGATGAACAAATTGTTGTTGTGTCAAATTACACAAATAATTTAATTGTTAATTCAGTTAAATCTTTAAATGGAGTTTCAGTTATTACTTTAGGTAATTCTATGATTGAAGATGAATTAACTAAAGCAGGTGCAGATATAAAGACTTATGCTGATATTAGTGATTTATTATCAGCAGTTAATAATAAAAGTGTCGTTGTGTTAGATAAAGCAACTTATGATTTTTATAAGAATTCAACTTTCGAAAACTTTAAAGTTGACTATCAATATGCTTTAAATGGTAATTATAGTTATATGATTAGAGATATAAAAAATAATGAAGTATTTGAAAATTTCTTTAATTATTATTTAGCATTTACTAATGAAACTCCTATAATTAATAAAGGATATTATAATGCAATAAATGCTACAACTACAAGTGCTCTTTTAAAGAAAGTTGCTACTGGTCTTGGATCTATCTTTATTTTGTTATTGGCATTCTTACTTGGAAGTAGATTTATGCCTAATAAAACAAAAAAGAGAAAAACAACTATGAGAAAAGAAGATAAATTAAGATATGTAGATATGCTTACTTCTTTAAAAAATCGTAATTATTTAAATGATAATATTGAAACCTGGGATGCTAGTGAAGTATACCCACAATCTATAATAATACTTGATTTAAATAATATAGCTTATATTAATGATAACTATGGTCATCAAGAAGGTGATGAAGTTATTAGACAAGCTGCTAATATTTTAATAACTAATCAAATTCCTAACAGTGATATTATAAGAACAAATGGTAATGAGTTCTTAATTTACATGGTTGAATATGATGAAAAACAAGTATCAGCTTATATTAAAAAATTAAATAAAGAGTTTAAAGAATTAGCACATGGTTTTGGTGCAGCTATTGGTTATAGTATGATAACAGATGGTATTAAAACAATTGATGATGCAGTAAATGAAGCAACTCTTGATATGAGGAATAATAAAGAGGAATTAAACAATTAATTCTTAGGTGATGTTATGAAAAGACTTAAACATTATATTTCTAGAATGATAAGAATAATAAATAAGAAGGAACTAAGCGTTTTGCCAGGGCAAATCGCTTATTTCCTTGTACTATCAATGATTCCATTAGTTACCCTAATAGGAATTATTGCTTCGCAATTTTCAATTTCTATGGATAGTTTAGCAGGAACATTTAAAGATACGCTTCCAATGGCAATAATGGAAATCTTACTTCCTGCACTTACTTCTCCGGGATTTGGTATCGGGGTATCTATGTTAATTGGATTTATAGTAGCTTCTAATGGGACATGCTCTATTATAGTGGCTTCTAATATGCTATTTAAAATAGATGGGGCAGGATATATAAGAAAAAGAATAAAGGCTTTATTTATGCTTGTAGTCCTTATTTCACTATTCTTCTTTGTCATTGTAGTTATGGCTTTTGGTAATAATTTATTAACATTCTTATATGATATGATGTTTGATACTTCAATACCAATATTTCTATATAATATATTTCTTGTAATAAAGTGGACAATTGGATTAATGGTTGTATTTGTAATGATTAAACTATTATTTACCATGGCTCCAGATGCTTCAATACCTAGTAAGAATATGAATAAAGGTGCCTTATTTACTACGGTAGCATGGATAATAGCAACAAGCGTATATTCTGTATACGCAAATAACTTTGCTAATTATAATGTATTTTATAGTAGTCTAGCTAGTATAGTAGTGCTTATGATTTGGGTCTATATACTTTCATATGCCTTAGTAATAGGTATAGCTATTAATAGCGATGATTATTTAAAAGATATGCATGAATTAAAAGAAAAAAATGCCGCATAATATAAAAAGCACAAATTGTGCTTACAGACTACAAAGGGAGTGTAAAACTCTCTTTTTTTTGTTATAATGTTATAAAGTAGGTGTTTTAGTGAAAGATAAGTTTATAGCAATTTTAAAAAGTAATTATTTAAAAGTGTTCTTTTTATCATTATTAGTAGGCTTAATAATGTTATTACCAAATATTATTAAGAATAAAGGTTTGCTTCTTTTATCTGGTGATTTTCAAACACAACAAATAGCGTTCAATATAAATGTAAATGATGAGTTTAAAAGCGGTAATACTCTTTATACTTTAAATAACGATTTAGGTTCATCAATTATTGAAGGATATAGTTTTTATGATATTGGAAGTCCTTTCTTTTTAATAGGCCTTATTTTTCCAAATAGCTGGTATCCTTATTTAATAAGTATTCTTTTAATTTTAAAATATGCTTTTACTGGCTTATTTGCTTATATATACTTTACAGATTTTGTAAAGAGAAAAGAATTAGCAATATTAGGAGCATTGTTATATACATTTTCGGGATTTCAAATATTCAATATGCTTTTCTTCCACTATCATGAATTAGTAATGTTATTTCCTTTATTTTTATATAGTATCGATAAACTATTTAAGGAAAATAAAAAAGGATTATTTGCAATAATTCTTGGATTAACTATTCTTTTCAATTATGTTTTTGCTTTTGCAGAATTGATCTTTTTAATTATATATTTAATAGTTAATGGAATATGTAAAAGATTTAAATATAACTGGAAGAATATAAGAATGTTCTTATTTGAATTGATTGTAGGAACAGGTTTAGCAATGTGCATTCTAATTCCATCACTTATATCAATATTTAGTAATCCAAGGGTAGGCAATACCATTGATATAAAAGAATATTTTTTATACCCATTTACTCAGTATATAAAAATATTTCAGTCACTATTATTACCAACAGACATAATAAATAAAGCCAGCCTAATCAATAACACTAATTGGTCAGCATGTGAAATGTGGATACCATTTTTCGGAATTTTATTAGCCTGTGTATATATAATTAAAAATAGAAAAGATTACTTATCTGTACTTGTTATTACGTTATTAATATTTATGTTTATTCCATTACTAAATAGTTCTTTTACAATGTTTAATACTCAGTATTATGCAAGATGGTTTTTTATTCCATCCATATTTATAGCTATAATGACTATTAAAGTTTTAGATGATAGATTAGAATTAAAAAAAGGAATACTTTTATTCAAGATATTCTGGGAAGTATATATTATATTTGCTATTATATATATTTTATACATAGTCAAGACATTTAAAATAGTAGATTATTACTATATGTTTAGCATTTTTTTATCACTACTAAGTATACTTGTCGCAATATTTTTAATAAAAAAATATTACAAAACTGATAAAATTATGATACTAATTATACCAGTAATAATATGTATTTTATTAGAAGGATATCATTATATTTATTATCAATCTAAACATGATTTAGAATATAAAGAAAATAAATTATATATAAACGCTATAAACAATGATTTGATAAAAGATGATGAATTTTATAGAGTTAAGTATTTAGGATGCATGTATAATATTAACCTATATTTTAATGAATCATCAGTTGATTCATTTAATAGTTCAGTAGCTCCATCAGTATTTAAACTATATGGTTCGCTAGGTCTTAATAGAAAACAAAATACTTCTCTAGGTTTACAGTATCAAGAATTACTTAATTTATTTAGTACAAAATATATAGTTTCATGTAATTCAAGTGATTTAACTAAATATGGATATAAGTATCTATATAAGAAGGGTGACTATACAGTTTATTTAAACGAACAATATAAAGATATGGGAGTTATCTTTAATAATGTTATTACAAGTGAAGAATTCAATAATTTAGATACTATATTAGAAAAAACTAAAGTGTATTCTGATAGTTATATTATTAATGATAAATCAAAAATTATTATTAATAATAGTAAAGTATTAAGTTCATATTCTAAAAAAATAAGTAATGGCTTATATAGTGAATTAGAAATTAGTGATGATGCTACTGTAGTTTATACAATTCCATATGATAAAGATTTTACTATTAATGTAAACAATATAAAGACAGATTATTTTGAAATCAACAATGGTTTAATAGGTGTAAATCTAGCAAAAGGCAACAATAAAGTTAGTATTATATACAATGGAACCGATTTTAAAAAAGGGTTACTTATTGGTGTAATAAGCTTTATATTATTAATTTTTTATTGTAAAAAAAAGGGGAATAATGTTATTATTAACATAATAGGTGGTAATAAATGAAAGAAATTTATAGAGTAGTAGAAAATAAGAAAACAGGTTTTACTTTAATAGAACTTTTAGCAGTTATCCTTATTTTAGCAATTATTGCTTTAATTGCAATTCCAGCAGTAACTAAGATTGTTGAGGAAGCTAAAAAGCAATCGTTTAAAGTTACTGCAACCAATGTAGTAGATGCTGCGGATAAGGATTGCAACATATTATTACAGCAAGGTGAAAGTGTTGCTAAAAGTTACACAATATCTGATTATGAGATAACTAATGGGCAAAATCTTTCTATATCAGGTAAGCTTCCTCTACAAGGGAGTGTTGCCGTTAATAATACTTGTGATGTAGCAATAGCTGTTAATAATAAAAAATGGTGTGCAACAAAGAATTATACTGATGATAAAGTAACACTATCTGAATACGTTGATGGCAACTGTAATTATAGTGGCGATGGTGGTAATACTGGCGGAGACTTACTTGTTGATAAGATACAAGAACTAAGAGGTTCTGAGCTTACGGCAGGAGTAAATCTTGGAACTGATGAGTATGATCTTGCAATATCATCAAATGGTTCAACTGTTGGGTATTACACTGATAAATCATTTACTGGTTCTAATCCAAACAATTATATAACAGTTGATGGAAAAGAATTTAGAATTTTATCATTAACTAGTCAAGGTATTACAGTAGTTGGTGATGCAGATGGTTATATAACAGATGAAGGATATGGCAGTACCAGTATATCTGCAAGATTTTATAATAATTTTAATATATTAGGATTAGTAAGACTTGCAAATTTCTTTACTTCAGTTAGAAGTGGAAGTTCAAATAGTTTTGATGATAGTGATGGTTTCAAAATTGACTATGGCAAATGGGGTAGCGGAGAAGTTACTGATTCGTACTCAATGTTATCATTCTATGACTATGAACAAGCAATTAATAGAAATAACTATGCTAGTTGTTTAAAAAATAGTAGTGCAGGTGATGCAAGAACAGCATTTACTGATTGCGCACAACCAAGCTGGCTTGGTAATAATGTATATTTAAATATAGGATTTTACTTTTATGGTACAGGAGCCGTGTCACCAGGATACTTAGATAATGGTAAATTTGCAATAGCCGATTCTTACGGAAACGGTGATGATGGTGTATGTACGGATTGTACGAAAAAATTTAAAGTACTTGTAAGAAATGATTCATATTATGTATCAGGAACAGGTACGAAGGCAGATCCTTTTATATATGAATCCGCATACGATCCAGGTAATTTTTCACAAGATAGCTGTTATTTATTAGATGGAACAGGCAGTGTTATTCAAGCATTTGATAATTCTAATACTGATTGTTCAAAAAATATAACAATACCGGCGAGTATAAATGGCAAACCAATAACTGAAATTGCACCATATGCATTTCAAAATTCAAGTATTTCTTATGTGGATTTCAGTAAAGCAACTAATTTAGTAAGCATAGGTGAATCTGCTTTTGCTGGTAATGTAATATCTGAACCAATAACGTTACCACAAAATATTACCCAAATAGAGAATGGCGTATTTGCAAATAATGCTATTTCAGGGGAGCTTATTATACCAAGTAAAATAACTAGTATTGGGGTTAATGCCTTTGCTTCCAATGAAATAGAAACATTAACTTTTGCAAGTGGAAGTGCACTTACAAATATTGGCTGGCAAGCTTTTTCAGAAAATTATAGTTTAGCAGGCACTGTTGATTTACCAGCAACAATTACATCTATGGATGATAGTGTGTTCTGTTGGACAAATATAAGTACATTAAATATACCTAATGGTGTAAGTGGACTTTCGAGTGGAGCACTTAATTGTACTGATAATTTAAATACAATTAATGTAGACCAATTATACAATGGTTTAGATAATTATCCTTGGGGAAATTCTACTGCTACTATTAACTGGCTTAGAGCAGTAACTTATAGTTTAACTTATGATAATGGTCAGGTAGCAATGAATAATGCTTGTCTTAAAAGTGGTAATTATATAGGAAATTGTACTGTTACTATTAGTTCTAGTCAAGTTGGTTATAAACTCGTTAGTTATAAGTTAAATGGTGTATCAATGACTTCAAATACATTTGTTATGCCAAACGAAAATGCTACTATAACTGATATAGTTTTAGCACAGGGATATACTTTGGAGAGTGCTCATCCATATTCAGATAATATGGATCAAACCTATACGGCAACAGTTCCAGGTGCCACTAAAATACAAGTGACATTTGACGACTCAACTTTTGTTGAAAACGGTTATGATAAAATATATCTGACTGATGGTACAGGAACTCAAGTAGGAACGTCAAGTTATTACACAAGTTCTGGTTTAGCAAATAAGGTATTTATAGTAAATGGTAATACTATAAATGTTAGATTGACTTCTGATAGTAGTGCAACCTATTATGGATTCAAAGCAGAAATAGTAAAATATCAATAATAAGAAAGTGTAAAAACTTTCTTTTTTTTCTTTATATGTAAATAAATTATGATATAATTATACTAGGTGATAATAGATGAATAAGACAAAAATAATAGCTACTATAGGTCCATCAACTAAAGATAAAGAAGTTATCAAGCATTTGATAAAATCTGGAATGGATGTAGCACGTATAAATTTAGATCATTCAGATTATGATTTCTGTACTGATATAGTTAATAAAATCAATGAAGTTAATGAAGAATTAGATACTAATGTAGCAATTATGTTTGATACAAGGGGTCCAGAAATACGAACAGGTAAAGTTTCTTGTGGAGCAGCAAAACTTGAAAAAGGTTCAAAGATAAGAATATATACAGAAGACATATTAGGAGATTATACAAAATTTTCTGTAGATTATCCTAATTTTGTAGATGAAATAAATTATGATAGTATTATTAAAATAAGTGATGGTCATATAGTATTACAAGTACTTGATAAGGGTAAAGATTATGCTCTTTGTGAAGTACTTAATGATGGTATTTTAGAAGATCACAAGGGCGTAAATGTACCAGGTGTGCGTTTTAATATGCCTTTTTTATCTGATCAAGATCGTGATGATATACTTCTTGCTAATACACTTAATATAGACTTTTTAGCTCTTTCTTTTGTGCATAGTCATGAAGATATATTAGAGGTAAATGATTTATTAATAAATATGGGTAATGATCACATAGGAATTATAGCTAAAGTTGAGAATGAGATGGCTTATGAAGATTTAGATGAAATTATTAAAGTATCAGAGGGTATAATGGTTGCCCGTGGTGACTTAGGTGTCCAAGTTCCAATGGAAAGAGTTCCAGGAATGCAAAAAGCAATAATCAGTAAATGTCATATGGCAGGAAAGGTTAGTATAGTTGCTACTGAAATGATGACTTCTATGGAAAATAATTCTATACCAACTAGAGCTGAAGTATCAGATGTAGCAAACGCTGTACTTGATGGTACAGATGCTGTTATGCTTTCTAATGAAACTACAATTGGATTATATCCAGTAGAGACATTAGAAACTATGGAAAGAATAATAGAAACTGCTGAAAAAGATGTTAATTATTTAGAATTCATGGATAGAGCAATTAGGACAGAAACTAGAGATACTACTGGTATGCTAGCGTATGATGTTGCTGAAACTTCTAATTATTTGAAATGTAAAGCAATATTTGCACCAACCATGAGTGGTTACACGGCTAGAAAAATAAGTCGTTTTAGACCTAGTTGTCCAATTATAGCAGCAAGCCCAAGCCTTGCTACAGTAAAATCTTTAGCACTTCACTTTGGAGTATTACCTGTACTTATAGGTGAACTTAAAAGTTTTGATAGAATAATTGAAATATCAAAGAAAATGACTAAAGATATTGTTGAAATTGAACCAGGTGATAAGATCGTTTTAACAGGAGGATATCCATTTAGAGAAGTAAAACATACTAACTTTATGAAAATAGAGGAATTATAAAAGAGGGTGAGATAATGTATAATTTAGGCGATAACTTTAAAATACCAACAGCTGCAAATAGACCTAAAGATGAATGTGTATATAAGGGTGATAGATACCGCTTTACTATTTTATCAGAGAGACTTGTAAGATTAGAATATAGCGTTGATGGTATTTTTGAGGATAGACCTACAGAATTTGCTTGGAATAGAAGTTTCCAAGCACCTAAATTTGTTGTTCGTGAGGATGATAAATATCTTGAAATTAAAACCCCATATTTTGTACTCTCTTATACTAAGAATAAACCATTTTATGGTGGAAGATTAAATCCTACTGCTAATTTAAAAGTAGAAATTGTAAACTCTGATAGATATTGGTATTATAAGCATCCAGAAGTCCGAAATTATGGAGCTCCTGCTGTACTTCTTTCTACTGAAAAGAAAAAAAAGTATATGAAAAGCTTATATTCCATAGATGGATTTGCAAGTTTTGATGATAGTAATTCAGCTATTTTTAATGAAATGGGTGAATTAATTCCTAGAGAACATAAGAGTATCGATATATACTTATTTGCATATTTAAAAGACTTTAATTTAGCTTTAAATGATTATTTTAAGTTAACAGGTTCTCCATCTTTAATTCCTAGATATGCACTTGGTAATTGGTGGAGTAAAAATGAAGCATATACTGATGAGGATATAAAAGATTTAATTACTGAATTTGATCGTCAAGATATTCCAATGTCGATATTACTACTTGATAAAGATTGGCATAAACGCGTTTATGAAGGTAAAGAACATTTAAAAACAGGGTTCTCTTTTAATAATGAATTAATTAGAGATCCTGCTGGAATGATAAAATATTTGAATTCAAAAGGCATAAGAATTGGGTTAAATATTAATCCAACTGAAGGTATGTATTCAATTGAAAATTATTATGAAAAAGCTAAAGAATATTTACCACCAAACGAAAAAGGTGTAATTCCATTTAATATATACGATTCTAAATTTATAGATGTATATTTAAAATTATTTATACATCCTCTAGATGCTTTAGGTGTGGATTTTTACTGGCTTGATTATTTTGACACAAAAAATAATGAAAATCTATTTAGATTAAAGCATTATCAGTTTTATGACATGATGCGTGATTATAAACGTAGACCTATGGTATTTGGTTATAATTCAAAAATAGCACCTCATAGATATCCAATACTTTATTCTGGTAAAATAGAAGTTAGTTGGGATACTTTAAAAGAAATACCAGCACATAACAGCAATGCTGCTAATATGGGGGTTTCTTGGTGGAGTCATGATATTGGAGGATACTACAAAGGTACTGAAGATAATGAATTATATATAAGATTTGTTGAACTTGGAGTATTTAGTCCAATTCTAAAATTTGGTTCTGATTTTGGTAAATATTATAAAAGAGAACCTTGGAAATGGAGTATTAAAACTTATGTAATAGCTAAAGATTATTTAAAGCTTAGACATAGATTAATACCTTATTTATATTCAGAAGCATATAAATATAGCACATTAGGTATCCCACTTGTACAACCTTTATATTACAAATTTCCAGAAATGTACGATGACCCTTTTTATAAGAATGAATATTATTTTGGTGGAGAACTTTATGTATCACCAATTATATCTAAAAAAGATTATGTTATGAATCGTACAATTCATAAATTTTATGTACCAGAAGGTGTTTGGTATGATATAACAACTGGTAAGAAATTCCCTGGTGGTAAAAGTTATGTATCATTCTTTAGAGAACAAGATTATCCAGTATTTGCAAGAGGTGGAGCGATTATTCCACTTAGTAATAATGAAAATCTAAATGATACGACACCTCCTAAAGATTTAGAGGTAGACATATATCCAGGTAGATCTAACACATATAAGTTATATGAAGATGATGGTTTAAGTGATTTATATAAAAAGGGCTTTTACCTACTTACTAGTATAGACTATAATTACTTACCAAATAATTATACAGTTATATTTAGAGCATTAGAAGGTAAAAGTGGTATAGTTCCTGATAAGAGAAATTATACAATTAGATTTAGAAATACTAAAAAAGCTAATGATGTAATAGTATATTTTAATAATGAACCAATACCAAATAATTCTTATGTCGATGGCACTGACTTTGTTGTTGAGGTAAAAGATATTCCAACAATAGGTCAGCTTACAATTAACTGTAAGGGAAAAGACATAGAATTTGATGCGGTAAGACTTGTTAATGATGAAATATCAAAAATATTAAGTGACTTACCAATTGAAACATTATTAAAAGAAAAAGTAGATGCGGTTTTATTTAGCGATTTACCAGTTAAGAAAAAACGTATTGAAGTTAGAAAGCTTAGACGTAAAGGATTAGATCATAAATTTGTCAAACTATTCTTAAAATTACTTGAATATGTTGAGCAAATGTAAGACAAGTATAAAAATATACTTGTTTTTTCATGCTTTTTGTATTATAATTTATCTAATGTGTTTGTTAAAGGCAATGAAAAAGAGTAGTAATAAATAATTTATTATTAGAGAAAATGTGGTTGGTGAAAACATTTAATAAAGATTTATGAACTTGCTTTGGAGCTATATATAGAAATATATACGTTAACTGCGTTAAAGTAAGAGAGCATAAAGTATTATGAAATAAGGTGGTACCGCTGGGAGAATTCCTAGTCCTTATATCATAATACTTTTTTATATTATAGGAGGATAAAATGGAAAATGTCTATATTGGTTTAGGAGTAATGGTGTTTATTTATTTACTATATTTCTTAATTATTATTAATAATAAAAGAAGATTAAGTAAATATATTAGAACTAGTAAAGAAACAGTTTTAATAGGTTCAAGATATAAGGTTAACTTTGATAAAGTTAATCATAAATTAGTAGCAAATTTATTTGCTATAGCTAATGCAGTTATTATGGGATTAACATATATTATTGTTATGATGATAGATAATATAATATTAAAATTGTTAGTGGCATTTTTAGTATTTGTATTTTTAATAGTTATTTGTTATTTAAATATAGGAAAATATATCAAAAAGAAAGAGGTAAATTAGTATGTATGAATTTGATAAAATAGAGAAAAAATGGCAAGAGTATTGGGATGAAAATCAAAATTTTAAAAGTGATGATAAGAGTAGTAAGGAAAAATACTATATATTAGTAGAGTTTCCTTATCCATCTGGACATGGTCTTCATGTAGGACATGTTAGAAGTTATACTGCGCTTGATGCTTATGCAAGAATGAAAAGAATGAATGGATATAATGTATTATTTCCAATGGGATGGGATGCTTTTGGAGCACCAGCAGAACAATATGCAATAAAGAATCATATTCATCCTAAAGATGCAGTAAAAGAAAATATAAAAACATTTAAAGGGCAAATCAAATCACTTGGTATTTCTTTTGACTGGAGCCGTGAATTTTCAACTACTGATCCAGAATATTATAAATGGACTCAGTGGCAATTCTTAAAATTTTATGAGCATGGAATGGCTTATAAGGCTAAAAAAGATATTAACTGGTGTCCTGTATGTAAGACTGGTCTTTCTAACGAAGATTCAAGTGGTGGTGTTTGTGAAAGATGTGGTTCTAAAGTAGTTCAAAAAGAAAAAGAACAATGGATGCTAAAAATGAGTGATTATGCTGAAGATTTATTAACTGGTCTTGATGATACTCATTTTGCAGATAGAATCAAATTAGGTCAAGTAAACTGGATAGGTAAAAGTACTGGGGCAGAAGTTGAATTTTCTATAAAAGATAGTAGTGAAAAACTTACAGTTTATACTACTAGACCAGACACTTTATATGGTGTTACATTTATGGTTGTATCTCCAGAACATCCAATATTAGAAAAGATGCAAGATAAAATCCATAATATGGAAGAAGTTAATGAATATAAAGAGTTTGCAAAAAATAAAACAGAATTCGAAAGAACTGAACTTGTTAAAGAAAAAACTGGTGTTAAGGTAGACGGTTTAAAAGCAATTAATCCTGTAAATAATACTGAAATTGAAATTTGGATTTCAGATTATGTAATGATGAATTATGGAACAGGTGCTATTATGGCTGTACCAGCGCATGATGAAAGAGATTATGAGTTTGCTAATAAGTTTAATATACCAATTATTGAAGTTATTAAAGGTGGAGATATATCTAAAGAAGCTTATACTGGCGATGGCGAAATGGTTAATTCTGGTGTACTTAATGGTATGTCAAATAAGAAAGATAGCATTGCTAAAATGCTTGAATATTTAGAAGCACAAGGTATTGGAAAGAAACAAACAAATTATAAATTACAAGATTGGATATTCTCACGTCAAAGATTCTGGGGAGAACCAATTCCACTTGTTTATTGTGAAGAGTGCGGATGGGTACCAGTCCCAGAAAAGGATTTACCTGTTCTTCTTCCAAATGTGGCAGAGTATGAACCTACTGAAGATGGTGAAAGTCCACTTGCCAATATACCTGAATTTGTTAACACAACATGCCCAAAATGTGGTGGGCATGCTAGAAGAGAAACAGATACAATGCCTAACTGGGCTGGTTCATCTTGGTATTTCTTAAGATACATGGATCCAAAAAATGATAAAGAATTTGTATCACAAGAGAATTTAAAATACTGGGGAAAAGTAGACTGGTATAATGGTGGTATGGAACATACTACAAGACACTTACTTTATGCAAGATTCTGGAATCAATTCTTATATAACATAGGTTTAGTTCCTTCTAAAGAACCTGTAGATATTCGTGTATCACATGGTATGATTTTAGGTTCTAATGGGGAGAAGATGAGTAAATCAAAAGGAAATGTAATAAATCCAGATGATATAGTAAAAGAAGTAGGATCTGATGCACTTAGAACATATGAAATGTTTATTGGTGATTATGAAAAAGATGCTGCATGGTCAACAAATGGTCTAAAAGGGTGTAAAAAGTTCTTGGATCGTATTTGGAGAATCCAAGACAGATTAAATGATAAAGAAGGTTATACTGATGAAGTATTAGTCAATAGAACAATTAAAAAAGTATCAACTGATTTAGTAAGTATGAAATATAATACAGCTGTATCAGCTTTAATGATTATGCTTAATGAATATGAGAAATATGATACTATAACAAAAGATGATTTAAGAATTCTAATTCACTTACTAAATCCTATTGCGCCTCATATAACTGAAGAAATAAATGAAAAATCTAAATTAGGTACAGTTATTTGTGAAAGTACTTGGCCTAGTTATGATGAATCAAAAACAGTTGAAGATAGTTATACGATGATAGTACAAGTAAATGGTAAAGTAAGAGGAAAAATTGAAGTAGCAACAGATACTACTGATGCTGATATGAAAGCTTTAGCACAAGATATAGATAATGTTAAATCTAATATTGCAGGTAAAGAGATAGTAAAAGTTATAGTAGTACCTAAAAAATTAGTTAATATAGTTGTTAAATAGTAAAACAATAAATATAATATAAAGAGGTGAAATTCTATTAAAGGAATTACACCTCTTTGTTATTAATTTGTAAATAAAAAGTACATTCTCTTTAAAATTAACAAGAAATAAGATATAATTATTATAAATAGTAAGAGTGATATTATGAAAATTAAAGAAATTATTGATTTATACGCATATGAAAAAGAATTATATAGTGAAGGGTATAATTATATTGGTGGAACAGACGAAGCTGGTAGAGGACCGCTATATGGTCCAGTTGTAGCAGCTTGTTGTGTACTTCCAAAAGATTTTGTTTTAGAAGGTTTAAATGATTCAAAACAGCTATCTGAAAAAAAACGTAATATGTATATAGATTATATAAAAGATAATGCCTTAGCATATGGTATAGGAGTAGTTTCAGCAGAAGAGATAGATAAAATCAACATATATGAGGCTAGTAGAAAAGCTATGATTCTTGCTATTAATGAAGTAAGAAAAAAATTACAAATTGACTATGTATTAACCGATGCTATGCCTTTAAGTATTGATATACCTTCATTACCAATTATTAAAGGTGATGCTAAAAGTATAACGATTGCAGCAGCTAGTGTTATAGCAAAAGTAACAAGAGATGAAATGTTATACGAAATAGACAAAAAATATCCACAATATGGCTTTGCAAAACATAAAGGTTATCCAACTAAAGCACATATTGAGGCTATTAATAAGTATGGACTTATTGATGGATATAGAAAAACATATGGTCCAGTAAAAGAAATATTAGAGAGGAAAATATAATATGAATAATCTAAGTTTTTCAAAAAATGTTTTTGGTGGTGAAACAAGTACAAAAATAGCAGGAAACCCTGTAAATAGTTACTCACAAGATGGTGGAAGAAGAAGTGTTGATGAAGTAAGACAAGAGCAATTAAATGCTGATCGTGGTATTCATCCTGATGCTGGAAAAGAGTTTCAAGTAGAACTTAATCAACAAGCATATCAAAATCCAATTAATAATGCATCAATGACGGGTGCTTTTGTAACACCTAATAGTCCATCTGGTATGCAAAATAATAATCAAATGCCTGCTCCATCAGATATACAAATGGATGCCACAAGAAATAGAATGCAGGCTATGCAAGGATTAAATAGAAGAGGATTCTAATGAAAATAGAATTTTTAAAACTTGGATATCTTCAAACAAATTGTTATTTTTTAATTAAGAATAATAAGGTACTTTTGATTGATCCAGCCGATGAATTTGAAAAGATTAAAAGAAAATTAGAAGGTCTAGATTTAGTAGGTGTTATTGTTACTCATCATCACTTTGATCATATAGGTGCTTTAGATGAAGTACTCGAAAACTATCAGGTTAATTTATATGATTTCAGTAATTTGAAAGAAGGAAACAATAAAATAGGTGATTTTGAGTTTGAGGTTATTTATACACCTGGTCATACTGATGATTCAATAACTATATTTTTTCCAAAAGAAAAAGTAATGTTCGCTGGTGACTTTATATTTAAAAATAGCATAGGTAGAACAGATTTACCGAGCGGTAATTATGAAGAAATGCTTAAAAGTATAAGTAAAATAAAGGAATATCCAAATGTTATAATTTATCCTGGTCATGATGAAAAAACATCCTTAGAATACGAAAAAAAATATAATGATTTTTTTAATATTACTAAATAAATAAAGGTTATAATAACCTTTTTATTTTGGCTATTAAATGATATAATATAAAGCAGGTGATTTTATGAAACAATCAAATATTAGAAACTTCTCGATTATTGCGCATATTGATCATGGAAAAAGTACTATTGCTGATAGAATACTTGAAATAACTGGTGCAATTGATAAAAGAGAAATGCAAGAACAATTATTAGATAGTATGGAGCTTGAACGTGAAAGAGGTATTACAATTAAACTTAATACTGTTCAGTTACATTATGATTATAAAGGTGAAGAATATACTTTACATTTAATTGATACTCCTGGGCATGTTGATTTTACTTATGAAGTATCAAGGTCTTTAGCAGCTTGTGAAGGGGCTATTTTAGTCGTGGATGCTGCTCAAGGGATTGAAGCACAAACTTTAGCAAATTTATATCTTGCATTAGAGCATGATTTAACTATAATTCCAGTAATAAATAAAATTGATTTACCAAATGCTAATCCAGAAAAAGTTAAACAAGAACTTATGGATACATTAGGTTTTAAAGAAGATGAAATAGTTCTTACAAGTGCTAAAAATGGTATTGGAATAAAAGAATTAGTAGAGACAGTAATAGATAAAGTTCCTGCTCCAAAAGGCGATAGAAATGCTAAATTACAAGCTTTAATATTTGATAGTTTTTATGATCCATATAGAGGCATTGTTGCTTTAGTTAGAGTGGTAAATGGTACACTTAAAATAGGTAATAATATTAAAATGATGGCTACTGGTGCTACATATGATGTAGTAGATTTATTAGTTCATACACCAAAAGAGAAAAAGGTTAAAGAATTAGTGGCTGGCGAAGTAGGTATTATTGTCGCAAATATAAGAAACATTGAAGATGTTAAAGTAGGAGATACAATAACATTATTGGAAAATCCCTCTAATGATATACTACCTGGATATAAACCAATGAAACCAATGGTTTTCTGCGGGTTATATCCACTTGAGTCTAGTAAATATCCAGAACTTAGAGAAGCTCTTGAAAAGTTAAAATTAAATGACGCGTCTTTAGAATTTCAACCGGAGACATCAAAAGCATTAGGTTTTGGCTTTAGATGTGGTTTCTTGGGATTATTACATATGGAAATAATTGAGGAA
Organism: Bacillota bacterium; assembly: GCA_023430885.1. Lineage (GTDB taxonomy): Bacteria > Bacillota_I > Bacilli_A > RF39 > UBA660 > RGIG4266. The sequence goes on from JAEYYH010000006.1 coordinate 73,800, forward strand.
AGAATAGAAAGAGAATTTAATATAGATTTGATAGCTACTAGTCCATCAGTTATATATGAAGTGTATCTTACTGATGGTACAATGATTACTGTGGATAGTCCAGTAAAACTTCCTGATAGACAAAGAATAGATCATATTGAAGAACCATATATCAGAACTAATATATTTGCACCAAGTTCATATATTGGATCTATTATGGAATTATGTCAAAATAAAAGAGGTAATTATATTTCAATAGAGTATTTAGATGCCACTAGAGTGGATATTCACTATGAAATACCTCTTTCTGAGATTGTATATGATTTCTTTGATAAACTTAAATCAACTACTAAAGGCTATGCTTCATTTGACTATGAATTAATAGGATACAAGAAGAGTGATTTAGTTAAAATGGATATTCTATTAAATGGTGAAGTAGTCGATGCCTTAAGTGTTATCGTTCATAAAGATTTTGCATATGGTCGTGGTAAAGCAATTGTTGAAAATTTAAGAAAATTAATACCAAGACAACAGTTTGAAGTTCCTATTCAAGCTTGTATTGGTAATAAAGCTATAGCTAGAGCAGATATAAAAGCAGTAAGAAAAAATGTACTTGCCAAATGTTATGGTGGCGATGTTTCACGTAAAAGAAAACTTCTTGAAAAACAAAAAGAGGGTAAGAAACGTATGAAAATGGTTGGTAATGTTGAAATACCACAAGAAGCCTTCTTATCAGTTCTTTCTATGGATAGTGATGAATAATGGACATTAATCAAAAAATTGAAATTTATGAAGATATAAAAAAGCAATTGTTAGAGTCTTTACCATATGAGATGGATGAAGAGCACAGAAAAGAAGAACGAGTTATAAAATCAATAGCGGCTTTTAAAGCAACTAATTATAGTGGTACAAATAAAGAGTTAGCTGATATAACAGGTATATCAAAATCAAGTATACAAAGATACTTAACTGATCAAAAATTAGTCGAATCGTTAACGGATGCAGAAACATATACTATTATTACAGAAGCTCTTTTAAAAAATAAACAAGAAGGAAAAGTAAGGGGCGGAATCAATTCTGCTAAAAATAGTGTTGCTATTAAAGATAAAGCAGGTAAATTTATTTGCAGAATACCATACGAAGGTCCAATTGATAAAGAAGAACAAAAGAAATTTGATGTAGTATATTTAACAGGTATGTATCTATTTAAGGATATATCTATAGGAAAGCTAGCTAGCCAAACAGGTTTATCTAGAGATTATATATATGATTGTTTAACAAGTAATTTAATTAGTGCCTTATTTGGTGAAAAAATAGAAAACTTATTAAGACAAAAACTTAATTCTAATTACCCAACAAGTATGATTAAAAAAATAAAAGAGAGATAAAATCTCTCTTTTAAAATACTATTCCCCATATATTTAACCAAGCATTTGGAAATATAAAGAATGAACCAGCAAATAGTATAATAATAAGTAAAGTTATCAATATACATAATTTTACTTTCTTATTTTTTGCTTTCTTTTTATCTAACTTATATAGCAAGTAATTGAAAAATACAATTAATAGAGCAGTAGCAATTAGTATTATAAAACCAATTATTCTTTCAATTATTGAAGGTTGTACAAATAAACCAAATATAAATAAAGAAGACAGCATAACTGGATAACTTGCAATTATACTAAGAACTACGTTCAAAATAACAATTTTATATACTTCAACTTGTTCAAAATATTTAATAATTAAATTTTTCATAAGTCCTCCTACATTTATATTATAGCATATCAAACTAAGACATGGTATAATAAAGATGGTGATAAAAATGGAAAAAGAAAAAGAATGGTTAGACTTAAAACTATGTGATTGGGGAAGATCCCAAATATCAGATAAGGATGAACTAAAAAAAGCAAGAGCCTTAATGAAATCTTTTTATATTACAATTTTGCTTCCACTTTATGTCCCAGTACAAAATCGTAAAAATTGGCATTTTTCAGTACCTGATTCAGAATTAACTTGTCGTATTTTCTACGAAGATATAAAAGAATATCATAAGAAAAATAATGGTGTATCTTCTATAAGAGAATTGCTAGAACAGGTAAGCAAATATAATGTTGCAATGACTCCAGAAAAAATAGAAAAAACAGTTAATTTAATAGATAAGAAAAAAATTGAAAAAGATGAAGATTTATTTGGAGTTAGAAGATGAAGAATGCTTATATACATATTCCATTTTGTAAAACAATATGTACATACTGTGATTTCTGTAAGATGTATTATAATGCAAAATGGGCAAGTGTATATTTAGATTCTTTAGAAAAAGAAATAGATTCTAAATACAAAAATGAAACATTAAGTACTATCTATATTGGTGGTGGTACACCAAATAGTTTATCTAATGAAGAATTAGAAAGATTATTTAATATATTAGATAGACTTAATAAAGATAAATCTTATGAATATACTATTGAATGTAATATAGAATTATTAACTTTAGAGCAAATACTTCTTATGAAAAGATATGGTATTAATAGGGTTAGTATTGGAGTTCAAACATTTAATCAAAAATATTTAGAATTTTTAAATCGTCATCATACTAGTAGTATGGTTAAAGAGAAAATAGATTTATTAAAAAAATATGATATTAATAATATAAATGTTGATTTAATATATGCAATACCAGGTGAAACTTTAGAGCAGTTATCAGAAGATATAGAAATTATTAAAACTCTTGATATACCTCATATATCAACGTATTCGCTTATTATAGAAGCTAATACTGTGTTATCTAAACTTCATATTAAAAATATAAGTGAAGATTTAGATTATGATATGTATAATTTAATAATTGAGAGATTAAATAATTATAATCATTATGAGACTAGTAATTTTTCTAAAGAAGGCTATGAATCAAAACATAATTTAACATATTGGAATAATGAACATTATTATGGTTTTGGTTTAGGAGCAAGTGGATATATAGACAATGTAAGATATGAAAATACTAGGAGTCTTAATCATTATTTAGAAGGCAAATATGTATTAGAAGAATCTACATTAACAAAAAATGAAGTAATAGAAAATGAGTTTATTTTAGGATTTAGAAAATTAGAAGGTATAAATATAAATAGATTTAAAGAAAAATACAACATAGATATTTTAAATATAGATGTTGTATTAGAATTATTAGAAAAGGGTAAATTGATTAATGATGGAAGTAATATAAAGATTGATAATAATTATGTATATACAGCCAATGATATTTTAATTAATTTTTTAGGTATAGATTATGAAAAGTGATGTTTTTAATAAAGAACTAAGTTATATAAAAAGTGATAGATTGAGAGAAAGTGTGAAAGTATTATTAGATATGCTTCCAGATTATTTTTATGAGATAGCAGCTTCATCAACAGGTAAGTATCATCCAGCATTTTCACTAGGTGATGGCGGACTTGTTAGACATACAAAAGTAGCTGTAAGAATAGCTCATGAATTATTCAATGATGCTTCTTTATTCACATCATATACTGATGATGAAAAAGATTTACTTATTATGTCTCTTCTTCTTCATGATGGTTTAAAAGAAGGATTAGTAAAAGAAAAATATGTTAGATTTGATCATCCGTTACTAATGGCAGATTTTATTAAAGAAAATGCCAGTAAAACAAAAATAACTGATAAAGAAGTGCAAATTATGGCAACAAGTATAGCAAGTCATATGGGACCTTGGAATACTAATGAACCATATTCAAGCGTTGTTTTACCACTTCCAAAAAACAAATATGAACAATTTATTCATATGTGTGATTATTTATCAAGTCGTAAATTTTTGGATGTAAAATTTGATGGAAATAATATAAGTGAATAGGTCTTAGGACCTATTTTTATTTGACTATTAATAATAGACATTATATAATAAAACTATTTAGGTGGTATTAGTATGAATAAGAGAGAATATTTTTATAAATTAAAGGATTTACTTGAACAATATCTTTACGTATTTGAAGTTTCTTTAGAATCTTCAGCAGAATATTATTCACTTTTCTTTAGAAATTTATTGACTATGAATGATAAAGAAATGTGTAATACTTTAACTAGTGAATATAAAGAATATTTACGTAACTTACAAAGTGAAATACAAATATATAATTTTGCTTTAAAAAAGTTAAATAAGATTGATACTAGTGATATGTATTATGTTTTTGAAAAACTTGATGCTGATTATGAAAATAGATATCAGTATATAAATGATGTATTTGAAAACTTCCTAACAGCTTTAAATTTAGAATTTAAAGATAGATTTTATTTACCAAGGAAAAAATTTAGTATACTTGATGATAAAAAAATTAATCTATATAAAGAGTATTTAAAAGGATTTAATTTAGATAGTTTAAAAGATTACATGACTGAAGAAAAAATATACTCAAGTTCTTCTTTTGATGAAGCAATAAAAAAATCCAAAATATATAACGTAGATGCTGATGATTATATTGATATTTTTGCAGTACTTATTAAAGAAGATGAACAGGGTAATTTATTAACTATACCAGTATTACCAACTATTACCAGTGATAAAAGTTTTTTAATAAATATTCATGAACTTACACATAATGCTCTATTAACTAGAAATGATATTAATCGCAATGATAAATTAGTTTATGAAGAAGATTTAGCATTATTCTATGAGTTATTGTACAAATCTAGAAACCCTTTTGTAAAGACAAATATACATACTAGTGGGTTAAGTAAAAGATTACTTAGCGAATATAAAAATGAGCCATTTTTAGAACAAGTGGAAAAAGTAAAATACTATAGCGAGAAAAAATAACAGACTAATTTTAGTCTGTCTTTTTTTGTAAACTATCTTGATTATTAAATCATTATTAACTATAATGAAGATAGGGAGGTTAGACAATGTTAATAAACGGAAAAGAATATAAGATAAATAGGGAAAATAGTGTGATAAGAGACTGGGATAAAGTATACTGTAATCTACTTAAGAAGATACTTAAACAGGGCGAATTATTTGAAAATAGAACAGGTATTGATACTCTTAGTATCGAAGGAGTTAACTTTAAACTAGATATTGGAAAAGATTTTCCAATACTTGAATCAAAGAAAGTAAATATAAAAAATGCCTTATCGGAATTATTATGGATATATCAGGCACAAACTAACGAAGTACAGTGGCTTAGAGATCGTGGAAACAATATTTGGAATGAATGGGAAGTTAGGCCAGACGGCTACTGGTATGCTACACAAAATGTACCTGATGGTAAGGGTGGCTACGAAAAGAAGCAGATATCGAAATATTTTGGGCCTGAATATGTAGGGACAATTGGTACTGCTTATGGTTTTATTAATGCTACATTTAAAAGACCACAATATGTTCTTAAACAGTTAAAAGAAAACCCACATGATAGAAGAATGAATATTGTTTTATGGCAAGATCAGTATTTAGATACGGCTGTTTTACCATCATGTGTATGGAGTAGTGAGTGGAAAGTAAATGGTGGTAAGTTACATGCTTATGTTCATCAAAGAAGTGCAGATACACCTTTAGGACTACCTTTTAATGTAAGTCAGTATGCTATTCTTCAAGCTATGTTTGCCAAAGTATCAGGTTTAGAAGTTGGTAATCTAAACTGGAGTATTATGGATGCCCATATATATGTTAATCAAATTGAAGGAATTAAACTTCAACTTGAAAGATTTAATCGTATGAAATCATGGGAGAAAATTATCCAAAAAGAAACTGATGAACAGTTACAAGCTAGATATGATGATTTAAAAACTAAAGAAGCAGAAATAACTGTTAAAATGAATAGTGCAATAAATCCAGATAAGTATAAAGAAGTACTTAGAAAAGTAAGTGAAGAAATAAAAATATTTGAACTTATGGTAACAAAAGAAAAGGCGATTTTAGAACTTGCTGATAAAGATGATTTCTTTAGCTTTAATAATAATGTTAATAATGATGAACAATATTTAAAGGAAAACATGACTGGTAATGAAGATATTAAAATTAAAAAATATTCTTCTGCACCATTTATAAAAATGCCAATCGCGCAGTAAGGAGAAAATATGGATAATTTAGTTTTAATTGCAGCTATAGGTAAAAATAATGAACTCGGAAAAGATAACAAACTTATCTGGTATTTACCAAATGATTTAAAGTTTTTTAAAGAAAATACTATGGGTAGTCCAATCGTAATGGGATATAATACTTTTAAGTCATTACCAAGATTACTTCCTGGAAGAAAACATATAGTTCTTACTCATAGAGAAATAGAATTTCCAGAAGGTGTAGATGTATTTCATGAAAAAGAAGCTTTACTTCAGTCTTTAAATAATTATGATGGTAATGTGTTTATAATAGGGGGAGCTTCTATTTATAAACAGTTTATTGATGACGCTGATAAATTAATTTTAACGGAAGTTGACAAAGAAGAAAAAACAGCCGATGTATTTTTTCCAAAGTTTAATAAAGAAGATTATACAGTAGCTTTAATAAATGAAAATGAAGATAATGGTATTAAATATAAACACCTAGAATACAAGAGGAAAAAGTAATATGAGAGGTAAATTAATTGTAATAGAAGGAACAGATTGTTCTGGTAAAGAAACACAAACTAATATGCTTATGGATAAACTAAAAGCTGATGGTTATAAAGTAACTAATTTTAGTTTTCCAATGTATAATACTCCAACAGGAAAAATTGTCGGGGGTCCTTATTTAGGCAAGGAATATATATGCGAAGGATGGTTTCCAGAAACTGCTCCAAACGTTGATCCTAAAGTATCATCATTATATTATGCTGCTGATCGTAAATATAACTGTCCTAAGATTGAAGAAGAACTAGCTAAAGGAAATAATGTAATACTTGATCGTTATACATTCTCTAATATGGCTCATCAAGGTGGAAAAATATTTGATGATGAAGAAAGAAATAGTATGTATTCTTGGTTAGATAATTTAGAGTTTAAATTACTTAAACTTCCAAAGCCAGACATATGCATATTCTTACATATGCCATATGAAGCTGCTGTTATTTTAAAATCAAACAGAAGTGAAGCTCCAGATCAAAATGAAGCTAATTCTGAACATTTAAAACATGCTGAAAAAGCCTATACAGAAGTAGCAAAAAAATATAAATTTAAAACAATTGAGTGTTCTAATAAAACAACTAGCGATATAGTTAGAGAAGATATCAAAACTAAAGATGATATAAGTTTAGAAGTATACAAGTATGTAAAACAAGCACTTAATAAATAAATAATTTAAAACAAAAAAAGTAATAAACAAAAAGTAACAAAATGTTACTTTTTTTGTTATTAAATAAGACGTAGACATTTACTAATACACCATATTATGATAAAATAATTTCAGTAAAGGGTGATTTTATGGAACATTATGTACCAGACATTTATAAGAAAAGTATTTATGTAATAGACTATAACAAATTAAAATCAAATGGTATAAAATGTTTACTATTTGATTTGGATAATACACTAGTTCCTTATACGGAAAAAGTTCCTTCAAAGAAAGTAAAAGATTTATTTAAAAAACTTAATGATTTAGGCTTTAGAGTTTTAATATTTTCAAATAGTGGTAAGAAGAGATTAACACCATTTAAAGAACAATTAGGTATTGATTGCTGCTATAGATGTTGGAAGCCTTCACCTAAAAAGTTTTTACTTGTATTAAAAGAATATAAGTATAATCAAAGTGAAGTAGCTATTATTGGTGATCAATTACTTACTGACGTAGTAGGTGGTAATGGAGTAGGAATAACAACAATACTTGTTAATCCTGTTTCAAAAAAAGATTCAGCTGCAACTAAATTTAATAGATTAAGAGAAAAACATATAATTAAAAGATTAAGTAAATTAGATTTATTTTATAAAGGCAGATATTATGGATAAGAAGTGTGTTGGATGTGGAGCTGTAATGCAATTTAAAGATTCTTCTTTAGAAGGATATATTGCAGAAGACAAATATGAAAAAGCTTCTATTTGTGAAAGATGTTTTAGAATAATTAATTATGGTGATTATAAGAGCATTATAAAAGATAATAATACTTTTATTAATATATTAAAAGGAATTAATAAACAAGATTTAGTAATACTTGTTATGGACTTGTTTAATATGCCTGAAAACATAGATATTATTAAAGAGAATATAAATAATCCAATTCTTCTTGTTCTTACTAAAAGGGATATTTTACCTAAGGTAATATATGAAGAAAGATTACTTAGCTATGTAGATAAATATGATATCAATACTGTTGATAGGATTATAGTAAGTAGTAATAAGAATTATAATTTTGATGATTTAATATCTAAAATTAATACCTATAAAACAAGTGACAATGTTTATGTTATTGGTTTTACTAATGCCGGTAAGAGTACTTTAATTAATAAATTAATTTATAATTATTCTAATGAGAAGCCTACTATAACAACAAGTATGCTTCCATCAACAACATTAAATAGTATTGAAATTAAGTTTAATGATAATATGACGTTTATAGACACTCCAGGGCTTTTAAGTGAAGGAAGTATTGAGAATGTCATTGATGTTAAAACACTTAAAAATATAACTCCAAAACAAGAAATAAGACCTATTACATATCAAGTTAGAAGTAAACAATATATATTAATAGATAAACTAATTAAATTAGAACTTGCTAATAATAATATTACTATTTTTATGGCTAATACTTTAAAAGTAGATAGATATTATAAGGATAAAGAGACTCCTAATTTAATTACAAAAGTGATAACAGCAAATAAGAATGAAGATATAGTAATAAGTGGTTTAGGATTTATAAAAGTTACTAAAAAAGAACAAATTAAAGTAAGTGTACCAGAAAATGTAAAGGTATATACTCGTGATTCTTTGGTATAAAAAAGTATTTAATAAAAATACTTTTTTTTTATCTCTAAAATTGGTATAATAAAGGTAGAATAGGAAGTGTAATAATGCTAGGAAACATAGTAGGGATAAACGATAATCAGGTGTTATTGAAATTAACTATTGATGTTAGTAAACTTCAAAATCTTATTAGTACACATGTTATTATGGAAGATCCAGAAAAACAGTGTATTGGTGAAATAACAGATATTAGAGACGGGATAGCTTATATTAATTTATTAGGTGAAATAAAAGATGAAAAGTTTGTTTTTGGTGTCATAAACAAACCTTCTTTTGGTGCCTTAGTAAAAATAGTAAGTAAAGAAAAAGTTCCTATTATTATAGGAGTTGATAATTATAGAGATAACTTGCATCTTAATTTAGGAACAAGTGCTGTATATAATGGTGTTACTATAGGAATGAGCATTAATGACTTCTTTAGTAATCATTTTGCCATATTTGGTTCTACTGGATCAGGTAAATCTTGCTCAGTAGCAAGAATATTTCAAAATTTATTTGAAAAGAAACAAGCTATTCCATATAGGGCAAGTATTTTTATATTTGATGCTTATGGGGAATACCATAGGGCATTTTCAGAATTAAATACCAAAAATCCACAAATAAGTTTTAAAAGTTATACAACAAACTTAAGTTTTCCAGATCAAGAAATACTTAAAATGCCACCTTGGTTACTTACAATAGATGATTATGCATTATTACTTGGTGCAGATAAAGCATCACAGTTACCAATAATAGAAAAAGCTTTAAAATTAGTTAGCGTATTTGGTAGAGATGAAGAATTAGTATTGAAACATAAAAATGATATTATATCTAGGGCATTACTTGATATATTAAGTAGCGGTAGACCTGCTCCTCAAATAAGAGATCAACTAGTATCAGTTTTAGCTTATTATAATACTAGAGAATTAAATTTGGAAACACCAATATTTCAACCGGGTTATACAAGACCACTTAAACAATGTTTCTTTATAGATAATACAGGTAAGATTAGAGATATGGAAACAATAAGCGCTTTCTTCGAATCGTTTTTAACAGATAATCTAGAATTAACAATGCCAGATGGTTCATTTAGATATACTTTAAAGGACTTAAAAGATGCCTTTGATTTTGCTCTAATATCTGAAGGTGTTTTAAAGAGTGATAAAATTTATGACGAATCTAATGTTTTAAAAGTAAGACTTCATGGACTTGTTAATGGAGATTATGCTAAATATTTTGATTTACCAGAATACATGACAAGAGAGCAATATATTAAGTTATTATTGACTGCTAATAATGGACGTAAAGCGCAAATAATTAATTTCAATATAAATTATGTTGATGATAGATTTGCAAAAAGTTTAACAAAAATATTTTCAAAACTTTTATTTGATTATGCCAAAGGTATGAGCAAAAGAACAACTTTACCATTCCATATAGTCCTTGAAGAAGCTCATAGATATGTCCAAAATGATAACGATATTGCTTTACTTGGATATAATATATTTGAGCGAATTACAAAAGAGGGTCGTAAATACGGTGTTATGTTAGGTCTTATTTCACAAAGACCTAGTGAATTATCTGAAACAACTTTATCACAATGTAGTAACTTTTTAATTTTTAAAATGCTTCATCCACGTGATATTGAATATATTAAAGATATAGTACCAAATATAACATTGGAAATTGTAAAACGTTTAAGAATTTTACAACCTGGTACATGTATTGCTTTTGGTAATGCTTTTAAGGTTCCAGTAATAGTAAAATTTGATATGCCAAATCCTGCACCAACCAGCGAAAGTTGTGATGTTAGCAAGATATGGTTTGTAAGTAATAGTTAGTTGTCTTATATCATGAAAAGTGATATAATTGCTAAGAAACGAACCAGAGGTGGATTATGAAAATAAAGATTAAGGAATTAGTAGCAAATATGAAAAAGAACTTTTCTAAGCTTAGAGTATTTTGTAGTACATATGCTAGAACAAATATATTATTTGTTAGTTATGTATTAGTTGCTCTATTTAATTCAACGGTTCTTAGATATTATACTACTGAGTCATTTTGGAATATAAAACCAGTTCTTGCTGATTTAGCCGTAGTAATACTAATTGGATCAATAGGATATTTTTTCAAGCCAAAGAATCAGTTTAAATATTTTTGTACTTGTTTAATTGTACTTACTGCTATATGTTTTATAAATAGTGTTTATTACAATAATTATTATTCATTTGTTTCTTTATCATTACTTGCAACATCAACGCAAGCAATGGGAGTAGCAAATGCTTTAACAAAAATATTAGAACTTAAAGATTTTATATTCTTTGTACCACTTATTATATTTTTTATAGTAAATGGTGTACTTAAAAGAAAAGGTTATTTTGATTTTGTAAGTCAAATAGAAATAGGAAGAATAAGAGCTATGAATACTGCCATAGCAGGGTTAGTAGTTCTAGGTTTCTTTGTTTCCATGCTTACAGGGACAGATCTTAGTAGATTAAAAAAGCAGTGGAATAGGGAATATGTTGTTATGCAATTTGGTATATATATATATCAAGGTAATGACATAATTGCTTCATTAAAACCACAAATTAGTCCTTTATTTGGTGTAGATACTGCGACAAAAGAATTTGTAGATTATTATCAAAATAATACTAATCCAGATACAACAAATAAATATACTAATATTTATGATGGTAAGAATGTTTTAGTTATACATGCTGAAAGTATTCAAAACTGGCTTTTAAATACTACAATAAATGGAGTTGAAATTACTCCAACATTAAATAAACTATCTAAACAAGGAATGTATTTTAGTAATTTCTATTCACAAGAATCAGTAGGTACTAGTAGTGATACTGAGTTTACTTTCAATACATCTTTACTTCCTGCATCTTCAGGAACAGTATTTGTAAGCTACTGGGATAGAAATTATGCTTATACAACACAAAAATTATTAAAACAAAAAGGCTATTATACTTTCAGTATGCATGGTAACAACTGCTCTATGTGGAATAGAAGTACTATGTATAAGAGTTTAGGATATGATGATTTCTATTGCTATACTGATGCATATAAGATTGATGATGTTATAGGAATAGGTTTATCAGATAAATCATTCTTTAAACAATCAGCTAAAATTATAACTGATATAGATAAAGAACATGATAAATTTTATGGAACACTTATAATGCTTACTAATCATACACCTTGGGCTGATATAAGTAGTCATAGTGATTTTGATGTTACTATGCATTATAAAGATCCTACAACAGGTGAAGAAAAAACTGCTCCTTATCTTGAAGGAACAACAATGGGTGATTATATTAAGTCTGCTAATTATGCTGATGCAGCATTAGGCGAACTTATTAATCAACTTGATACTGATGGTATACTAGATGATACTGTAATAGTAATATATGGTGACCATGATGCTAAACTTAAAAAATCAGAATATGTAACATACTATGATTATGATCCAGTTACTCAGTCTATAAAAGATAAAGAAGCTGAAGATTATGTAGATGTTGATTATTATTCATATGAACTTAATAGATCAGTACCATTTATTATATGGACAAAAGATCAAAGTTATAATCTTGAGGTAACTGAGGTTATGGGAATGTATGATGCCCAGCCAACATTAGGTAACATGTTTAACTTCTATAATCCATATGCTTTAGGTCATGATATATTTAGTACTACAGAAAATGTTGTTATCTATCCAAATGGAAACTGGTTAACAAATAAAATGTATTATAATAGTCAAAAAGATGAAGGTCTTGCTCTTACTCTTAGTGAACCAGTAAGTAGTGATTATATAACAAAATATAATCAAATTGCTGCTCAGGAAGTATCAGTGTCTGATAAAATCATAGTTTATGATTTATTTGAGAAGACAAAGGACTTAACTTTAGACATAAAAACACAATAAAACGCATAAAATTTTATAAAATTATTGCGTAAATAGTTATAATTTGATATAATTTATTTACGCAATGCGTGGGGCCGTAGCCAAGTGGTAAGGCACGGGACTGCAACTCCCTGATCGGTGGTTCAAATCCGCTCGGCCCCTCCAATTGCAGGTGTAGTACAATGGTTCGTATGCGGCCTTGCCAAGGCTGAGATGGGAGTTCGATTCTCCTCACTTGCTCCAAAAGATAAAATCGTCGCACCAGCGCGATGTTAATTGATTAAATCAATCGAAAGATTGATTTTTTTGTGTTTAAGGAAAGGATGTGTGTGTATGATTAATATTACAAAAAAAGAAATCGAAATGAGTTCTGATCTCATTACCAAATTAAAATGGGCTTGTGGTTCTAATTACAAAGCAACTAATGGAAGTCTCCGAATTATTGATCATACCAATATCGCTTATGTAGAACCTCATAAAATTATTATTAATAATGTCCTATTTTTAATGTTTAATGAGCACGAATTTGTTTATGTTGAAAATTTATCTAATAAAATACCTATAACTAATTTAAAAGACTATTTAAGAAAAATATAACTAGATGATGAATTGACAATAGGTAGTAATATGTTAGGCTTAATTGCCAAAGGCTAAACGATTACTAGCCTTTGGCTAGCCGATAAAAACATATTACTAGGTTCCTATTGTCAATTAAGACTAATACTATGCCCAACAATGGGTATTGACAAAATAAATAATAGTGATAGTATATATAACCAATAAAGACAAGCAGTATCGTCTTAAAAAGGGGTGGATACGATATGCCTAGAATTAAACGAAAATATATTAATCAAAAATATTATTTATTTAATGGGAGTCAAGAGTATTAGTTAATAATGCTTTTGGCTCTCATTTTTTGTTAAAAAGGAGGAATTGTGAAAATGGAAGAAAAAAAGATTGCAGGTATTTATATTAGAGTATCAACGGAAGATCAAGCCCGTGAAGGCTTTTCACTTGGGGAACAAAAAGAAAAATTAATGGAATTATGTAAGTTCAAAGGTTATGAAGTATATGAAATATATGAAGATGCCGGAATTAGTGCTAAGGATATAAAACATAGACCAGCTTTTCAAAGAATGCTTAATGATATTAAGGAACAAAAAATTAATTATATTGTTGCTTACAAGTTAGATAGAATAACAAGAAGTGTAAGAGATTTAGAAGAACTTATTTCAAAGTTAGAAAAATATAACTGTTATTTAGTGTGTGATAGAGATGATGTTAATACTTCCACTGCTAATGGTAGATTCTTTATTAGAATGTTAACGGTGTTATCTCAACTAGAAATTGAAATAACAAGTGAAAGAACAAAGTTTGGTTTAAATGGTGCGATTAAAAGTGGACATCTGCCAGGCACTCTACCATTTGGCTATAAAAAGGATGGTAATAAGAAAGCAATCATTAATGAACTTGAAAAAGATATTATTATTAGAATATTCAATATGTACTTAGAGGGTAAAAGTTTTCAACAGATAGCCAAAGTATTGACCGATGAAAAAATAGTTAAGGGAAAACCTTGGCGAGATACAACAATAGATAAAATTATCAATAATCGTATTTATATGGGGGATTATGAACAATACAAGAGAATATCCAAGAAAATTAATCAAGAGCCAGTTATTTATATGAATGTCATCGAGCCAATTATATCTAGGGCAATGTGGGAAGAATGTCAAAGACAAAAAGAAATTAATCAAAGAAGTTATACAAGAGATCGTGTGTATGTGTTCTTTCAAAAATTAAAATGTCCTAAGTGTGGAAGATTAATGAAATGCAAAGGCTCAGGTGGCAAGAAAAAGAAAAATATGTATTATAACTGTGAACATTGTCATTACAACATTAGAGAAGATTTAGTTGAAACAAAGTTAATGGATTTTATATTTGATTTGATTGAGTATGATGAAGCAGTTAAAGAATTCTTTTTGCCCCTCCTAGCTGATAAAAAAGACTCTAATTCAGTTGAAATGATAGATAAAGAGATAAATGACTTATTAAAACAAAAAGATAGAATTAAGAAAGCCTATATATCTGGTATTGTTGAATTAGAAGATTTCAAGTTAGACTTAAAGGACATTGATGATAAGTTAGAAATATTAAAAGATAAAAAACTTAAAAACATTGACATTAATAATTTTAACTTCTCTCCTCAAAAAGTAATGGCTGACCGTGATATAAAAAGATGTGAGTTAGAAGATTTAGGAATGTTAAATAAATATTTAAAATCTGAATGGGATAATCGTACTAAAGAAGAAAAGCAAGAGTTTATATCTAAATATATTGAAAGTGTTACTTTAGAAAAGGAAAATAATAAACTCAAGATTAAGCAAATATTATTTAGAAGTTCTTATATGGAGCAATTAAATAAACTTGGTTCTCTAGGTATAGTAGATTTCAAGATACCAATTACGATTAATAATGAGCCTACCTATTCAAGAATTGGTATCGGTCTGAATAGAGAACAATTACAAGAATATATAGATAGACTCAGTGAAAAATTTGAAACAAAATATTATGAGGTATATAGAAAACTAAATAATAAAAATTATGATGAGATTTCTTTTAGTGGAGAATTGCAAAAGGATGAGAAGATAATAAAATATATTCCTATTAGAGAAAATACTAATCCATTGAAAGAAATAGATGAGATTAATTTAGGATGTATTACTCATATAGTAAAAACATTTGACGATACCAAGACATCAAATTAACGTGGCACGTTTTGTTGCGAAGCAATGAAAGTGGCGATAGTTAATTTGGGATTCTAAGGCACAGCCTTAGCCCCCGTATTTTGTTAGAATGACAAAATACATAGGGGGTTATAGATTTTGTCAGAACAAAATCGCCCATTAAAGAATGGAGGAATATTTATAGTAGAATTAGCTTATTCGTTTCATATTGGCAGTGATAAGAATAAAAAAAGAACTGCTAGATTAAGTGCAAAAAATAATAAAAGTGGAGCTACTTCTTTAAGCAATAATGCTATTCAAAATGCCCAAACTTTATCAAAAGTAGATAAACATAATTATCGAAAGTATGATAATAACCAAGAAAATATAATTATTATAAAAGGTAGTGCTAGTATCGTTGATGATGTGAAAGATTTATACAAAAGAGATTTTGAAAAAGCAAGATTAGAATATAACGAAAAACAAGTTAGAGAAGATAGGAAAATAAATGATTACTTTACTCATATATCTAATAATTCTAAAAATGATTTGGCTTGTGAAGTTATTATTGAACTTGGTGATAAAAAATATTGGGATACCAAAGATGATGATTATAAAAGAAGAATGACTAATGTTTATCATAAGCAAGTTGAAGATTTAGAAAATGTCGTTCCTTCATTTAAAGTTACAAGTGCTATCCTTCATTATGATGAAACAAGTCCTCACATGCACATTGTTGGAGTGCCAATTAAAGAAGGTAATAAAAATGGTATGAGCAAACAGGTTGGTAAAACTGCAATATTCACCAAAAACTCACTAAAAGTGATACAAGATAAGATGAGAGAATTATGTATTGAGTCATTTAATAATGAGTATGGTTTGGATAGCACTTTGAAAAAGAAACAAAAAGGTAGAAATCAAGATATTGATGTTAATGATATGGATAATTATCAAGAGATGAAAGATCAATTAGAGAAAAATAAAATTAGGTTGGAACTAGCCGATAATAAATCAAAAAAATTAGACACTTCTTCAAATGAAATTGATAATATAGTCAGTAATTTAAAACAATCTAAGTTAAGTAAAAATACCTATTTGTTAAATGAAGAAGATAAAAATAAACTAGAAAAGTACATTGATGAAGTTAAGATAACAAATAAAGAGTTTCAAGAGATGAACCTATTATCAGTTGCTATTGATAATGTTAAAGATCAATTAGATGATGACAAGAAAATTATCAAGGTTTATGAAGATAACAATTTTGCTTTATCTACTAGAAACACAGCCTTGAATAAAAGGATTAAAGAACAGGACAAAACAATTCATGAACTAGAAGAAGAAAATTTTAGTTTAAGAAACAGTTTAGAATATTTCAAAAAGAAGTTTAATAAATTAAAGAAGTTCTTAAAAGAGAAGTTACTTGGTTGGGGTAAAAAAGTACCTATGTATAATAAGGTTATAGAGGATTTATATGATAGAAATATATTAGATGATAATGATATTAAAGAAATAAAAAAAGACGATTACGAACTTTAATAATTTTCGTCATTTCCTCTCGATATAGCTTTTTGTGTCTTCAATTGTTATGACTAATTAAAAAAGCGTTATACTAATTAAGATAATATCATATTATATAATATGATATTATAAATTAAATATATTTTAAACGCGTGTAAAAGGAGAATGAATATGAAAAAGTTTGTAATTATTCTGTTTGCAGTTGTTTTCTTTACGACTGGTTGTAATAATAGTGAGACAGATAAATCAAAGGCTGAAAATGAAAATCTATCTGAGAAAATATCAAAATATGAAACAATAATTAGAAACTTTAAAGAGGTAGGTAAATTTGATATAACACCTTTTGAGAATACTAAAACTTGTGAATTTACTAAAACATTTGAAGTATATAAAATAATAAATGGATACACTTCTACTATTACTATTGACAAAAAATATGTTATTCTTACAGCCTTTCAATCGGAAAAACTTATTTTAACAACGATAGCGAATGAGTTTTCTGAAAATTTTGAAGAAAACAAATTTTATGAATTTAAGTTTAGTGGAAATAAGAACTTTTTGATAAACACTATAAATGACGAGCTTATTTTTGAAAATTTCAATATAGTATCTGTAAATGAAACTTCCAAATCAGGATTAGAACAAGTCAATGATGATGTAATGTGTAAATAGTTGTTACATTTAATTTCCTTTCTAATATAATATTTTAGAAATGATAATAGTTTTGAAAAAAATTATATTTTTTGTTGCATTTATAAGTTCAATATTTTTAATTAATATGAATACTACTTTTGCATTAGAAAACAACAAAATCAGTAAAGAAACATATGATTATATAGTGAAAAATACTGATCCCAGCGAATTGGATGCAACTTTAAATAAGTATTTAAACGGAAATTTTAGAGATGAAATAATTTCACAAAATTCAATGTATGCCACAGCAAATTTTAGTTATCAATTGCCTGTTCCTAATTATAGACAAGAAACTAGTTATTGGTGTGGACCTGCTAATATAAAACAAGTATTACAATATGTTAATGGAAGCTCATTGTCTCAGTCTACATATGCTTCATCTATGGGAACAACTTCCACAAGTGGAACTTATGTTTATAAAATGAGAGATGAACTAAACAATAGGCAAAGTAGAGAAAATTATGTATATAGTTTAATGGGCAGTGGTGGATATTCGTTTGACTCGTTTATAAATTTTCATATATTTGCACTTAGTAAGAGTTCGCCGGTCATATATCACATTAGAACTCATACATTATATATGTATAATGGAACAAGTTTAGGACATTATTTAACTGGAGCAGGATATTCACATACCGACATACCAGGTTCAACACCATTAAGAATGATAACCTATGTAGATACTTATTATGCAGATTTTGGTAGAGGTAGTGTATTAGGAACTTTTACTGCTGCTGCTGAAAATGTTTATGCTGGACTAAATGGAAGATATTTGATTTGGTAATTTTTAGAAGAGTCTTCTGGCTCTTTTAATTTGGATTATTATGTTAGGAATAGGAGATAAATATGAAAAAAATACTATTATGTATAATTCCAATAACCTTTCTCATAATATTGATTATTGGAATTCATTTCCAAACTAAAAGACCATATATTATAAAAGAATCAAAGATAAACCAATATCTCAAGAATTATATTGATTATGATTTTGAAATTGTTGAAGCTTTTGAAAATAAAGTATATGGTAGTATATATGATGTTAATATTGATCAAACCTTATTTGGTACAAAACATTTATTTGTTTATGATTATAATAAAGATGTGTTTCAAATAATAGAACCAAATGATAGTAGTAGAATAATCGATTTTACAATTCTACAGAACAAGTTGTTTTATATAAAACTTTTAAGGAAAAACGATACAATCTTCAAATGGGAATTACATAGCTCTACTATTAATGATTCAAACATCAACAATAATGTAATAGCAGATGGTGAAATACTTAATATGTTTAATTATCCCAGAATAAAAAAGCTTAACGATAATCAGTTTATTCTCTTTAGTGTCAAAGATGCTAACAACGATGAATATTATCAAATAGATATTTATGATCATCTTTCTAGAAAAACAAATTTGTCAAATGGTAAAGGTGATCTATCAACAAATGACGGAGAAATATTATATAATTTCGTTAATTCTAAAATTCATAACAATAAAATTTATTACACAGTTTTAGATACACATAATAATCAAATCTTATTTGAGTACGACATCAAAGAATTGAAAACACAACAGATTTATATAAATACAGATAATGATTATTTGTTACATAACTATGAAATTGTGGGCAATTATTATTATTTGCAGTTGATAGATAAGAATTCAACAAATAAATCAAAAGTTTTAATTCTAGATAAAATGTATAATGTTATTAAAACCGATATAACGAAAGTAAGAACATTTAATGAAGAATTAAATAACTCTTGCATTATATTTCATAGCGAAGGGAACATTTGGGAGAAATACTTTATAGCCAAAAATAAATACGAGAGATTCGATATATCGTTATCCAATATTTTACCAAAGTATTATTTACTAGATAATATATTAATTATGCAGGACTTTAACAATCAATTCTATGAAATGAAAATATCTTGTTAATATAAATGAGTTTTAATATATGTTGAAAATTCGATATTATTACAATTGGTGTGAAACAAAGGAATTGTTATAAAAATAAAAATGTGGTAAAATAAAAATAGATTAGATTTAATCAATATCTTTTATAGCAATGATTTTTCTTAAATAAGACTAGTCAACGCTCCATAAGAAAAATAACTCACGATAATTCGTGAGTTTTTATTTTAATAAATATATCTGAAAGTATTGTTTTAACTAGTCATCATCATTTATTTTTTCAATGGTATCTTGCAATATAGAAGCTATAGTAACATCAGTTAAATACCTATCAAATAGTTCTTTATTCTTTTCTATTATTTCTTTTGCTTCTTCTTTTTTTCCAAGTTTATATAAAAAGTATGCCTTATTATTATAATATAAAACTTTTGTTTTTTTATTTTGTTTATTTATATCTAGTCTATCTAGCAATTCCAATGCTTTTTGAAAATCTTTCTTGATAGAATATCCTACTGATAAATCTATTATAAAATAACATTTCAACTGATTACTAGGAAAATTACTAATTATTGTTTCCAATTTATCTAAATTTATTGCTTTGTTTGATAAAAAAAGTTTGATTTTATATCTAATATATAAGATAAAAAATGTGTATACAATAAAAAAAAATACAGAAGCAAGTAAAAATATACTTACTATATTATCAATAGAAAGGGGAATATCATAAATGGCCATAATAAGACCTATAATTCCTCCTATTATAATTGGACTATATTTAAAAATTTTATACATATATGGCCTCCGTTTTTTGATTTAAAAATTAAATTAAATAATATGTAATAGATATATATTCATTATATCATATTTTTATTAATGATGGCCTTACAAACAAAAAGTAATAGAGCTATTTAACTCTATTACAGTGTTTGCATGTGTACTTCTTCAACGTATTTCTTGATGACATTGTATTCACATCTTACTTCTTTTAAGCCATCAATTAAGTAAGAACATTTTTTATCGTCTATTTTTAATATAGCAAAGAAACTATCTTCAGGTAGCATTAATTCTTTTTTGAATTTATCAAATATTTCATTTCTTAAAAATGTGCAACTATACATAATATCATCTCCTTTCATAAGCATATTATCATAATCAAACAGGGGACTCAAATGACAAAAAAGTATTATTTTATTAATAATTATAACCATTTACTTCATTTTGTATATTAATATAAAATATTGGCAATATTAAAATTACAGATATTAAATTTTTGTATATATTTATTTTTTTTAATATGTTAAAATTATAAAGTAGGTGAAAAAATGAAAATAGGTATTGATGTTGATGATACGATCACAAACTCGTATGATATAATTTTTAATTTAATAGGTAAAATATATAATAAAGATAGTGATAAGTTAAAGGCTGATGGTGTTACTTATTATGATGTTATGAACGATGAGGCTAATTATCCTAATTATGATCAGTTTATGATTGATAATTTTGATAAGATGATGCCTAATGTTACTTTAAAAGCAAATGCTAGAGAAGTAATAAATAAACTTCATGAGGAGGGACATCAAATAATTATAATAAGTGCTAGAGATGATAAAGAATACTCTAATCCTTATATGACCACATATTTATATTTAGTTAAACATGATATTTTGTTTGATAAAATATTCGTAAATATAAAGGATAAAGGTCCTCTTTGCAAGGAAGAAGGAATTGATGTATTTATAGATGACAGTATTACAAATTGCAAATCAACAATTAACAATGGTATTAATACTTTTATATTTGATAATACTTTTAATAGAAAAAATAATGATATTAAGAGAGTATATGACTGGAACGATGTATACAAAACAATAAATGAAATTAAAAAAGAGTAATTATAAATTACTCTTTTACTATACTTGTAACATTTTTACCATTCATAAAGTGGTTATAAAATTCTGTACAACTTAAGTGCTTTTTAGGTTCATCATATTCAAATATATTTAAAAAATTTTCATCATATTCATATTTGCCTTCTAATTCAGTTGTAATAAAAGTTTTTTTAACTTCTAATAATAAACTTTTTAAATCACTATACTCATGGATGCCTTTATATTTTTCAAAAGCATGTTCAAACCAGTAATATTTATTATTTTCTTCATAAACAAAAAATGTATGATTTGGCATTTGGTTGTTATTGATATATAAAATGTCATAAGAATGGAATTTTAAATTAGTCTTACTAAAATAAAAACGTTCCAATTCAACTTGATCCCAACATACACCAATTTTTGATTTTATTAATTCTTCTGGAGTTTGTAGCATGTAAATTTGACTAAATAAAACTGGTTGCAATTTGATGTGTTTAGCACCATCTTGATCAACCCAACCATATTCAATATTAGTTAACTGCTCATATATTTCTTCTGGAGTCATTATATTCTCTTATTGTATTCTAAATTATATAAAAAATTAACAAATAATCCAATACAAACACCAGTAGTAATTGCAACTGCACAAACTATAAAAGCACTATCAAAAGTAAAACTAAATAAAACCATAAGTCCTATTAAATAACCAAATATGCCACCTAATGCAATACCGCGTTTAACTGACATCTTTCTTGTTTTAAACATCTTAAGACCTCCTTTATTATTTATCATATTAATTATAACATAATTATAAAAAAAAGTGATATGTTAATTTATATCACTTTTTTCACCTATAACATCAATACTATATTTTATAAAAAGAATAGTAAATATAGGATTTAGTTTATTAATAAATTCTTTATAGACACTTTTCATTTCTTCTATACGTAAATAATACTTATCTAAATTATTTTTATCTTTAATAATATTTTGACTTTTTTTCTTATAACTTTTTAAATTTTTTTTAAAGCTTTGCTCTTTTTTATCGATTTCTTTTTTTAACTTACTTTTACTATTTAATATTTTCAGTGTTGATTTATCTAATGTTGCGAATAAATGATTATAAGCATAAAATACAACATCTAAGTTAATAATTTCATTTTTATAAAGCATTTCATTTTCAAAATTAACTGTTTTTGTATAAGTTTTGTCACCGTAGATGTAATTATTTATTTTACTAGTATATTCTTTAATATATTCTATTAATTTGTTATCAACATTTGAATTTAATAATTGTTTTGTAAAACACTCTAATTTTCTTAAATTTATTACATAATTATATCTAATCATTAACATTTCATCATTATCGGTATATTTTTCATTTTTATTTATTAATGTATTTAACTTGTTTTTCATAGTACAAAAACAAAAAGTTACTATGATTAGCGTTGTTAATGCTAAAACAATAGTTAATATTATTAATTCATTCATACTGTTATACTCCTTTAGCAGACAAATACCATTATATCAAAAAAAATTAGTAATGGCACAAAAATATTTAAATATAATATAAAATTCACATTAGTTATAAATAGTATGTGTTAATATTTCATAAAAAAACTAGATATGTATCTAGCTGTTTTAATAACCAACCTTTGTAATTAGATTTGCTACTTCTATCTTGTAACTTCCATCAATATTTAGATAAAGAAGAGTATTTTTTCTTCTACTTATATACATGTATTTATCTTCTGTAGTTAATGCGTATTCAGATATTTTTTCATTAGAGGTACTAACTTCTTCGGATGTTTCAGTTTTAATTTTCTCAAAAGTATTTTTATTTAAATTAAAAGCATTTTTGGCTGAATCTTCATCAGAAAAAACAATAAATTCTATTTGATAATTTGTTTTTTCGTTATAAGCGATGGTAGCGCTTTTAACATAATCTTCTCCAAATTGGTCAGTAACATCATATATTTTCAAACCTTTGTCTTCCATTATACTAGTGAATTTAAGATTACTTATTGCTTTGCCAGTATTATTTATGAATACTAAATAGAAAGTAATTCCTATAATTAAAGTTGCCATACCAGTACAGGTCATCATAAATTTATCATTTTTTAATATATCCTTAAAACTAAATTTGAAAATTCCTTTTTTATTCTTCTTTTTGCTCATATCAACACCAACTATCTACTATATATTTATTATACATTTAAAATACCAAAAAATATAGATATAAAATAGAAAAAGATGTTATAATAAATAAAATTATATATATGGAGGAAATTATGAATAAAAGAGAAGATTATTTAAGCTGGGATGAGTATTTTATGGCTATAGCAAAACTAACAGCTATGCGTAGTAAAGATCCTTCTACTCAAGTAGGGGCTTGTATAGTTGGTAATGACAATAGAATATTATCAGTAGGATATAATGGTACACCTAATGGTTTTAATGATGATGATTTTCCTTGGGATAGAGAAGGTGAACCTTTAGAGACAAAGTATTTATATGTTTGCCATGCTGAAAGAAATGCTATTTTGAATTTTAGAGGCAGCAGAAGAGAACTTGAGAATGCTAGAATATATGTAGCGTTATTTCCATGTAATGAATGTGCTAAAGAAATAATTCAATCTGGAATTAAAGAAGTTGTTTATATAAGTGATAAGTACGCTGAAACAGATGAAGTTAAAGCTGCTAAACGTATGTTTAATGAATGTGGTGTTACTTATAATAAAATAAAACCAGAATATCAAGAAATTTTAACATTAGATTTAACTAAATAATAAAGTTCTTTATTTTAAGAACTTTTTTTGTTATAATTATTGAAGATAGGTAGTGTTTATATGAAGAGTAAGGGATTTACACTAGTAGAACTAATTGCCGTAGTTATTATAATAGGAGTACTACTATTAATAATTATTCCTAATGTTGCAAATACATTAAAAAAATCAGAAATTAAAACTTTTACAGCTAGTGCCAAAGGTGTGCTTAGGGCTGCAACTGATTATTATGCATCAGATGAGGTTATTGTAACTGAAAGTGAGTGTATAGACGCAACAGCTGGTATTATCAAATTTGATAAAGATTATCAAATAACAGGTGGGGAAATTTGTTATATAGATAATGAAGCATACTTAGATACAATAACAAATGGCAAATATTGTGCAACAGGAAATAATGATGATTTGAAAGTTGAAATATGCAAATAGTTTATTTAAGTAATATATAGTTATATCGAATTGAATGTATGGAGATGAATTTTATGTTTATTAATAAGAAACTTAGTGATTTATTAAATAAAAAAAGTGGTTTTACTTTGGTTGAATTAATAGCAGTTATTATTATAATAGGGGTACTATTATTAATAATTATTCCAAATGTTTCTGGTGTTCTTAAACGTGCAGAACAAAAAACATTTGCAGCTAGTGCTAAAGGTATTTTAAGAACAGCTAGTGATTACTTTGCAGAAGGCGAATTTACTGTTAATGAAGGTGAGTGCGTAAATGCTAATTCAGGAACTATTAAATTTGATAAAGATTATCAAATAACAGGTGGCCAGATTTGTTATATAGATGGAACATCTTACTTAAAAAGAGTTACAAATGGTAAATACTGTGCAACAGGTAGTACAGATAATTTAACAGTAAAACTATGTGATGAAAGTGTTACATTAACATTTAAAGTAGTGGATGCTTTTAACGATTATTTTGGTTATGTTGAAGGTAATAATAATAATATTTTTGTTGCTAACAGTAATGATTTTGCACTTGTTAATGGTTATGGTAGTGGGGATGTTGCCGATCTTGTTATTGATGCTGATGCTGGTGACAATATAGGAACATATATAGATAGATATAAAAATACTGGTTATGTAGAATATTATTATAATGGCAATTATCATGATGAAACTATGACATATTATAATCTTTGGAATATAGAGGATACAGAAAGAGGCAACTGCTTTGAGATGGTTCCTGTTGTATGGGACAAGCCTTTTGACTCAAGTACTATAGTAGATGTTGATACAACATATACAGTAGTAGCTTTAGGGGCAGCCTATACTTGTGAAGAACCATAATCTCATATATATTTAATAAAAAAATAAAATCTACTTTTTAGTAGATTTTTTCTTTTATCAAACAAATGTTCATGATATAATTATATTGGGTGATGATATGGAAAGAATTATATTTCATATAGATGTTAATAATGCTTTTTTATCATGGAGTGCAGTAGATTTACTTAGAAATGGTTCGAAGGTTGATATTAGAGAAACTTATGCAGTTATAGGTGGCGATGAAAAAACTAGGAATGGTATAGTTCTTGCTAAAAGTATGCCGGCCAAGAAAGTAGGAATTGTAACAGCAGAGACTTTATATAGTGCTAAAAAAAAGTGCAAGTTCTTACATGTATATCCTCCAAATTTTACTGTTTATCAAGAAATGAGTAATAAACTATTTAAATTATTAAGTGAATATTCGCCAGACATTGAAGTAGCTTCAATTGATGAATGCTATTTAGATTATGGTAAAGTAAAAGGCTTATATGGTGATCAAGAGCAGTTTGCATACAAACTAAAAGATCGCGTGAAAAATGAACTAGGTTTTACTGTTAATATTGGTATAGCTAACAATAAATTATGTGCTAAAATGGCGAGTGACTTTTCTAAACCAGATAAAGTTCACACTTTATATTCTTTTGAAGTAAAGGAAAAAATGTGGCCACTTCCAGTAGGAGAATTATTTGGAATAGGAAAACAAACAGTTCCTAAATTACAAGCAATAGGAATAGAAAAAATAGCCGATTTAGCTAATTATGATTTATTAAGACTATCTAGATATTTTAAAAATCAAGCACCAAGAATGGTTGATATTGCAAATGGTATAGATAATAGTGTAGTTGATTCTAGTACTTATATTCCGAAAGGAATAGGTCATGAGTTTACACTTATTACAGATGTAACAAATAAAGAAGAGTTATATAAAGAATTATTTTTACTTTCAGAAATGGTTGGTAAAAGACTTAGAAAACAAAAACAATATGCTAATGTAATATGTGTTATTTTAAAAGATAACTTTTTCAAGAGAAAAAGTCATCAAAGAAAATTAAAGAATGCTACTAATATCACTAGTGAAATATATAGTATTTCAAAAGAAATACTTGATAGTTTTTATGAGGGACAAGCAGTTAGATTAATCGGGATAAGACTAGATGACTTAACAGATTCTTCTCCTTATCAAACATCTTTATTTGATAATATAGAAAAAAGAGATAAAGAAGAAAAAATTGATAAAGTTATTGATGAAATAAATAAAAAAATAGGAAAGAATGCTATAAAAAAAGCTAGTCTTATTCAAAATGATATTCGAAGAAAAGATTTATCATAATACTTACAGTTATCAAAAATAAATGATATAATAATATTAGGTGGTACTAAATGAAAGATAAAAGGGATTTTATTAATAATATTAAGAATTTTTTTTCACGCAAGAATGTTTTGATTATCAAACTAAGCATAATGGCAGTTGTATTATTATTTATAGTATTCGGATTTGTTTTTAATAAAATGAATCTATTTGTAAAAGTAGATCTTAAGGAATCTTTAGAAAAAATGGCAACTGATTTTTATGAAAATTTCTATTATAATCAGGTCGAACAACTAGAAAATGCTGAAGTTGATAAGACAAAATTTTTAGAAGAATTTAAAACTGTAGGTATTAAGATAAGTTTAAATAATTTAGAAGAATATGATGATGGTAAATATGTAGAAGAAATAGCAAAATTTGTTAATTCAAAAACAAAAACACCTTGTAACAAATATAATACTAGAGCAATTATTTATCCAAAAGAGCCATACGGTAAAACAGATTATGAAATAGAAATAAATTTAGAGTGTGAAACTGGTACTAATATTAGTAAATAAAAAAGATTATTTTTTTAAAAATAATCTTTTTTGATGTAATAAACTATTTAGTTTATCTAAAGCAAGTAAATATTCATTTTCAGTAAATCCTTCTTCAAAACTTGTTTTAATATATCTATCATTAAACTCTTTTGGGTCACAGCCATCGTCTAGAATAATAAATGGATGATCTAGTGGATAATTATTTTCTATAAGCCATAGTCTTACTTCATCACCAATACCGGTATTTAAAATAGGTACATCGCCTAAAACATTTATTTGTAAATCCAAACCGGAATTTATCAAAACTTTTTTGGTAGTAAAATCATTATTTTTACTTGTGTGTTTACGCCAAGAACTAGTAACTACTATATCAGATTTTGTCTTTAAGCATAATTTATTTAACAAATTAATAGCTTCAATATTATTTACTTTCATATCTTCTTCATGATAAAACTTACCACAAAGTTTGTCATTTTCATAATAATAGAATCTAGTATTTATAACACCATCAAAATCTAAGAAAACAATTGGATTTGTTTGCATAATAATCACCTAGTGCTATTATAAAGCAAGAAGTAAATAAATTCAATATAATGTTCTCAAACCATCTTTTTATGGTACAATTATATAGTAAATGGAGGATGCTATGAATACAGATATTATAAAAGAAATTAGTAATGATTTAAAAATAAAAGCTAGCCAGGTAGAGGCAGTATTAAAACTTTTAGAAGATGGTAATACTATACCATTTATTGCTAGATATCGAAAAGAAGCTACCGGGGCTTTAGATGAAGAACAAATAAGAAGTATTAATGAGGTATATGAATATCAAGTTAATTTATTAAAAAGAAAAGAAGATGTTATTAGACTTATTGATGAAAAAGGGTTAATGACTGATGAATTAAAACAAAAAATAATGAATTCTGTTAAACTTGTTGAAGTTGAGGATTTATATAGACCATATAAAGAAAAGAAAAAGACTAAAGCAACAGAAGCTATTAAAAACGGTCTTGAACCACTTGCTAATTTGATTTTAGGATTTCCAACTATTGGAAATATTGATTCTTTAGTAAGTAAGTTTATTAATGAAGAAGTAAAAACTAAAGAAGATGCTATTCAAGGAGCAGGATATATAATTGCTGAAAATATAAGTGATAATGCAGCTTATCGTAAATGGATAAGAAGTTATACTTATAGAACTGGGATGATTGTATGTAAAGTAAAAAAAGATGCAGCTGATGAGAAGAAAACATATGAAATGTACTATGACTATACTGAAAAAGTTAATGAGATTAAGAGTCATAGAATTCTTGCAGTAAATAGAGCAGAAAATGAAAAAGTTATTACAGTAAACATTAAACTAAATGTTGAAGAAGTACTTAGCTATTTAGAAAGTAAAATAATAATACATGAAAATAGTTTTGTTACTGATATAGTAAAGGATGCAATTAATGATTCATATAAGAGACTAATAAGTCCTTCTATTGAAAGAGAAATTAGAAGTGATTTAACAGAAAAAGCTGAAGAAGCTGCCATAGATAATTTTAGTCAGAATTTAGAAAGTTTATTATTACAACCACCTATGAAGGACAAAATAGTACTTGGATTTGACCCGGCTTTTAGAACAGGTTGTAAATTAGCAGTTATTGATTATACGGGTAAAAGAATTAAGGTAGAGAAAATCTATCCACACGAACCAGTTAATAAATATGACGAAGCTAAAAAGATAACTATAGATTTAATTAATAAATATAATGTAGATATTATTGCTATTGGTAATGGTACAGCATCAAGAGAAAGTGAAGCTTTTATAGTTAATGTTATAAAGGAAATAAATAGAAAAGTAGAGTATATTATAGTAAGTGAAGCAGGGGCTTCAGTTTATAGTGCTAGTAAACTTGCTATTGAAGAATTTCCTGATTTACATGTTGAAGAAAGAAGTGCCATTAGTATTGGTAGAAGACTTCAAGATCCCCTTGCAGAATTAGTTAAGATAGATCCAGAAAGTATTGGGGTAGGTTTGTATCAACATGATGTATCTAATAAAAAACTATCCGAAAGTTTAGATTTTGTTGTATCTAAAGCGGTTAATAGTGTAGGCGTTAACATTAATACAGCATCGTCTTCACTTCTTAAATATGTATCTGGTATTACAAAAAAGAATATCGATAAAATAATTGAATACAGAGATTCAAAGGGAAAAATCAAATCAAGAGAAGAAATTAAGAAAATGAAACTTATGAGTGACAAGGTTTATGAACAAGCAATAGGTTTCTTAAGAGTAATTGATGGAGATAATATTTTAGATGTAACTGGAATTCATCCAGAAAGTTATAAAATAACTAAGAAACTTTTAGAAGAATTAGAAATGTCTACAAATGATATTGGTTCTAAGAATTTAATTGATAAATTAAATACGGTAAATACTGAAGAAATGGCTAAAAAATTAGCAACAGATGTATATACTCTAGAAGATATAATTAAGTCTTTACAAAAGCCTAATAGAGATCCACGTGATGAAATGCCGAAACCTTTATTAAAGAGTGATATACTTCATATTGAAGATTTAAAAAATGGTATGAAATTACAAGGAACAGTTAGAAATGTTGTAGACTTTGGAGCTTTTATAGATATTGGTCTTCATAATGATGGATTAGCTCATATATCAAAACTTACAAATAGATATATTAAGCACCCAAGTGATGTATTAAGTGTTGGTGATATAGTTGATTGTTATGTAATTGATATAAATATTGAAAAAGAGAAAGTTGCTTTATCATTAATGGATCCAAATAAGAATAATATATAGTTATGGGAGAGAATAAATGTTAGAATTAAAAGGTATAAATAAAAGTTACAAAACTGGTGATTTCATTCAACATGCTTTAAAAGATGTTAACTTAAAATTTAGAGAAAACGAGTTTGTAGCTATTTTAGGACCATCTGGTAGTGGTAAAACAACTTTACTAAATATCATTGGTGGTTTAGATAAATATGATTCAGGAGATTTAATAATAAATAATAAATCTACTAAAAAGTTTAAGAAAAAAGATTGGGATGCTTATCGTAATAATTGCATTGGCTTTATTTTTCAAAGTTACAATTTAATTACACATATTAGTGTTTTAGATAATGTTGAAATGGGTATGACTTTAAGTGGTATTAGTAAGCGCAAAAGAAAAGCAAAGGCTTTAGAACTTTTAAAAAAAGTTGGTTTAAAAGATCATGCTCATAAAAGACCAAATCAATTATCTGGTGGGCAAATGCAGAGAGTTGCTATTGCAAGAGCACTAGCTAATAATCCAAGTGTTATTTTAGCGGATGAACCAACAGGAGCGCTAGATTCAAAAACAAGTATTCAAATAATGGAACTTATAAAAGAAATATCTAAAGATAAGTTAGTTATTATGGTTACTCATAATCCGGATCTTGCTGAAGAGTATGCTAACCGTGTTGTTGAGTTCAAAGATGGCCAGTTAACAAGTGATTCTAATCCAATTAAGGATACTGAAAAAAATGACTTTCAGTTTAAAATTAAAAAAACTAAAATGAGTTTTTTAACAGCACTTAACTTATCATTTAACAATATTAAGACTAAGAAGGGTAGAACTATACTTACTTCTTTTGCATCATCAATTGGTATAATTGGTATTGCATTAATTTTAGCTTTATCAAATGGTTTTCAACTTCAAATAGATAAGTTTGAAAAAGATACTTTGGCGCAAATGCCTATTGTCATTATGCCACAAGTAACTGTAACTGATGAAGAAACACAAAAAGAAATTATGAATGAGCATTCCACTGATGAAGAATCATATAGTGATAAAGAAACATTAACTGCTTTAATTTCTTATGATAGTATTACTCATAAGAATAAAATTAATATGGATTTTATGAATTATTTAGAAGATGTTGATAGTTCTTTAATTGGAGGTTTAAGCTATAGTAGAAGTACTAATTTAAACCTACTTATGAAAGATGCTGATAATAAAATAACAGATGTGCAATCAAGTTTGTTATTTCCACTTCCTGAATCAGTTAGTGGTGAAGAAGATGCTGTAATAACTGATAATTTTGAAGTTATATATGGAAAAATGAGTAAAGAATATAATGAATTAGTTTTATTAGTTAATGCTAATAATAAACTAGATGTCACTACTTTAGAAACTCTTGGTTATGACAAAGATGCGGAAGTTTCTTTCGATGATATTCTAGGTAAAGAAATTAAGGTAGTATTAAATGATGACTATTATACTGAGAATAATGGTATGTTTAGTATCGTTGGTGACTTTGATAAAGCTTATAATAGTAAAAACAGTATAACTTTAAAAATAACAGGAATTATAAGAGGAAAAGAAGGAAATAAATTTGCTCAATATAGTGGCACAGGTCTTTGTTATAAAGAAGCATTAATGGATAAAGTTATGAGCATTAACACTAATTCAAGTATTGTTACTACTCAAATGAATGCTTCATATAATGTTCTTACAGGAGTTAAAATGGATTTAACTACTGAAGAAGGAATAGCAATGAAAGAACAAACTCTTTCATACCTTGGCGCAGTTAGTGCTCCTTCATATATTCAAATATTTCCAAAAGATTTTGACTCTAAAACTAATTTACTTAGTTATTTAGATGATTACAATGAAGGTAAGAGCGAAGAAAGTAAAATTATATATACAGATTATGCAGATACAATTACTTCACTTGCAGGTAATATAATGGATGCAATAACAATTGTTCTTATATCATTCTCAGCTATAAGCTTAATCGTATCATCTATTATGATAGGTATAATTATGTATATCAGCGTTCTTGAAAGAACAAAAGAAATTGGTATATTAAAAGCATTAGGTGCTAGAAATAAAGATATTACTAGAGTATTTAATGCTGAAACATTTATAATAGGTCTTTTCTCAGGATTATTAGGTTTAGGAGTAGCACAATTACTTTGCATTCCAGCTAATATCATAATAGAGAAATTAACTGATCTAGAAAATGTTGCTCAGCTTAATATAATACATGCACTTTTACTTTTATTAGTAAGTATAACTTTAACTTTAATTGGTGGATTTATACCAGCTAAAATAGCTAGTAAGAAAGATCCAGTTGAGGCTTTGAGAACAGAATAAAGAAAACAAATGTAAAGAAACAAACATTTGTTTTCTTTTTAATATATTTTTGCTATAATTAAGTTAGGTGATATGATATGACAATAAATGAAGCAAAAGATTTTTATAAAACAGACACTAGACAGTATGATTTTAATTGTCGTGAGAACTTTAAACCATGGTTTAAGAAAGCTTTTAAAGATGGAGAAAATAGCTATCTAAATATTGATGGATTAAATAAACTTGTAAATAAAATAGTCTCATGGTATGAGTTTAAATTTCCTAATATAGAGTTAGATAAGCCAGGCTGCGTAGATACTAGATTTGAAAATACTCCAGATATATCATCTTATATGGATAATGAACAATTTAGGTATAGGCTTACACATGATGAAAGAGAAACTATGGATTGTAATTATCGTACTGGCAGTGGATATTTAGGACATGATGGAAAATGGTATGCCGGTATTAAATTATCAAAAAATGGTGTGGAGATATGGGATATATCTATATCTATGGATGGAAAACTTGCTTCAAGTACTAGGAAAAAATATCATATTCCAGTTGAAACTATTGAACAGTTTTATGAAGCACTAAGATTTAGTGATGAATTTGATTTAGAACATACGAAAGCATGTATAGAACTTCATAAAAGTGATACTATGCTTAGAAATTTTATTATAGATGCTGTAAGAAATGGTTTACTTTATTCAAGTAATACAACACCAGAATATGGAAAATTTAGAGTAGATCAATTTACCAAAGATATGTTAGATCTTTATCCTGATATATATTTAGATGCTAGGTGCAATAATGAACTAATTGTTCCGGAGATTATAGAAGATAAAGTAGAACAAAGAGGTTTTATAAAAAGATTAATAGGGAGGGGAAAAAATGAAGAAAGTAGTAATATCAGGAAGTACTAAGTTACTTACAGAAGTAGCTTACTGGAGAAATTTATTTGAAGAAAAAGGTTATGAAGTAATAAACTATCCTCATATAAATGAAGATACTGATTACCAAGAACAGTACAAACAATTTTATGCAGATATTGAAAGATGCGATATATTCTTCCTTATGAATGAACGAAAAGGTAATATTGAAGGATATATTGGTGCTTCAGTATTTGGTGAACTTACATATGCTGTTATGAACAATGTTGTCCATAACAAAAACATAAAGATACTTATGCTTGATATGCCTTCTATAGCACTTTTCTGCCACGAAGAGATAGTAAGATGGATAGATTTAGGTTGGATACATTTTTATCGTCAGGAGGAATTATAATATGAATATTAGAAAACAAATAGAAAATTATACTCCTACAAATGAGCAAGAAGAAAATGATAAGAAAATAATACTAACTAGAATATTGAATATGGAAGATGATACTCTAACTAGGGAAAATGAAATAGCGCATTTTACTTGTTCATCTTGGATAACAAATAAGGAAAGAAATAAAGTTCTTATGATTTATCATAATATATATGATTCTTGGGCTTGGACTGGTGGTCATGCTGATGGTGATGATGATTTTTTACATGTTGCGTTAAAAGAAGCCAGTGAAGAAACAAGTTTGACAAACATCAAACCAATTTCTAATGAAATAGCTTCTCTTGAAATAGTAACTGTTAATCCCCATATAAAAAGAGGAAAATTTGTGTCAGCACATCTTCATGTCAATGTCACATTTTTACTTGAAGCAGATGAAAAAGAAGTTCTTCATATTAAAGAAGATGAAAACAGTAATATAGGCTGGTTTACTTTAGATGAAGCTATAGAAGCTTCTACTGAGCCACATATGAGAATAGTTTATAAAAAATTAAATGAGAAATTAAAAAAGTATTCAAATTAATGAATACTTTTTTATGATATAATTATACTAGGTGATTGTATGGTTTATATAGAAATACTATTAATATTATCAATACTACCAGTTATATTAATGGGGTACATAATATATAAAAATGATAAAGTAGAAAAGGAACCCCCAGGACTATTAAGTAAACTTTTTTTTAGCGGAATTGGAGCTGTTGTGATAACACTTATAGTAACAGTGTTAATAGATTTAATTTTTCCGGTTTTTGTAAAATCAGAATCATTAAATTTAATTATGCTAATACCATATTGCTTTATATTAGTAGGACTGGTTGAAGAAGGAAGTAAATGGATAATACTTAAAGGTTTGACTTGGAAAAATAAAGAGTTTAATTATATATATGACGCCATTGTGTATGCGGTATTTGTTTCACTTGGGTTTGCAGCTTTAGAGAATATAATTTATGTATTAAATGGGGGAATAACAACTGCAATTAGTAGAACCATATTTTCAATACCAGGACATACTTTCTTTGGAGTGTTTATGGGATATTATTATGGGTTAGCTAAACAAGCAGAAATAAATGGCAACAGAAAACTTGAAAAAAGAAATTTATATTTGAGTATAATAGTGCCAACACTACTTCATGGTATATTTGATTATTGTTTACTTTCCAAAGAATTATTATTAATATTAGTTTATTTGATTTTTGTAATATTTTTATATATAAAAGCATTTAAAAGAATAAGACAACTTGGTAATATTAGATTAAATTTTCTTAGACAGGATTTAACTAAAAAGTATTTTTGTCCTAATTGCGGTACTGAAATAGTAAGTAATTATTGTTATAATTGTGGTCATAAAAAGGAAATTTAACAATTGTAAAAAATATGATATAATATTACTTACGGAGTATAGAAAGAGAGATTAATATGGGCGGATATTATGAATTAATATATGGTGACGTTTTTACTTGGGGACTTGCAATAGTAGGTTTTATTATTGTTATATGGGCTCAAGTAAAAGTTAACGGAACATATGGTAAATATAAAAAAGTTAAATTAAGTAAAGATATAAATGGTAGGGAAGCAGCAAGATTAATTTTAGAAAAAAATAATCTAGATATATATGTAGTTGAAACACCTGGAGAACTTACTGATCATTATGATCCTTCAAGAAGAGTAATTAAATTATCACCATCAATATTCAGAGATAGCACTGTAGCTGCTGTTGCAGTAGCAGCACATGAATGTGGTCATGCTATTCAAGATAAAGATGGATATACATTTATGCGTATTAGAACTGCGTTAGTACCAGTTGTTAACTTTATAAGTTATGCTGGTTATATTGCTATGTTTATATCTATTTTTGCAGGAGCTATGCAATATTTTATGATTGGTATACTTATAGTAGCAGCGACTTTACTATTCCAGTTTATAACACTTCCAGTAGAGTTAGATGCATCAAGAAGGGCATTACTACAGCTAGAAGAATTAAAAATTGTTACAAAAGAAGAACTTCCACAAGCTAAGGAAGTACTTAGTGCAGCTGCTATGACTTATATAGCAAGTGTTCTCGCATCATTATTACAACTAATTAGATTAGTACTTTTATTTAATAGAGATAGAGATTAAGAACTGTTATTACAGTTCTTTTTATGTTAAAATGTTTTTAGAGGTGGATATATGCTAGATAAAGTTTTAAAAGAAATAGATAAAAAAATATTAGATTGCAATAGATGCCAAGATTTAGTAGAAAAATTTACTAATAATACAAGTATATCGTTTGGTAAAAGTACTGATATAGTAATACTTGGTGAAGCCCCTGCTAATAATGGGTGGCGTAAGAGTGGAAAAGCTTGGTATGACATAGAAGGTAAATTACTACCATCTGGTAAAGTACTTCAAAGATTACTCGCTATTAGAGGTTTAACAATTGAAGATACAACTTTTTTAGAAGCAATAAAATGTTATCCATTTAGTCGTAATAATTTAAAAAAATGCAATTTAAATTGCAAAGATTATCTATATAGACAATTAGCAATACTAAAGCCTAAAGTAATCTTTTCTTTAGGAGATAGTGCTACCAAATGTATATTGGATATAAAATATGATAAATTTAAGGAAGTAGTTGGAAAAACGTATAATTTAGATTTAGGTGATACAAGCACTGTAGTAATACCTATATACCATCCATCACCAGTTAATCCTAATAGCTTTAAAGGTAATGAAAAAATTTTTCAACTATGCAAAAAAGAGAGCATTAAATATTGAATAATGTTTTCTTTTTTTGTATAATATAATTAGTATAATATAGGAGGGTATCATGACAAAAAATGAAACAGATTCTTTTAAAGCAGATATAATCGAATATGTAAAACAAATATACTCTCTAATTTTAGAAGACTACGATGATGTATTATCAGATGAAAGTAAAGACATCATTAAAAACTTTAACTATGAAGAAGATATTGTAATAGATGAGGGTGGAAAGTTTTCAAAAGGTCCTGGTAGATGGGAAAATAAAACTAAAAAACTTCATTTATCACCTGAATTATTCAATAAAACTACTTATAAAAAAGGAATGGAAGTAGAAGTTAATCATATTCCTATTGATGATATTATAAGTAAATTAAAAAATAGTTCTAGGGAAACTTTTTCGGGTGAAGAACTAGCTAACTTAGTTCGTCAAAAGAATTTAACATATCTTGATGTAACAAAAGGAGTTGTAATTCATGAAATATTTCATTCTGTAATTCACATGAAATCTGATGAAGAAATATTTTCAATAAATTATGATGGAAAGTTATATGATTGTCGTGGTGTAAAGGGTGAACTTCTAGATGAAGGTTTAGTTGAGTACTATGCTAGAAAGTTTGCTGATCGTCATAATTTATTTATTTTTCCAAGTATTCCATATCAAAGTAATGTTGATTATGCTAAATTAGTCGAAAAGAAAATAGGAAAGAATACAAACAAGTTAGTATTTAACGGTAATTATAAAACAGTACTTAATTATATACATGAGCCAAACTTTTTAGAAAGTTATCATATTTTAGAAAATGATTGGTTACAAACAAGAATAATAGATCGTTTGGAAATTGCTAAATTAAGAAATGATTTTTATGATTTTGGCGAAGTAGAAGAATTAGAAATTGCATAAAGGAGTTATTAACTCTTTTTTTATGTTATAATATTTATAGGAAAAAGTAGGTGTTATATGAAAAATATTGTTTACAAAATGGCGGAAGATTTTGATATAAAGAAAAATTATAAATTATTTCGTTTATTTCAAAAAGTAGTTAATCCTACTATAAATAAAAAAAAGAAATATCAAGATATTAAAATTATGTTAGAAGATAGAAAAGTACCTATTAGAGTATTTAATCCATTTACAGATGACGAACCTCATAAAATAATTATTTTTATTCATGGTGGTGGCTGGGTAGCTGGTAGTGTAGATACATATACTAATATATGTTATGTTATGGCTAGGAGAACTAAAAGAATTGTTATCGCTATCGAATATAGATTAGCACCGGAAAATCCTTTTCCAGCGGGTTTTAATGACTGCTATGATGTAATAGATTTAATATATAAGAATAGAATAGCTATGAACATAAAAATAGAAGATATCACTATAATGGGGGATTCAGCAGGTGGAAATTTAGCAGCTGCAGTATGTCAAAGAGCTTTAAATGAAAGAACATTTAAAGTGGCTAAACAAATCCTTTTATATCCATCATTACAAACTGATTATAGTGAAAATACAAAATATAAATCAGTTATTGAAAAAGGTAGTGATTATATAATAACAAGAATTCAGTTATGTGATTTTATTAATCATTATGTAATTAATCCTAATGATTTAAAAAATCCTTATATAGCACCACTTGAATCAAATCATTTACTAGGATTACCAAAAACACTTATTATACTAGCAGAAAATGATCCACTTTGTGATGAAGGAATAGCATATCATAAAAAATTACGATTACATTTCGTAAAAAGTAAACATTATATATTTATAGGGGCAAATCACGGTTTTTTAACCAACATACTAGATAGAAAGTATACTAATTTAGCATATGATAAAATTAACGAATTTTTAGGAGATGAACATGAGTAAGAAATCAAAAAAGTGGTATAGATTAGATAATGCTGCAAAAATTTTTCCACCAACCACTGACAAATATGATACAAAGACATTTAGATTCTCTGTATCACTTAAAGAAAATGTAGATGGTGATGTACTTCAAGAAGCTTTAGATAGTACATTAGTTAACTTTCCAATATTTTTGTCTACTCTTAAAAGAGGATTTTTTTGGTATTATTTAGAAGAGACTGATATTAAACCGAAAGTAACTAAAGAAGATACTTTACCATGTGATTATATGGATTATGGTATTTTATTCAGAGTGTCTTATTTTAAAAAAAGAATAAACTTAGAAGTAAGTCATGCATTAACTGATGGAACTGGAACTGAAATTTTTCTTAAGAGTTTAACAGCAAGTTATTTAGAAAAAAAGCATAATTTAAAAGATATTACAGTTATGGATACTAGTAGTACCAAAGAAAAAAGTGATGACAGTTTTCATAAGTATTATAAAAGAAATAAAAGAACAATTTATGAGATGAAAAAGGAAGCTCATCACATAAAAGGAAGAATATATCCGGAAGATCATATTAAAATTATTGAAGGTCTAATGCCTGTAAAAGATGTTCTAGCTTTATCAAAAAAATATAATACAACTTTAACAGTATATCTAACTAGTCTTCTTATTGAAAGTATAGGACTTAATATGTCTATAAAAGAAAGAAAAAATCCTATATATATTACTGTTCCTGTTAATTTAAGAAAGTATTTTCCATCTGATACAGTAAGAAACTTTTTTAATACTATATCAATTGTGTATAAAATAAACGAAGAGATTAATTTTGATGATATAATTCAGGAAGTTGATAAACAATTTAAAAAGAACTTAACTAAAGAAGTTTTAGATGAAAAAATGAATTCACTGGCAGCTTTAGAAAATATATTTATTATTAGATTAGTACCAATTATTATAAAAGATTTTGTATTAAAATATTCTTATAAAATTAGTAGAAAATATCATACAATGACTTTATCAAATATTGGCATTATAACTATGCCTAAAGAGTTTAATAAATATATTGATTATTTTGATGTATTTACTAGTACTGATGGAGTGCAAGCTTGCATGTGTACTTACGGTGATAATTTAATGGTTTCATTTACATCGCATTTTGTTAGTGCTGAAATAGAAAAGAACTTCTTTCGAAAGTTAAGTTCTAATAATATAAATATTCAAATAAATACAAATATAGTGGAGGAAGATGAAGAAGATGAAGAGATGTTATAAATGTAATGTTAATGTTAATTCTAGTCTAAATAAATGTCCACTTTGTCAAAATGAGATAGAATCAGGTAAGGCAGAAAATAGTGTTTTCCCGTTAATACCGACTATCTATAAAAGTCATGGATTGTTATATAAAATATTATCTTTTATATCAATATTTGGTGCCATAGTATGCTTAGCTATAAATAGTATGGTTAGTAAAGAAATAAGCTGGTTTTGGTTTGTAGTAGCTGGAATATTATGCTTTTGGATTACTCTAATAACAGCAGTGAGAAGAAGAAATCATTTTATGAAATTACTATTTACTGAATTTAATTTTATTATTATTATAACAGTATTATGGGATTATTTTACGGGATGGCGTTTATGGTCTATTAATTATGTTTTACCTTTTATATGTATTTCTTATATTGGAGCAATGTTTATAATGCGAGTGTTTTTTAAATACTATATGAAAGATTACATGATATATATTACACTTAATTGTTTAATTGGAATAATTCCACTATTTTTATTAGTATTTAAAGTAGTTACAGTAACATGGCCATCAATAATTTCTGGTTTAACAAGTATCCTAGTAGTGGCATTACTGGCTATATTTAATAGGAAAAGTTTTACAAAGGAGTTAACGCGAAGATTTCATATTTAGGGGGATTTATGGAAAATAAAGAATTATCTTTTACAAGAAAATATTGCCAAGATACTGGTACTTATAATCTTGAATTGGATAAAGATAATAAAAAATTAAATTTCATTTTTGGTGGTAATGGTGATTTGTGTATCGGGCTACTTTCAAATGATGGAGATAATGGTTTTGAGATAACAAAAGAAAATAATGAAATATATAGGTTATTTGATAAGTTATTTAAATCTATAGCTAATTGCCACATAGTAGAAGATTCAGAATTTGATATACAAATGGGATTTAATAATGCTGATGAGATAAATAAAGAAATAAAAACCTGTTCAATTTATAAAGAATTATTTTTTGAAAATAGTATTAATTATCATAGTGATAATTATATATATGATGAGGCTACTATATTAAAAATAGTACCAGGAGAAGATAAATACATTCTAAATTTTATATCTAAAGAAAAAGACATAATGCCGCATATTGAAATTACCAATAGTGGTAGTAGATATGGATTATTACATATACCATTTATGTATTTATACAATGATTTGTGTAAGATTGATCCTGATTATCATCAAATTGATATGGAAGAATATGCTTATGTAAAAAAAATGAAGTTGAGATAGAGGGAAACCTCTTTTCTTATATTTAGGAGTGATAGTTGTGGATAAAAAAGTATTTGATTTACTAAATGAAAATGATATATATTATGATGTAGTAGAGCACCCAGCTGTTTTTACAGTAGAAGAAGCACTTAAACTTGTTCCAAAAATAGATGGTACAGGATGTAAAAACTTATTTTTAAAAGATAATGATAAAACATATTATATATATGTTTTATTAGAAAATAAGAGAGCTGATTTTGAAAATTTAAGTAATATATTAGGTGTAGAAAAAGTAAAATTTGCATCAGAAAAAGAACTGTATAACAAAACAAAATTAATTCGTGGTAGTGTAACTCCACTTGGCATCATTAATAATGATGAAAAAGATATTATAGTATTATTAGATAAGGAATTAGTAAATAAAAAAGTATTAATGCATCCTAACATTAATACTAAAACAATATCTGTAAATTTTGAAGATTTAATAAAAATTATTGATATTATAAAAGGAAAATATAAAATAGTTTAGAGGTATAATGTGAATTTATTTAAAAGAAAACAACTTAGTAGAGTAATTGAAAGTATTGGTAGAGCTGCAAATTTTTCAGATAAAGAAATTAATGAAAAAGTAGAAGTTTATAGCGATTATGATAATTATGAAAAAGCATTAAAAGATCTTACTTATGAATTTTACAAAATGTTTCATTTTGAAGATGAAACTTTGTGCAATTATAGTCTTGATATGATTAAAAACATAGGATTTAATTATTTTACTTCTCAAGAAGAAATGATTAAATATGCTAGTAGACGTTTAAATCGGAAAACAAAAAATAATGAAACTCTAAAAGAAAAGCATAAAAAAGTTAATAAATCTTTGAAAATTAGTAAAAAGTAGATTAAAAAAGTATTTTAAAGGTTAAACTATTAATAATAGATTAGAATAGGAGAATGTTTATGAGTAAACAAAATAATAATAATATTAATAGTTCAAACAAGTCTACTGATGGTTCTTTAAAAGCGGTTAATTCGCCTAAAGATGAAGCTGAAAAAGACATAGTAAGAGTAAGTGAACCTACAATACTTGGTCCTAAAGAGCCTGAGAGACGTAAAAAAAGAAAACCAATATTAATAATAGTATTACTAATTATTATAGGTATAGGTGCTATAGCAGTCTATGCCATACCTGCTATCATGGATAGCTTTAATAACACTAGTGAAAATGAAGATAAAGATGAAGATGAAGATGTAGAAGAAGTGCCAGAAAATAAAAATACAACAATAGTTTTTGATAATGTGGTTACAATAAATGGGTCAGGCGCAGCTGCTGAGGGGAACAATATAACTATTAATGCTGAAGGTACTTATGAAGTAAGTGGGGATACATCTAATGGTAGTATAACAGTTAATGCTCCATCGAAAGAAGTAAATATTATATTATCCGGTACAAACATAAAATGTACAAGTGATGCTGCTATCAAAGTTTTAAATGCTGCAATAGTAACGTTAACTTTAAAAAATGGAACTGAAAACTATTTAGAAGATGGCGGTTCATCAGAATATCCATCAACTATATTCTCTGATTCTAATCTTATTATTAATGGTACTGGCTCCTTAGAAATAAAGGGTAATGTTAAAAATGGTTTATCCGCAAAAAATAGTGATGTAACAGTAAATTCTGGGAAAATAAAGATTACTGCTTTAGAAGATGGAATAAATGCTGGTGGTGTTATTACTATAAATAGTGGTACTATTTATATAGATGCAACTATATATGGAATCAATTCGGGTAAAAACATTTTAATAAACAATGGTGAAATCTACGTAATTGGCGGTAGTTCAGCTATTACAGCTGGAACAAACAGTGAAGGCATATATCAAATTAATGGTGGTACGGTAATTGGGTTAGCTAAAAATATAACAATTCTACCTGATGAAGATAGTATAATAAAAACAATTTTATTTAATTTAAATCAAAATATAGCAGAAAAGGATATATTTGCTTTAACCGATAGTAAGGGAAAAGAAATTATTTCTTTTGAGGTTAATAAAGATATAAAAACAATTTCAATAAGTACAGCCGATATAAAAGATGAAACATATAATTTATATTCCGGTGTGAAACATTCTAGCACGACAGGTTATGGAATATATCCAAAAGGTGAAATTACTACAGGAACAAAAATAACAATAGATAATAATAGTGATTTTGATGTGTCAGCAACAAATAATTGGTTTGGTAGCAAAAATAAAAGCTAAAAGAGAATAGTTATCAAGATTTGAAAAGATAAACAAAAATTTATCTTTTTTAAGTTCTTTATTATCTAAAGCAATTATATGTGATAAAATACTAATATTAGGAGTGATAAATATGAAGGGCTTAAAAAAAACACAATATAATAAAATCAAACATTTACTTACAAAAGCAACTCTTTTTAAAATAGTTGTGTTTAGTTTAACTTTTATTATTTTATTATATTTTGGAGTTAGTTTAATTAAACTAATTTCTGATGAAAAAAGTATTGATATTAATGGATTAAAAGAACTTAATAACTTGGATGTTGAAACTTATGATGTCAAAGCATTAAGTTTAGAACTTAATGATGATGAAATTATAGTTGCTCCAATGTCATATAAACCAGAAGATGGTTTAGCAGTTCATATAGTATTTTATATAACAAAAGATACTAATTTTTATAAAAGAGTAATAAATAACACTATTAATAGTGATGGTGAAACATTTTCTACAATTGATTATGAAGCCATAACTCGCTTTGATTTACAAAAAATAATAGATAGTGAAAAAAATGGTATTCTTACATATTTTTGGACCAATGCAAGTAATGAATGCTCAAATATTTTAATTTCTTACGAATAAACAAGATTATTGTCTTGTTTTTATTTATATAAATCAATTTATATAGTATAATTATTATAGGTGATAGTATGGACATAGGAAAAGCTTACTTTTTTAAGGATGGTCAAGTTAAATTTATTAATTTAACCATAACCGAAGAAGAATTAGATGCAGCATGCGCTGAAGTAGACATGAGTATGATGCTTCCTTTAGTTAGTAGTGAAGAACATGGTTTCAATCCAAATGTTGCTCGTACTAATACAAGTACGCTTGATATATATAATCAATATATAAAAGCTGGTTATTCAATAATAAGGTATTGTAGAAAATTTGACATAAATTGTAACAGTGCTAATTTATCTCTTTCTACTAAATGTGATTGTGTAGTATCATTAAAAATAACAGATGATGATGCTTTTAATATCCAATCAATATTTGAAAGTTTAGAACCAAAAAAATCTTTTGATAGAGGTAATTTATACAATATAAATAGGAATATGTTTAATGAAATAGATTATGATTATTATGATCCAAGTCAAAATAGGGGGATATTATCGTCTGAGAT
The DNA here is from genome assembly GCA_023430885.1 of Bacillota bacterium. Classification (GTDB taxonomy): domain Bacteria; phylum Bacillota_I; class Bacilli_A; order RF39; family UBA660; genus RGIG4266. Next base: position 118,210 of record JAEYYH010000006.1, read on the forward strand.
ACTTCCATATTTTTTGAAGGAAAAGATGGGTAAACTATCTACTTATGAACAAGATATGGTTAGTACTTATCGTAACTTTGATTTAAAGAAGTTATTAACTTATGATATTCCAAAAGATTACAAATTAAATAATGATAATTCGGGATTAATTGTAATTGCCCCGGATAATATTTATGCGAGTACTTGTAAAAAGATGCAACACGGTGCGGAAGTAAGTATGATTTTAGGGCATATTAGACCCGATATAGATACAAATTCTAATATAATTGAGTACACTGAAAAAAGTAGAAGTATTATTATTCAAATTTGTAAGGGTGAACTTCTAATGTGGTTTCCAAAACATATAAAGAATTATCAAGCTGATCAAATGAGAAACTTGCTGGAAGTCATAAGACAAATAAATAGTCAGTTAAAAGAAGGCGTTATAATATCGGCATCAGAATGTTATAATGGTGACTTTACCCCAGTAGTGGAACCAAATTATTCTACTGATTCATTTGCTATTAATAATACGCTAGATGAATTAAGTGAATATATAGAAGGTATTAATAGAAATACCGTTATAAGGGGCAGCAAAATTATGTAATAATAATTAAGGCTTTTTTAGCCTTGATTTATTTTAGGAGATTTATAAAATGGTAGAGATATTTTTAATTAGTTTAGGGCTAGCTATGGATTCTTTTGCAGTAGCAATATGCAAAGGTTTATCCATGAAAAAAATGAATTATAAGAAAGCAATTATTATTGCATTATATTTTGGTTTATTTCAAGCGTTGATGCCGATAATAGGGTATTTTTTAGGTGATACATTTGATCATGAAGTTACAAGCATCGATCACTGGATAATCTTTATATTGCTATCTTTAATTGGGGGCAATATGATTAAAGAAGCCTTTTCAAAAGAAGAAGAAAAAAGTAATGACAAGACTGATTTTAAAACAATGATTGTTCTTGCAATTGCAACAAGTATAGATGCTCTTGCTATAGGTATAACTTTTGCTTTTCTAAAAGTCAATATTTTATTTTCAGTAAGTTTGATTGGATTAACAGCCTTTATCCTATCTTTTATAGGAGTAAAAATAGGAAATGTCTTTGGAGACAAATATGAAAAAAAGGCTACTCTAGCTGGTGGATTAATACTGCTGTTAATAGGAATAAAAATATTGCTAAATCATTTAGGAGTAGTATAAAAATATAAAAAAATACATTAACTTTTTAATTTGTTAATGTATTTTTTTATACACTTTAAAGTAAGATCACTTATTGTATGCTCTATTTTTTCTGTTTCACTTAAAATATTACTTTCATCAACGCCAATAAGTCTTAATAATTCTTCAACAGTATTATGTCTTATAAGTAATTTTTTTCCAAGTATTTTACCGTCTTCTTCTAAAACCACAACATCATATTTTTTATATTTTAATAAATTCATTTCACTTAATTTTTGTATCATTTTTGTAGCAGATGGTGGTTGTACATTTAAATTATTGGCTAATTCTTGAATTCTAGTATATCCATTTTCTTTAGAAAGCCTATATATCATTTCTATGTAATCTTCCATAGAAGCAGTTAATTCTTTATCCATGTATTCCCTAAATGTATGAAATTCTTCCTCGTTCATTAGTAGTTCTCCTTTATAAAAATTATGTATTTGGGCTTTTTCATATTACAAATAAAGAATTTCTTCATAAATTATAGTGAACTAAAATAGTTAGTTTAGACTAAATTTAGGAGATATTAAAATGAAAACGAAAAATTTTCAACAACTATTTAAATATTTAGGACCAGCTTTTATAGTTAGTGTTGCATATGTTGACCCTGGCAATTTTGCTACAAATATAACTGGTGGTTCTAAGTTTGGCTATAATCTATTATGGGTTATTTTATGTAGTAATCTTATGGCTATATTTTTACAAATAAACTCTGCAAAGTTAGGTATAGCTACTAATAAAAATTTATCAGAAAAATGCCGCGAAGAATTTTCTGAAAAAACTAATGTTTTTTTGTGGATAGTAGCTTTAATTGCATCTATAGCAACAACAATGGCGGAATTTTTAGGTGGTGCTCTAGGTTTATATTTATTATTTGGAATACCACTTACTATTGCTGGAGTATTAACTTGTATAATTACATTCTTAATTGTTTATCTAGAAAAATATGGTCAGAGAGTTGTAGAAATAACTATTACAGTATTAATTGCCATAATATGTGGTGCGTATGGCTTAGAGATATTTTTAGCAAAACCAGATTATGTACAGATTGGTATTCACACATTATTGCCAGTTATAAATAATTCGGAAGCTTTATTAATAGCGGTAGGAATGCTTGGAGCAACTGTTATGCCACATGTAATATTTTTGCATTCAAACTTAGTAAAAGCTCGAAATAATGGTCTGAAAACCATTGAACAAAAAAAACTCCATTTAAAAATGGAAAAGATAGATATAATAATTGCCATGAATATAGCTTTTATTGTAAATGCAGCTATGGTTATAGTTTCAGCAGCTGTATTTTATAAGCAAGGTATAATTGTTGATACAATCGAAAAAGCACACATATCACTAGAGCCTTTACTTGGAAGTTTATCAAGTGGAGCATTTGCAATTGCCCTTTTAGCAAGTGGATTTTCTTCATCAGCAGTAGGTACTATGGCAGGAGAATCAGTGATGGATGGTTTTATTAATGTAAAACTATCAAATAATATTAAAAGACTAATAACAATGATACCTGCTATGCTAATAATTGTGTTAGGAGTTAACCCTATGAAGGCATTATTATTAAGTCAGGTAAGTCTTAGTTTTGCACTTCCTATGGCTATAATTCCTTTGCTTATAATAACTAGTAAAAAAGATATTATGAAAGAATTTGTTAATTCTAAAATAATATCAATTATAGGAATAGTTATCGCATCAATTATAATTTTATTAAATTTTCTTCTTTTAATTTTAACATTTATTTAATTTCATATATTATATTATTTCTATAAAACAAAAACAAAAGAAGTTAAAAAGTATTAATGTATTTTAATGCTTTTTGCCTTTTTTTGTTTTACAAAAATATATAATATTTTAAAAATATATAGTATAATATAAAATATCAATAGGCATGTATTATTAACCGAAATCTTGGAGGTGAGAAAATGAGAATATTAGTAAGAGTACAAAAAATATAAAGGCATATGGACAAGTATGCCTAGAAAGAGGTATAAGTGTTAGAAATAAAAGATTTAACTTTAATAGTTAATCAAAAAGAAATAATAAAGAATTTATCTTTTGTGATAAACAGTAATGACAAAATAGCTGTAATAGGCGAAGAGGGGAATGGAAAATCTTCTTTACTTATGGCAATATTAGGTAGTATAGAATATGCGAAAGTTACAGGTATAATTAATACGAAGAATAATAGTATTGGATATTTACAACAATTTATTGAACAAGAAGATTTAGAAAAAAGTGTTTATAATTATCTATTTAAAAGCGAAGATGATTACTATAATAAAATAAATAATCTTTACAGATATATTAAAGAACTAAATTTAAAAGAAGATATTTTAAATAAAGAAAAAGTTTCCTACTTAAGTGGTGGCGAAAAAGTAAAATTACAGCTTTTAAGGATATTACTTGAACAAGCTGATATATTAATACTTGATGAACCAACAAATGATTTGGATCTTGAAACAATAAAATGGTTAGAACAGTTTATTATTAAATCTACTAAACCAGTTCTATATGTTTCCCATGATGAAACATTATTAAGTAAGACAGCAAATGCCATATTGCATCTAGAACTTACAAAGAAAAAAGAAGTTCCAAGATGGACTTTTAAAAGAATTGGATATGACGAATATATAGAAGAACGTTTAAATTATCTGAAGCATACAACTAGTGTAGCAAAAAAAGAAAAAGAAAATTATGATAAACAAAAAGAAAAATTAGTAAAGATTATGAACAAAGTAGACTATCAACAAGAAAATATTACTAGAGCTGATCCACATGGCGGTAAGATGTTAAAAAAGAAAATGAAAAGCATTAAATCTCAAGAGAGAAAAATGGAAAATATAGAACTTACAGAAATTCCAGATTATGAAGAAGCAATTAATTTTTTCTTTGAACCAGTTGATATGCCAAACAAAAGAAAGATTTTAGAGTTATTAAATTTTGAATTGAAAGTTGGTATGAAAAATCTATCTAGTAATATTAATCTAAATGTTATAGGCAATGAACATATTGTTATTATTGGTAGAAATGGCTGTGGTAAAACTACCTTACTAAATAATATATATAATCAAATTAAAAATAAAGATAATATCAAATTAGGGTATATGCGTCAAAATTATGATGATGTATTAAGCAATTTTTCTTCAGCTATAGATTTTCTATGTAGAGATCAAGACAAAGAAATAGTTTCTAAAACAAGAAGTTTTTTAGGTAATATGAATTTTACTAGTGAAGAAATGATTTGTGACATTAATAAATTAAGTGGTGGTTCAAAGTCAAAACTAATTTTATTAAAACTTGTATTAGATAAATGTGATGTATTAATACTTGATGAACCTACTAGAAATGTTAGTCCACTCTCTAATCCTATTATTAGAAAAACTTTAAAAGATTTTAGTGGGACTATTATTAGTGTGTCGCATGACAGAAAGTACATAAGTGAAGTTTGTGATAAAGTTTATGAATTAAAAGAAAATGGTTTATATGATGTAACTGTTAGTTATAAAAATAATATATGATAGCATAAAAAAACAAGTAGGATAATTCCTACTTGTTATTTTTTGTTTCCATCGCTTTTCTCTTTTTATAGTAAAATATACTAACTATAATGACAAATAATATTCCTAAAACAATCACTGTTATTTTTGAATATGTATCGAAAATATCAGCAACAGATTCCCAGTTTTCACCAACGATACTTCCTAAAACAACTAGTACAGTATTCCATATAATAGAACCTGCTATAGTGTAAACTAAAAATTTGCCCATTTTCATTTCACTCATACCAGCTGGTATAGAAATTAAACTTCTAATTACTGGAACAAAACGACAAAAGAATACAGTTTTATTTCCTTTTTCATCAAACCACTTATCGGCTTTTTCAATATCTTTTGGTTTTAAAAATAATAATTTTCCAATTTTACCCGAAACAATTTTTTTTAATCTCTCTTTATTTAATATTTTTCCAATATAGTATAAAGCAATTGCCCCTAATAAACTACCTAGAGTAGCTGCTATGATAACGCCAACTATAGTAAGGCTACTATTAGGCATCTTTGTCATAAAGCCACCAAAAGTTAATATAATTTCTGATGGAATAGGCGGAAAAATATTTTCTATAGCTATTAGAAGTAATACTCCTAAATAACCAAATTTATTTATTATATCTATTATTAATGCTTGCATAAAAATCTCCTTATCGTACGAGAGCATTATAACACAAAACTTCTATTCTTTTCAACACCAAGTACAATAAAATGACATTATGACTAATACTTTATCAATTTCTTATTAATAAAATATAGTTATTAACATTTCTTTTTATATAAGTTTAAATGCTTTTCAACTTGCTCATTACAATCACTTCTTCTTTTAAACTGATTATGATATAAACAGTATCTAGTTTCATAATATTCAAGAAGTAAGTCATTTATTTTATCAAATAATCCTTCTTCACTTAAATCTTCATTATAAACAGTTTTATGAGCTAAATTGTATGTATTTTCAGAATTAATAATACTTTCATTTAGTGACTCCCAGCCACCACGTCCATTTAAAATATGCATTGATTTATCATAATCTTTAGATGGGAGTAATAAAATTGTATTGTTATATTCAGATAATTTATTTTGAATTTTCATAAAATTATCTTTATTTTCAAATAGTGTATGACTAGCACCAAAACAAACTGCTTGCATTATATTTGAATTATCTAACTTTTCTAAAAACCAAAAAACAAATTCAACTAAAAAAGTTTCCCACTCTTTTTTTAGTAATTCTTTATCTGTAAAATTTTCAATATATTCATATATATTAGATGCACTAATATTATTATTTGATTTGTACTCTTTAAAATAATCATTTATATATATATCAGCTGAATAATAGGGGATATCATATGTTGTTGAGAACCATCTTGCCATTGTTGATTTGCCAACTGCTGAAGGACCAATAAATATAATACTTTTCTTAGCTTCATTTATTTCCATGTTATCACCTGGCTATATTATAATACAATCTTATTTTAATTAAAAGATATTGTATTATAATAGTGATTAATACATATGAAATATTAAGAATACGTATTTTAAAAAATACTAAACTATGATATTATTAATTAATACAAAAATAATCTTGGAGGTGGTGTAATGTTAGGACATTTAGGTTTCTCATATATTGGTTTAATATATTTATTAATGCTATTTATACCAAATATTATATGGACTAAAAATCTACCTAAAGATTACAATGAAGTTGTTGGTAATGAAAATAAGATATTATTACTATTTGAAAGAATAGGGCAAGCTTTAGTTACATGCAGTGCTATTATATTTAGCGATTTTAATATTAATAATGTTAATTTATGGAGTATATGGTTATTAGCATCTTTTATAATAATGATAATGTATGAAATTAACTGGCTTAAGTATTTTCTTAGTAATAAGTTATTAAAAGATTTTTATAGCAGTTTTTTTGGTATTCCAGTGGCAGGAGCAACATTACCTGTAGTGGCTTTTTTGCTACTCGGAATTTATGGAAAGAATATTTGGCTAATAATTTCTATAATTATATTAGGTATTGGTCATATAGGTATACATTTACAACATTTACAAGAGATAAAAACACATAATAATAAAAAAATATAGAATAGTAAATAATTCGCTATTCTTTTTCTCTATGTTATATTATAATAAATATATGTTGAATAGTCGACATACATATTAATTTTTGTTTAAAGGATGGGATATATAGAATGGGAAAAGTTAATGATTTTATTGATAAAATGATATCAAGTTTAAAAATAAAAATAGAAGATAAAGATAAGCCATGGTTAAAATTTTACGAAGATATGCCCGAGCATATAAGATATTTTGATGGTAGTATATATGATGCATTTAAAGAAACAGCTTTAAAATATTCATCAAATATTGCTTATGAGTATTTTTTAAGGAAAACTACTTATAGGGATTTATTAAGGAAAATTGATAAAGTAGCAAAGTCTTTAAAACAATTTAATATTGTAGAAAATGAATGCGTAACTATATGTTTACCTAATACACCAGAAGCTGTAGAACTTATTTATGCTTGTAATAAGATGGGATTAATAGCAAATGTTGTTCATCCGTTATCTTCAACAGCGGATATTCAAAGAGCAATTGATGAAACAAATAGTTCTATATTATTTTGTTCAGATGTTTCAATGCCTAAAGCAAGAAATATTAAAGTAGATAATTTTGTTGTAGTTCCAGTTAGTAACGAATTAGATGGCATAATTAAAGTAGCATATAATTTAAAAAACAGGGAAAATTTAACACTTGATACAAATATGCTTTTTTGGAATGAATTTTTAAGCAAAAGAACATCAAATAAAGATACGTATGTTAAGAGATCTGAAAATGATCCGGCCCTAATTATCTATAGTGGTGGAACAACAGGTAAACCTAAAGGAATAATTATATCTAATTTGAACTTAAATGCTATGGCGCAGCAAACAAAATATGTTTGTAAAGAGGTACTTCCAGGCCAATCAGTTTTATCTGCATTACCTCTTTTTCATGTTTTTGGATACGCTGTTTGTATTCATGTACCTTTATTAGCTGGAATGAAATGTATTTTAATTCCAAAATTAGATACTAAAAATATTAATAAAGTTTTAAAGAGATATAAGCCAAATGTTTTACCAGTAGTACCAACTTTATTAGGAATGATTATTAAGGATAAAAGCCCTGGTAAAACTGGCTTTAAAGATATAAAGACTGTTGTTTGTGGTGGAGATTATTTATCACCAGAATTAAAACAAAAAACAGAAACTTATTTTAAAGAACATGGTAGTAAAGCTTTAGTCCAAGTAGGGTATGGTTTATCTGAAGCAACAGGATTCTGCTGTGCTACATATCCAAATCTTAATGATGAAAAGGCTCTTGGTATTCCTAATTCAGATACTGTAATTAAAATATTCGAACCAAGTACTGATATAGAAACTGCAACAGGAAACATTGGTGAAATATGCGTTAATGGACCAACTATAATGATGGGATATATTAATGAAGACTCTGAAACCAAGAAGACTATTGTAATGCATAATGATGGGAAAACATGGCTTCATACTGGAGACTTAGGCTATGTAAATGATGAAGGAATATTTTATTACTCATCTAGATTAAAAAGAATGATAATAAGTAATGGTTATAATATTTATCCCCTAGAACTTGAAGAAATAATATGTAAGAATAAATATGTGGATAGTTGCACAGTTGTAGCAATTCCTCATAAAGTAAAAGGCCAAGTTCCTAAAGCTGTTATAGTGCTAAAAAAAGGCATCGAATCAAATTCAAATATTAAACATGAAATTAAAAAATATTGTGAGGAGAATATAACAAAATATGCTCAGCCACATGAGTTTGAATTTAGAAGTATGTTACCTAGAACGGCAGTAGGTAAGGTGGATTTTAAAGTATTACAAGGAAAGTATGCAAATACCAACTAATAAAATTTATAAAAAATCAATTCATTTTATATTGAATTGATTTTTTTATATACAAAACTAAATATATTAAACATCAATTTATATAAATTTTATACTTGACTAATTATAGATAACTATCTATAATTTAATTGTAACATATATAGATAATTATCTATATAATATATAGGAGGTATATCATGGAATTAGTAAAATATGCAGATACATTTAAAACGTTATCGGATTCAAATAGACTTAGAATTTTATCTATGATTAATAAAGAAAAAGAAATATGTGCTTGCAAGATTTTAGAGCAGCTAAATATTACCCAGCCAACTCTTGTTTATCATATGAAAATGTTAATTGATGTCGGTCTAGTAAGCTTTTATAAAAGAGGAACTTGGTGTATCTATAAACTTGAAAGAAATCAATTTGATAAAATAAAGAACTTTTTGGATGACTTTAATTTTGAAGAGGAGGTGAAATAATGAAAGATGTATGGCTATTTATTTCTGATCAAATATTAGCTATGAAATGGATTAATAGTTTAATTGGTAAATTTTTACAATTTGTAGGATTTGATTTAAATTCAACATTAGGTGGAGCATTACAATTTTTCATTTATGATATTATAAAAATAGTAATATTATTATGTTTCTTAATATTTATAATTTCCTATATACAATCGTATTTTCCACCAGAAAAAACAAAAAAGATTCTTGGAAAGTTTAATGGTATAAAAGGAAATATAATGGGTGCAATACTGGGAACAGTAACTCCATTTTGTAGTTGTTCATCAATACCGATATTTATTGGATTTGTATCAAGCGGAATGCCAATGGGGGTTACTATATCATTTTTAATTTCTTCACCATTCGTTGACCTAGCTTCAATGCTGTTATTAATGAGTCTATTTGGGCCTAAAGTAGCAATCACCTATATGATTGTGGGAGTTACACTTGCGGTAATTGGCGGAACAATAGTTCAAAAACTTGGCTATGACAAGTACATTCAAGATTTTGTTAAAAATGCTAAGCCAGTTGATATAGAATCAGAAGAAATGACAAAAAAACAAAGAATAGAATATTCTTATCAGCAAATGGCAAATACTTTAAGAAAAGTGTTTTTATACATATTAATTGGGGTAGGAATTGGTGCATTAATACATAATGTTATTCCAAAAGACTTTATAACAACTGTTATAGGTAATAAAAATCCTTTTGCTCCAATACTTGCTGCAATAGTAGGAATACCTATTTACGCAGATATATTTGGTACTTTGCCAATAGCAGAAGCTTTGCATGCAAAAAATGTTCCAATTGGAACAATACTTACATTTATGATGGGTGTAACTGCATTATCGCTTCCATCTATGGTAATGTTGAGCAAAGTTATGAAACCAAAATTATTAGGATTATTTATTGCTATAATTGCAGTAGGTATAATTTTAATAGGTTATCTATTCAATATTTTTGGCTATTTAATAATATAAGTTATAGGAGGTGATAACATGACAATAAAAGTATTAGGTTCAGGATGTCTAAATTGTAAAAAGTTATATCAATTTGCAGAAGAAGCAATAAAACAACTAAATGTTAATATTGATTTAGAATATGTTACAGACATGCAAAGAATTATAGCTTATGGAGTTATGAGTACTCCTGCTCTTGTAATAAATGAAAAAGTTGTTTCACAAGGAAGAATATTAAGTAAAGAAGATATTATTAAATTAATAGAATCTAACGAAGTATTAGAACCAACAAAAAGATCTTGTAATTGTGGTGGAAATTGTTAAAAAACAAAGATAAAATTTTTGTTTTTATATTATCAAAAATCAAGTTGAGTAGTTAGAATTAAATTATTATATCATGCACCTTAAAATATTAATTTCATATAAATTATTAATTAATAATTATAAATTAATTAGTTAAATAACTATTTTATTCTATAAAAGCAGAGCTTAGGATCCATATAGTTTATGTCGAAAATGTGTTATAATATATATGTAGTAAAATAGAGGTGATATTTATAATGAAGATTAAAAGAATTATTGCTTTTTTAATTGATTTTAGTATTGTTTGTTTTTTATACGCAATTGTTTCTTTTGCAACACCGCTACATGATAAGTTTTTATTGATTACTTTTTTTCTTTTACTATTTAAGGATATAACATTTAGACATGCAAGTATAGGGAAAAAAATAATGAATATAGAGATACGAAGATATAATAATAAGTTACTAAACTTAACTACCCTTATTTTAAGAAATGTATTCTTAATTTTATGGCCAATTGAAATATTGATATTTTTGATTTACAATAAAAGTATAGGTGATATAATTTTTAAAACTGAAATTATTGATGCAAAAAGTGTGATTTTTGATAATATAAATGAAAAAAAATTAGATTTAAGTCCTGATGTCGAAGTTGTTTTTAAGTTTAATGGTACAAGAAGAGGACCTGCCTATAGTGGTTATAGACCAGATCATTTGATTAAAGATAACTATTTGACCACAGGTGTACACAATTATATTAAACCTTCTATAGCATTACCAACTTCAGAAGTCTTTGGAACAATAAAATTTATGGCGCCCGAAGTTTATCCACATTGTCTATGGATTGGTAAAATAATCAATATTCAAGAAGGGGGAAGAATAGTTGGAATTGCTGAAATTATAAAAATACTAAATCCAATATTAGAATTAGAAGACAAAAAAAATAGAAAATAGAAAAAATTTATTGCAATAAAATTAATAGCTACATTGTTTTATATAATTATGTATAGAAATATTCTTGATTTTAAAACCATTATTTAAATAATGGTTTTTTAATATACAACTATTTATAAGTAATAGTAATAAAATATTATAATCCTATGATTCGTAGGGTGACTATTTTTAAGAACAATAGTATTATTTAGTTAGAGAGGAGAAAAAAATATATGATAACGAAATATTACTTATTGATTGTATATATATTTTTTTTAACATTTAACTTGTTTTTAACAAAATTGGTTGTTGATGGAATACTTTATTATATTTTTATGATTTTATTAAATATTTTTAATGTTTATTTTATAATTAAAGAAAATAAGTATTTAAAACTTAAAAATAGCTTATATATTTTCTTATTGCTAAGCATAATTTTTTGTAAAAATATATTTTATGTAATTTTATTGTTAAATACAATTGTTTCGTTAACAATCTTAAACTTTAAAGATAATAAAGTTATACAAATACTATCACTTATATGCTCTACAATAATTATATTAAATATTCAAATTGTACTTTTTGTGATTTTTTTAATTGTTTTAAATGGTAATGAAATATATGAAGATACACATTATTATTGCAATAATAACTATGAAATATATTATTATTCTGGAGGAGCGATGGACTCTTTTCACTATTCTGTAGTTAAAAGATATAAGATTATAGAATTTAACAATATTATAAAAATAGTATATAATAAAAATATTGGAAATAGTTTAAATGAATATAATAAAGTTTTAGAAAACATGGAATGTAAATTGGTAGGTGAAAATTAAATGGAAACTAAAAAAATATCATTGTTTATAAAAACAAAAAGAAAAGAAAAAGGGCTAACTCAGGAACAACTTGCAAATGAATTATTTGTAACTGAAAAAGCTATTTCAAGATGGGAAACTGGACGTGGAACTCCCGATATTTCTTTACTTATGCCTTTAGCGAACGCTTTGAATGTTTCAGTTTCAGAAATATTATCTGGAGAAAAGAAAGTTGAAAGTGAAGAAGAAATAAAAGAAATTATTGATTATATAGATATTAATAAAAAAGGCAAATACAATATGCCATTTAAATTATCAATAATTTGTTATATTATTTCGATTCTAACTTTTCTTACATATTTAAGATTAGATTATAATACGAATATAAGTATAAATTATTTTATAAGACTAATATTTGTAATAATAGCATCTGTTTTTATTATTATAGGTAATTATATATATAATAATAATTATATTGATAAAATAAGTGATAAGAAAAAAAGTATTAAAATAGCAAATTTAATAATTTTTATTTATTACTCAACCTTATTATTTAATATGACTATTTTTGCTAGATTCACCAATATTCATAGTTATAATTTGATACCATTTAAATCAATATATGATATTGTTACTAGCAATAATATGTATTTTATATTAATAAACATATTAGGAAATCTACTAGTTTTTATGCCGATTGAGTATTTTATGATTGAACTATTTAATGTTGTTAATTTTAAAAAAACTTTGCTAATTAATTTTCTTATAGTTTTTATATGTGAAGTTATCCAATATACATTTAAAATTGGGGTGTTTGATGTTGATGATATTATATTATGTTTTTCAGGAATGATTCTATTTTACTTTTTGCATACTAAATACAAAAGCAAGTTTAAAAAAGGAACTCTTGAAGGTTTAAAATAAATTATTTATTTTAGTTCAGCAATTGTTGTATTTAAAAAATAAACTGATTGATAATAATAAATAGTATCATCTAAAGAATTATATAAAGATAATATATGTTTGTATTTTCAAAATAAAAGTGAAAGGAAATGCAAAATGAATAAAATAGTTAAACATCCATTTAAACCAGTATATAATAGTGATTCTAAAATATTATTTTTAGGATCAATAGCGAGCGTAAAATCAAGAGAAATAGGGTATCCATATGCAAGCCCACAAAATAGATTTTGGAAAGTAATGAAGGCTATATTTAATGAAGAAGTTGGGGATTATAAACAATTTTTACTTAGTAAAAATATAGCACTATGGGATGTAATTAAGAGTTGTGAAATAACTGGGTCAAGTGATTCAAGTATCAAAAATGTCGTTGTTAATGAAATATGGGATGTAATAGCCAATAGTAATATAAAATATGTTTTTACAAATGGAAAAAAGGCATTTGATTTATATAATAAGTATGTATACCCTAAAACCGAAATTAAAGCAATATCTCTATCATCGACAAGTCCAGCTAACGCAACAAAAAACTTAGATGATTTAGTAGAAGAATATAAAATTATTTTAAATTATTTATAATTGTTGAAATTATTATAATAAGTTTATTGAATGAATATACTATATAAATTAGAGATTCAAATATTTGATTTTAATTAAGTTAGGCATATTAATATCTTATTTTGAAATAAATATTAATATTTAAAAAGTGATTTTTTTTACAAAAAAAATATTGACATATATCGAAAATCTAGTATAATTAAAAGTGCCTACCAAATGCGGGTGTAGTTCAATGGTAGAATTCCAGCCTTCCAAGCTGACTACGTGGGTCCGATTCCCATCACCCGCTCCATAAGGAAATATGCTCGAACTTTTATAAGTTTAGAGTTTAATATAAAAAATCAATTCTAAAAGGAATTGATTTTTTTGTGTCTTGGACTTTCATAGTCACTTGGAAGTTTCAAAGAATTCATCCTACTTTTTAAGAAAGGATAGATTAAAATAGTAAATATAATTAAACAAGACTACCTATTAAGAATTTATTAAAGAAAAATTAAATTTTAATTATGTATTTTAATAATATATTTAAAATTTAAAAATTTATTATGTAAAATAATGTAATCAAACATCTTTCCTAAAATAAAAATATAATTCATCCGTTACTAGTGAATGCTTTACATATATTTGAATGCAATATACTCCCTTATCATCTACATATTTAGTTATATCATTAATATATTTACCATTATATACTTCCTCAAGGGGTTTTGTAGTTCTTGTAATAATCATTTTTTTATATTGTACATTATTACTTAATTTCATTGTTTGATTAATTTTTTTACATTCTACTTGATAACCACTTTCGGAATAACATTTGTAAGAATTTATATTAATTAAATAATCTTTTGAATCATCTGCAACAAAATCCGAACCTATATCATTGTTGACTTTACTATATCCTAAATAATAACTATTTAGATTAATTAAAAATGGTATTAATGGGATTTGCTGTTTTGTTTGATAACTAACATTTACTTTTGTTTCATTAACGTTTAATTCATAAAATCTGGCATTGTTTGATGGATATCCAAATATATTGTTTAATTCTATTGTTCCAAAGAAAATTTTAATTGCTAAAATAATTCCAATTATTACTAAGAAAAATATCATAACTTTACGTTTTCTTTCTTTTGATAACACTATATTAGATTTATTTAATTCTGATAAAGCATCGCGTTTAGATTTTTCTATTTCTTCTTTTGTTGGTATCAAAGAACTTTTAAAAGTATTATTCATATAAGTACCTCCATATAATTCAAAGTTGTATTTATTATTTATATTATATCACAACCATTTCTTCTTATTATACTGAATAATGTGGATAATCTGCCTATTAGATAAATGTTTATTCCAATTACACCCACGCAAAGCCTACCACTCATATTATCTATATCATTAATTAGGGCAATAAAAAAAGTATATAAGATTATAATACCTTTAAAGTTCACACTAAATAAAAAAAGACAAATATGTTAAAATTTATTTAGAAGAACTTTGGAGGTGTTTTTTCATGGGTAAACATAAAAAATGGACAATTGAACAAAAGAAAA
>JAEYYH010000007.1 GCA_023430885.1 Bacillota bacterium
TAAATTTATATTCTACTACAACAATGAACGACCTGCTTATGCTTTAAAATATAAAACCCCAATTCAGTATAAAACCGAATTGGGATTCTAAATTCTTTTTTGTGTCTACTTTTTGTTGACTATTTCAATTTAATATTGATTCTTTTATTTTAATTCGTCATTAGCTTTTGAATTTATATTTAAATCTGATACTCTGCCAAGCTTATATGCATAGTAACCAGCCGCTCCTATCATAGCAGCATTATCTGTACAATACTTCATTTGTGGAAATACTAAATGATACCCCTCTTTTTCACAAACACTAGTTAATTTTGCGCGCAATCCTTTGTTTGCAGAGACTCCACCTGCTACAATCAAATTATTCACATTGTATTCTTTCATTGCTCTAATGGTCTTCTTAACAAGAATATTGACTACTCTAGTCTGATAAGAGCAAGCTAAATTAGCATTATTAATCATATTTCCTCTTTGCCATTCATTATGAACTAAATTTATAACTGCACTCTTAAGACCACTAAAACTAAAATTATATGAATCATCATCAAGAGGTGTAGGTAATTCATAAGTATCTTTTCCTTCAAAAGCAAGTCTATCCACAAGAGGACCTCCAGGATAAGGTAAATTAATAACTCTCGCTACTTTATCATATGCCTCTCCAACTGCATCATCTAATGTTCCTCCTATTTTTTCAAAAGAATAGTCTTCTTTCATTAAAATTAATTCAGTATGTCCGCCACTTACAACTAAAGCAATAAGAGGAAATTTCATTGGCTCTACTAAATTATTAGCATATATATGCCCAGCTATATGATGAACAGGAACTAGTGGTTTATTATATAAATATGCTATTGTTTTTGCAGCTTGCATACCTATAAGAAGTGAACCAATTAGTCCTGGTCCATAAGTAACGGCAATGGCATCTACCTCTTCAATCTTCATATTTGCTTTAGTTAGACATTCTTCAATTACCATTGTAATATTTTCTACATGATGCCTACTTGCAATTTCAGGAACAACTCCACCATACTGGGCGTGTATATCCATTTGTGAAAGAACAACTGTTGCTATTTCTTCATAACCATTCTTTATAATAGAAACACTTGTTTCATCACAACTAGATTCAAATGCCATTACATATGTGTCCTTCATTTTACAACATCTCCTTCATCATTAATATTCCATCTTCATTTTTATAATATTTATCTCTTTTAGCAATTTTTTTAAAGCCTTGGCTTTCATAAAAATTAATTGCTATTATATTAGATTCTCTAACTTCAAGTGTAATATTAATGCATTTATGCCTATTACATTCTTCAAATAAATAATTCATTAAAAACGATGCAATATTCTTTCTTCTATCTTTTTCTTTGACAAAGATATATTCGATTTCTACTCTATCATAAATTATATCATAGTTCAAAAATCCTACTTCTTCATCGTTTATATAGTATACTATATATTTTGAATATACTCCTAATTTATTAATTGATGTATTAAAGTTACTTAAAAAAGAATTAATAATTTCAATGTTTTTTGATTCCTTAATCATTGTTTTTACTCTTCAACAAATTTGCTTCTGCCTCAGTCATTTTTAAATATCTGGGATTTAGCTCATGAGGATTTACAGCTTTATCATTTTTATGCTTATTAACTATTTTTAAAATATCAATATTAGATTTAAGAATATTATCAAAATAATTAATATTGTCATCAGTTACAAAAGTACAAGTCCCTTCTTTTGGAAGATTATTTTTTAAACTTTCTAAACTAATATACGCATCAGCCATTATTGTTTCTAGATTTTTGTCATATATACCAGCATAGACACAATCTCTGCGAGCATCAATCATTGGAACAATATAATCCGTTTCAAATGGTGTAGAAGCCAAAGTCTCTAAGCTGGAAATAGGAACAACTATTATATTTTTTGCCCAAGCAAAAGTTTTAGCAATTGTAACACCAATTCTTACACCTGTAAATGACCCGGGACCTGTTACAGCATAAATTTTTTCTATATCCGTTGGTAAAATTTCTGCACCATTGATACATTCCTGAATAACTTCAAATATCTTTACAGATAAGTCACCATGTAACTCATCACTATAAAAAGTTTTGATACTATTATCCTTTTCGTTTATAACACCTACAGTTAACCTAAAATTTGAGGTATCTAAAAACAAACTCATCATAATACAGCCTCACAAAGATCTTCATATTGTTTACCATGTGGTTCAAGTACAAGAACTCTTTTATTTTCGTCTGCTACAATAAATTTAATATCTAATCTTTCCTTAGGTAAAATATCTTTTATGGTATTAGCCCACTCTATTACAACTATTCCACCTTTAGTAAAATATTCTTCTATACCTATATCTTCAGATACTCCATCTAAACGATATACATCCAAATGATATAAAGGTAATTCCCCATATAAATATTCCTTAATTATAGTAAAAGTTGGAGAAGTTATTGTCTCCTCTATTCCAAGAGCATTAGCTAGACCTTTTACAAACATAGTTTTTCCACTACCTAATTCTCCATTTAAACAAATAATCATATTTGGAAATTTTTCTGATTCAAAATTTTGAGCTAATTCAATAGTTTCCATTTCACTCTTTGTAGTTATTTTATATTCCATTTCCATCACCATTATAATTATAACAAAAATAAAATACTTAGTACAACCTTAATTTAGCAATTTTACTATGTTAATAAATTTCAATCAAAAAAGTAGACATATTAGAATAAATATTTGTCTACTTTATTTTTATAGTCTATAAATATCATAATCAATTACTATAAAGTTGTTCTATATTTTAATTGTTATTTTTTCCATTCCAGAATATATTTTTGCTTCTTTTGGAGTAAATTTAAGAACTATTTTGGCAGTATTTCTAATTCCTGGAGGAAATATATCCTCAGATACATTAATTTCTTGAGAAGTAATAATTGAAAAAACTCCCTCTAAACTAACGCCTACATACTCCATAGCATTATAAAAATAAACAGCACCGACTTTTCTTTTT
The DNA here is from genome assembly GCA_023430885.1 of Bacillota bacterium. Lineage (GTDB taxonomy): Bacteria > Bacillota_I > Bacilli_A > RF39 > UBA660 > RGIG4266. Next base: position 3,027 of record JAEYYH010000007.1, read on the forward strand.
AAAATGTTCTTAACTTTTTCTGTATTAAATCCTGTTGAAAAATATAAAGCCTCAAAACCATCGTTTTTAATTTTAGCTAAAGCCGTTGAATGTGGCATCTTCTTTTTGCCAACTGTGGTTACAACTGCAATATTTTGACTATCAACTAATTTAGTTATTAAATCTTTTGCTAATTCTTCGTTCATTCTATCACCTCATTATTCAAATAAAGTATATCAATAATGGGAGGAATAAGTCAATGCGCTTGACACTTTTATATGTATATATATTTTTCCACAAAAAAAGACTAAATAAATAGTCAAAATAAACAAAAAAAAATTAGCAACTACCTATTTTCGCTTACACTATCTTCGGCGTAAAAGAGCTTAACTTCTGTGTTCGAGATGGGAACAGGTGTATCCT
>JAEYYH010000040.1 GCA_023430885.1 Bacillota bacterium
TTTTCTTCTGTAGACCAATATTTATTGGTCCCGCCTTTTTTTCTCATATTTACCTCCATCTTAAACAATTATAACAAAAAAAATGTAGACACTTCTTTTTTGTGTCTACATTTACTTTATCATTTCAGTTTTTAACTATTTCTTTTCTCTATATGTTTTTAAAATCTTATTAAATTCCTTTTTATTCTCTTTACGCCATTTAGCATAACTTTTACTAGATGGTTGATATGCAAAGAAATCATAATGATTATCTTTTTTAGCATTAATACTGACTATAAAATTATATATATTTTCATGCAAATCACGATAAACACATAACATTCTTATGTGATCATCTATAGCCATTCCGTTTTCATCTTCTCTTACTAAACTTATAAGTCTAGCCTGGACATTTTTTTCTTCGGCAGCTTGCATATCTAAAGTTGTAAATAATTTTTGATTAGCTTCTTCATTAGAAGCTTGTGTACCATGTACTTGTAATCCATTTAATAAATTATAAAATTTTATATTAGTAGCTACACCATAACCAATATTATGGAGTAGTAATTTTACATTAATATCATTATCACTTTCAATATCACTGTAATCTATTTGTGGATTGGCTTCTAAATAATTTCTCCCAATTGGTGTTAAATAATAAGAGTAAACATTTATTTTATCAATATCCACCACTTTATCAAGAACTACATAAGGCTGATGATTTTCCTTGTTCTGAGCTTTTATTCTACTGCTAACAGTATATAAAGTTGCAAAAACAGGTATTATTATTGCTAGCAATGGTAGTAATACATTAATCCAAAAATCAGTCATGCCATCTTCAAAAAACATTTCTATAAAGCCCATATTATCACCTACTTAAAAATTTCTTTTAAAAGATAATCCATTGTTATCTTTATGTCAGGAAAGGCATCTATGTGTTCAAGTTCACCACGACTAAACCATCTAGCACCATAGCTTTCTTCTTTATTAATGATTGGATCAACGCTATAATTAGGAATACCTGCATATATAATATCAATATGCATATCACCTTTACCGTTCATATTTTTTTGAATTCCTAGTGGTCTTATAAAATCACTTTCTCTTGGAAATCTTTCGCCTAGTAAAGTTACTTTTAATCCTGTTTCTTCATAAACTTCACGAAGAGCAGTTTCTTCTGGAGTTTCCCCCATTTCAACATGGCCACCTGGTTGAACCCACTTGTTTAATTTTTTATGTTTAATTAATAATATCTTTTTATTATCAGGATTAATAATAAACACTGATGCACAAAAATTTCTGTTCACTTTTATCACCTATTTTAATTATAAACAAAAAAAAGTACTAAGTCAAAGATTAGTACTCCTTCTTTACATAATATCTTAATCTAATACATTTTTTATGTTACCACTGAATTCTTTTTCATATATAAGTAATTTTTCATTAGTATCTAAAGTGGCAAGTATAATATTTTTCATATCATAATATCCAAGTACTTTTAACTGCTTGTTTAACCATTCTTCATCTTTATCCATATTTTTCAAATTCTTAATCATAACTTTACCATCTAATATTATATTAGCTACTAAACTGTCCTGATTTAATTTTAAATTCATATCTTTTGCAGTTATAGGTTTATAATCAGCTTTTGGTAAAAAACTTATTTCACCATTAGCCTCCATTAAAGCATATTGTATTTCATTTAAATTAAAAAATCCATTACATCTGCATACTTCCAGCAGATCATCAACATCAAAACGTACTTTTCGCATATTTTTCGTAATAATTTTGCCTTCTTGCACTAACAAAGTTGGTGATCCTGCAAAAAACTTTCGTATTTTAACACTTTTCATTGTTAAATATGATACCGTAAAAGCTATTATTCCAAATATGGCTACAGCCACAATACCATTAATTTCATTGGATTCAAGATTAATAGTCATTTCAGCAGCAAAATTACCTATAGATATACCCACCACATAATCAAATAGACTAAGCTGGGAAACTTGTTTTTTACCTATTAATTTAGTTACAAAGAATAAAGCAACTAATGATATACAAGCTCTGTATGTTGTATGTAAAATTTCAGCCCAATTAAAATCCATAATATCACCTATAGATATTATGGATTATTTTAAATTATTTATTATGTTTCTTTTTTCTTTTTACAGTTACTAACTTTTTTTCTTGTTTGTCTTCGTCTATTTCTTCAGATTCTTTTACTTCTATTTCTTCAGATTCTTTAGAAGTTTCATCTTCTGGTTTTTCTTCATTATTTTTTTTAGAATCATGATCAAATACCACATTAGTTTTTAGTACAAATATTAATACAATAAATAAAAGCACTCCATATATAACATAACCTAATATACGATCTTTTAAGAAATAAACTATTGAAGCAAAAGCAAATAATATATCAATTAAATATATAATAAGAACTGTAGTTCTTTGTGAAAAATTTCTATTCAAAAATTGATGATGAATATGAAATTTATCAGGTGTCGATATACTTTCACCTTTTAAAGATCTTCGAAGTATTGCAAATAATGTATCTAATATTGGAATAGCAAGAACTAATAATGGGATAATAAGAGATGTCATAGTAACATTCTTAAATCCTAAAAGGGCAATTACAGCAACTATAAACCCTAAAAACATTGATCCAGAATCTCCCATAAATATACTCGCTGGATAAAAATTATGAACTAAGAACCCTAAAGTTGAACCTAGCATAACAAAAGCAAGTACACAATCTAAACCTAGTTTACCTTGAATAGCGGCAATTATACCAATTGTTAAGAAGTATATACCACTTATTCCACTTGCTAGTCCATCTAAACCATCTATCAAATTTATACAGTTAATGCAACCTAGTATAAAAAATACTGATATAGGACGAGCTAAAAAGCCAAAATCAAAGGCAAATCCAAAAGCTGATATCTCTTGCATATATAGTTGCCCATAAAAAACGACTATGCAAGCTGCAGCTAATTGACCAATAAACTTAACACTTGCCTTAAGAGGTTTAATATCATCCATTACCCCAGTTATTACAATTATGAAACTACCTATCAAAACAGAATTCATAATTGCACTTGGCGTACCAAATATCATATAACCTAGCAAAAAGCCAAGATATATTCCAAGACCTCCAAGACGAGGCATTGGTTTTTTATGAACCTTTCTAGCATTTGGAACATCCATGGCTCCAACATGTTCAGCAACCTTTTTTATAAAAGGTATTAAAAATGTTACAAATATAAATGTAACAATAACCATTGTAAAGATTTTTATTAGTTGTTCTGTTGTCATCTACTATCACCTAAAAAGATTATATCACAAAAAATAATTTTTTGCTGAAATTTGTTATAAAAATCCTAATAATATAAGGTTTTATAATAAAAATGAATTAATAATGGAATAAAATATTTAATAAAAAAGATATACATTAACGTATATCTTATTTTAATATATAATAACCCGCTACTACCACTATTACTGCAATTACAATAAATAAGATTATTTTAAAGATTTTAGCACCAGTACCAGTAGTTTTTTCTTCTATCTCATCAGATTCAAAATCTTTCTTTTTCAAATTCAAAGTAGATGTGTAGAATGATTTATCAACTTCTAAGCATTCTTCTTCAATAGCTTTGTCTTCTTCAATTTTTTTAGCTTCAGCAATAAGTTTCTTTATTACATCAGAATCTTCACTCGATAGTTCATTAGTAGATGCTGCTAAATCAGAAAACATATCAAGACTTAAGTCCTTATCAGCAAGTCCATTTAAATCTTTATTAGTCCCTGCAATAGTACTAATTAACTCTTTTAATTCATGTAAGTCTTTTTCAACATCTTCATTTTTATATTTTTCTCTATTACTTAATCTTTGTCTTATTCCATCAAAATCTATATCTTTTAAACTACGAGGTTTATTTTCATCTATTTCATCATTTTCTTCTTTAGCCTGAGCTAAAATATCCCTAATATCATAGTTTTTTTCTTCATGATCATCTAGATTTTCCATATCTGGTATCTCTAAGTCTTTTTTAACTAACTGATTTCTTGTTTTATATTCTTTTTCTTGTTTCAATAATAATTCTTGAATCTTCTTTATATCTATCTCATTAGTTTTAGGTGTTTCAACTATACCTTCTATATTAGAATATGTTTCATCTTCATATATAGTTTTATATAGTTCTATATTTTTAACACTTCTTTTACTTAGATCTACATTTTTATCATAATATCTTTCAACACGACTAGCCATACTCTATCACCATATTCATCATAGCATAAATCGAGCCTTTTTTGTATGATATATTGCTTTTTTGACACTTTTTATTTATAATGTTTACAGGAGGAATAGAAAATGAAATTAAAAGTTTTAGATGATGTATGTATTGGCTGCGGAGCTTGTCAAGCTATATGTGAAGATGTATTTGAAATAAATGATGAAGGTATCGCTTTTGTAAAAGTTGAAGAAATACCTGAAGATAAAATTGATGAAGCTACTGATGCTAAAGAAGGTTGTCCTGTTGGAGCAATCGTTGAAGCAGGAGCTGACGAAAAATAATAACAAAAAAGACTAATTAATTTAGTCTTTTTTTAATATCATTTTTTTCTCTGTTTCAAAATAATTACCACTTAACAATATTTTATTATTAGTTAATTCTTTAGCATAAATATATTCATTCTCTTTTTCAATACGAGTAAATATTGGAATAGTAGGACTAGTATAACTAGTAAACATATCTATAGTTCTTCTAAGTAAGTAATCAGCTTTAGGGTTTTCCATAGATGTTTTCCAACAATTACTATCAAATTTAACATAATTTATAGGCGAATTAACATAAATTGTTTGACCAGTTTTACTACAGTATTTATCTAGACATATATTAAAACCTAATTCTTTTATTTCTGTTATCATCTTTATAACAGTACTATAATTTTTACTATCAACATCATTTACATTAATACTAATTATTATATTGTTTGCATTCAAATTCATAACTTTAACTAATAGCTTTAAATATTCAATTAAATCAGGTTTTGCTAATAATGATTTATAATCAAAATTAATAATCGACTTACCATCTTTAGAATTAACTTTCAATAATAAATATTGTAAATTGAATAAATCTATTTTTTTAAGTTGTGAATTATTTCTAATAAAATCATATTTGTCTAAAGTAAATAAAGAATCATTTTTTCTACTTCTAGTATATATATTTTGCATATTAGCCTTAGTTTTATCAACATTATATATGTCTTGACTACTATAAATAAAAGTACTATTTTTAGCATCTTCATTAATTAATTTAATAAAACTATCTTCAGCCTGTTTCTCACGCCATATTTCATCTTTAAACTCTTGCGAACGCACATTTCTTTTTTTAGCACAGTACATCATATAATCAGCTTTTTCCATAGTATTAGCTATACCATGTTCAGCTTCAACTACACCTGCATTATAACCAAACATTTCTGGAATTAATCCAGCTTCTGCTGATAATTTAATTCTAGCGTCACATACATCGAATATTTTATCTATATCTTCAAAGGAATATTTTGTCAAAACAACATATTCATCGCCATGTAATCTTACTACTATAGAATCATTAAAATATTCTTCTAATATTTTAGCAAACAATTTTAAATATACATCACCAACATCATGACCATATGTATCATTGAAGTGTTTGAAATTTTTAAAGTCAAACATAATGAACTTTGCATCAGGATGACCACTAATGTAATTTTGATAATTGTTTTTTAAATAAACTTCATTATTAATACCAGTTAATTGATCTTTATCTATACGTATTTCAGACATAGTGTCACCCCCATTAACTCACACATTATATATAATATATGTGAAAATATTGTGAAAAAAGCATTATATTACTTAGAGTTATTTGCTAAGTTGTATAATACTTTTACTTCTTTTACTGATAAGAATCTATATTCACCGGTTGGTATACCATCACAGTTTAAAAAAGCCAAACTGTCACGACGTAATTTTATTACTTCATAACCTAATGCTTTAAACATATTTTTAATCTGATGATTTCTACCTTCATGAATAGTTATCTCTACAATAGATGTATTAGTTTTACGATCTACCTTTTGCGTTCTCACTCTAGCTTTATCTGTTTTTTGACCATCAATAATAACACCATTTTCAAGTGTTTTACGATGTCCTACAGTTAGGATTCCTTTTATCTTAGCAATATATACCTTTTCAATATTATTACTAGGATGTAAAAGTAAATTTGTAAGTTCACCATCATTGGTAAGTAATAATACACCTGTTGTATCATAATCTAATCTACCTACTGGATATACTCTAGTTGGTATATGAACTAAATCTGTCACTACTTTTCTATGTTTGTCATCACTAGTAGATGTTACTACACCACGTGGTTTATTAAGTAAAATATATACCTTTTCCACATTGTTTTCTAAAACATAACCATCTACTTCAATTGTATCGTTTGTATTTACTAGAGTACCTAATTCTCTAATAACTACATCATTAACTTTAACTTTGCCCTTTTTGATTAATTCTTCAGCTTTGCGCCTAGAACAATAACCGTTATTAGCAATTACTTTTTGTACTCTTTCCACTAATATCACCAATGCCATTATAACATTTAGATACCATATTTACAAGCAAAAAAAAGCATATTGCTATGCTTATATTATTCTTTTTTGCTCTGGCTCATATAACTGTCTTGCATACTCTAAATTATCTGCTAAACTTTTGCGTTGTTTTGGTACTCCCAACTCATCAACACCTTCATTTATATTTCTATAATTTAGGATTTCATCAACACTTTTTGCATAATTTTCAAGATATGTACCTGCCATACTTACTAAATTAGCAAAGTTACCAAACATCATTTTATTTTCCATACCTAGTCTATATAAATAAACTTTTTTATATCTATTTAGTAGTTCTTGAAGTTTTAGTGCTAGTGGTGAAGCAAGGTCAATCTTTAAATCAATTATTAACTTTTTATTATATGCATCTATTTCTTTTTCAATATTTGGAAAAGAAGAAGTAGATAAAACTTCGCCTGCATTTACTGTTTTATCAACATATTCATCTAATTTTATATCTGAACTGGAACCGCCTTGTTTAATTTGTTCTAGTAACTGCAAACTCATTTTTTCATCCATTATTTTACCAAGTGAACTTGAAATTTGCGCTAATTCTAATGTTTTTTCTTGAAGTGTATTTCTTAATTTTGAAGAATTATCAGATAAAATTTCTTGCGTGTCTTCATTAACTGCGTTATTTTCCTTTAAAAAAGAAAATAAACTTATTGAAGTATGACGATATATTTCATCATTTATACTATTTAATTCTGTATTGTAGTTTTCCGCTAAATTATCCAGTGTTTTTTTTGAAACACTAATCATACTCTTTGATAACTCATAGTTAGAACTTTCACGCATCTCTAATAATTCTATATTATTCATACACTATCACCTATTATATATATTATACCAATATATTTAAAAAAGCAATATTAAAAGAGCCACTTTACTATTAATATACTTGCTATTATACCAACTAAATCAGCAAATAATCCGACATATAAACTATATCTTATTTTCTTTATACCAATACTTCCAAAATACAATGTTATTACATAAAAAGTTGTATCTGTACATCCTTGAATAGTTGAACCAAGTCTACCAATAAAAGAATCAGGACCATACTCAGCATATATATTATTTAGAATAGCTAAAGTTGACGTTCCTGATATGGGTCGCATAATAGCCATAGGAAGAATGTCAAATGGAATACCTATTATTCTAAGTACTGGTTCTAGGAATGATACTAAAGCTTCTAATATATTACTATTTAAAAATAAATTGATAGCAAGAATCATCCCTAGTAAATAAGGAAATACTGTTAATACCATTGAAAAGCCTTCTTTAGCGCCTTCAATAAAGACATCATATATATCAACTTTTTTATATATACCATAAAATACTACTATAAGAACCATGGCCGGTATTATTAAACTTGATATTAGATTCATGATTTTCTCCTTGCTATAATTCTATCTAAAATAAGACCTGAAATAGAAGAACACATTGTTGCAAGCACACAGCTTATTACTATTTCAGTTGGATTACTACTACCATGCATCATACGCAGGGATATAATTGTTGTTGGCACTATGGTGACGCCACCAGTATTTAAAACCAAGAACGTTATCATACTCCTGCTGGCAACATCTTTTTTATGATTAAGTTCTTGCAAGGACTTCATTGCTTTCAATCCAAATGGGGTTGCAGCACTACCAAGTCCAAACATATTTACGACAACATTAGAAGCAATAAACGATAAAGACTCATGATTCTTTGGTATTTCTGGAAATAGTAAACCAAGAACCGGTGATATAGCTTTAGAAAGTTTAGTTAGTAAACCCGCCTCTTTAGCAATATTCATAAGTCCAAGCCAAACAGCCATTACTGGAAACATCTGAATAACCATATCTAAACTTGTCTTACCACTAGTTAATATTTGATCATTTATACCATCAACATTCCCAGTAATAAGATAGTATATAATACCTAGCAAAATAAACGAACCCCAAATTAAATTAATCATTTAAACCATCCTAATATCATATCGATAACTTTAATTTTTTTCTTTTTAAGTTCTATATAAACATCTGTTTTAAAAACTTCTTTATCACCTATGTAAACTACCACTTCTCCTATTTTGTCACCAGTACTGTAGGTATATTTTCTATCCAAATTAAATTTTAAAAGAACACTATCTTTTTCATTATCATTTAATATATAATTAAAATCTTCTTCAATATAAAACTTTCTATTACTATAATAATCTTCATCTATGATTTCAATATAGCCTTTTTTTAGTATTTTATAATTCGTATATTCTTTAAATGCTTCTTCATATAAAGCTTTGTGATCACTAAAGTCATTGCCATCATTTAAAGTCACTACTACCAGATTTACATTATCTTTACTAGCGGTAGTGACAAGAGTTCGTCTAGCTATTTCCGTAAAACCCGTTTTACCACCTGTTGTATATTTATAACTAGTTAAAAGTTTATTTTTATTAGTCCAGTCATAAGTATTCTTATTAGTCTTTACTTTATGATTTTTAGTACCTGTTATCTCTTTATATATATCATTATCCATAGCATAACTAGTTAATACAGCCATATCATATGCGGTAGAATAATTACCCTTCATAGTACTGCTATCTAGTCCACTAGGATTATAAAAAGTACTATTTTTCATACCAATACTAACAGCTTTTTCATTCATCATTTTAACAAAATTATCTACTGTTCCACCTACATAGTTAGCAATAGCAAGGGCTGCATCATTACCACTTCTAAGCATTAAACCATATACTAAATCTTTAAGAGTCATTTTTTCATCAACTGCTATATATATTCCTGAACCATATGCACTTTTAATTTCTTCACCTATTAATACTGTGTCATCAAGTTTATCTGATTCAATAGTTAGTATTGCTGTCATTATTTTGGATATAGAAGCTACACTTCTTACTTTATGGATATTGTTAGAATATATTATCTTATTATTATCTGTATCCATTACAATAGCACTAGTTGCACTACTAGAATAACCTAATACTTTTACTGGTATTAGCATTAATATTAAAAATAGTATTACCTTTTTCATAAATTCACCTAAAAAAATATATGATTGATTGTCCCTTTTTATCACTTATATTGTGAGTATAATTGCTTACCACTGTTATATGTGATATTATTTTTAAAGAAGGTGATTAAAGTATGATACCTGTTGTATATGCAGTTAATAGCTACTACTATCCGTATTTATATATATCAATATATTCTTTAATAAAGAATAGTAATAATAATTATGATATTAATATACTTCATAACAGTTTAAATGAAAATGAAATAAATACTTTAATGACATTAAAAAATAATAAAATCAACATCAATATCATTAATGTTGATGAATATGTTAAAGATAAAAGATATATTTTATCTGATCATATAAGTAAAGAAGCTTATTTTAGATTTCTTATTCCTAGAATACTAAGTAATTATAATAAAGTAATTTATTTAGATTGTGATACTATTATTACTAAAGATTTAGAAGAACTATATAATATTAATTTAAAGAATAATACTTTAGGAGCAGTTTTAGATTGTGGCATAAGTAGTATTAAAGGATATACTTCTAATATTGTTAAAATACCTGATAATACTTATATTAATAGTGGTGTTATGCTAATAGATAATAAGCGATTTATCCGAAATGAAAAAGAAGAAAAAGAATGCCTTAAAATAATTATAGATAATAAAAAACTAAAGTTTCATGATCAAGATATAATTAACATTTACTATAAAAATAAAATATTATTTTTAGATAGTAGATGGAATAAACAGATTGATTTAAGGATCAAAAAAGATTTTATGAATGATATAGATAATTCTTTTATAATTCATTATTATGGGCCGTCTAAAGCATGGTTAAATAAAACTAATCCAAATGCTTACTTATTTTGGAAATATGCTGAAGAAACGTCTTTATATGACATGATTTTAAATGATTATCTTAATTATAAAAAAGATAGTAAACTAAAAAAAGCTATCAAAATAGTAAATGATAACATCAAAAATCATAAAGTAAGGAAGAGTAGTTATGAAAAAAATTAAATATTATAGAAAATATATAAATACTATTATAGCTAATTTAACTGTTTTTAAACTAATTAACAACCTAAAAAACAAGTATTTTAAACTAGCATTTAAAATCTTAGTATACCCTTTTCTATTTATATATAATTATCTATATTATATTAAACTATTAATGACTAATTCTTTATATATTCCTTACTTAGAAATAGTTATTACTACTAAGTGCAATCTTAAATGTAAGAATTGTGCTAACTTTATCCCTAAATTTAATAATAAAGAATTAATCAATAATAATAATTTATTAAAACAAATTGATGATTTATTTAACAATATTGATTATATTCATACCATTAGATTATTAGGTGGTGAACCATTTTTAAATAAAGAATTACCTGCGATAATTAAAAAAATATTAGATACTAAAAAATTTCATAATCTAGTTATAGTTACAAATGGAACTATTCCAGTTAAAGATAAAAACTTAATTGATGTTTTAAAAAAAGATAAAGTTTTAGTTGATGTTAGTGAATATAATGCTACTAACAAAGAGAATTTTATTAAAGTATTAACTGATAATAAAATAAAATATTTTATATTTAAACCTAGCTTTTGGCATTATTTTGGCGATACAAGTTATAAAAAAAGAACTAAAGACGAACTTAAAAAACAATTTAAAAAGTGTGATTCGGTCTGTAGAAGTTATTTTGATGGTAAACTATTCTACTGCGCTCAAAGTTCTTCCTTATATAATTTAGGCATAACAAAAAACAAAACCGACTATATCGATTTTGCTAACGTTAAAAATAATCCAACTTTCAAAAACAAAGCAATTGATTTTTTAACTAATACAAATTATCAAAGTGCTTGTTTATGCTGTAATAAAGGAACTAAAGATTTTATTAAAATTGATGTGGCGGATCAAGAAACTTAATATGTTTGATTTTACACATAACAAGTATCATAAAATAAAATAAGTATCTATTTAAATATGAATAATTTAAACTAAGAAAGAAGTAAGAAAGATTACTATTAAGTAGGATAATCTTTCCTTCTTTTTTTCTTATCTTTTCTATATATTTAATTTTATTTTTTAATAATTCATGTTTATTAAAAAATAAATAATTTATTAAACAAGAATATATATTTTTAATTCTTATTTTATTATAAACTTCATGCTTTCTTTTTAGATTAGTATGATTAATTTCTAATATATGACTGTTTATATAAAATAATTTTTCATATCTGTTTTCAATCTTTTGTTTACTAATAGACTTATCGTTATACTGAACATAATTGTAGTTATAGAATGAAGATAAATATAAATTTTCACATTTATTAATATACTTTAAATTAAAGATTAAATCTTCACCAAAATCAATATTCTCATCAAAATATAAATTATATTTTTTTATGTAATCTAACTTATATACTTTATTACCAAGATTATTTATGGTAGCATTATTTACCAAATCTAAAATAATATTGGCATTCTTTTTTAGATTATAATACTCATCCTTTTTTGTAACAATTACTTTTTTAGACTTTTTACTATATTCATTAAAATAATTACATATCAATATATCAAACTTATTGCTACTTAAGATTTCATTAATTCTCTTAAAATAATTTGCAGTAAAATAATCATCAGCATCAAGAAATATAATATAATCACCAGACGCATTTTTTATCCCTAAGTTTCTAGCTTTTGATACACCATTATTTTCAGTATCAATGATTTTAACATTCTTCTTTTTGCTATATTCTTGGCAGATATCTAAACTTTTATCTGTTGAACCATCATTTATTAAGATTATTTCATAATTATCAGTATCTTGTTTTAATACACTATCGATTGCTTTTTTTAAGTAATTATCACAATTATATACCGGTATTACTACCGTTATTTTATGCATTCTATCACCCTCTGTTTTAATTATAAATTAGTAAAATATTTATATCAATAGAAAAGTCACTTTTACATTAAAAATATATGTAATATAATTTCTATAAAAAAAGAAGTATTAACTACTTCTTAAAATATTCTAATTAGTTTTTTTACCTTTTGATAATTCAGCTATTTTTTTATCAATTTTGTCAATTACTTCATCTATTCCTAAATCACTTGTTATTTCATTAACTTTCTTACCTAGTTTGTCTACTCCTTTAGTAATATTTTCTATTTGTTTATCAACTTGTTCCATAAATTTATCAGTAACAAATTTTTCTAAGTCAAATAGTTTATAATTATTATTTGGTGCTTTTGGATATTCTGCATCAGTAAAATATAAATCTTTCTTTAATAGATTTCTACCTTTAACTGTTTTAGTAGCAGTACCATTATTCTCTATTTTAACACTATGACTTTCCATATTTATAACAGTAAGAATATTCTCTACTGCCCTGCCATAAGTATTTATAAAGTTATCATAATTTCTTACACCCATATAGAAATTAATATTTCTATATGTTGAAGAACTCAGCATTTCTACAAGACCATCTATATTTATTAAAGTATCAAAATTATCTAAAATAAAATTATATTTAGTCTTTTGTTTTTTATCTAAAATTAAAGTATATAGGTTACTAATAAAGACTGACGCTAATAAATTAATATCAGTATTTTCATCTTTAGTAATTATAAATATAGCTGTCTTTTTATCAATTAATTTTTCAAAATCAAAATTACTTTTAGCAAGCATATTAGTTAAACTGTATTTAAAGACATATGGTTTGAGTTTTTGCTTAGCTACTGATAAAATACTTGCCCTTGTCTCTTTAGGCGCAAAAGCCGTACCAGAAGCGCTTAAATAAGCTGGATCGTTTTTATCTTTTAAACTAAAATATCTATTTATTAAATATGTTTCTTTTATCTTCTTATCAGAATTAAATATGCTAAATACACTATTTAAATTCATTTCATTTACTTTAGCATCTTCAAATAATCCAAGTACTACACCTACGAAAAAGTCAGTAGCAGAGTTAGACCAAAATGGATCAGAAGTAGAATCATCATAAAATATAATCTTACCTATTTTAGTAAGTAAATCAATTGCTAAATCCTTATCACCACTTTTATATAACTTATATGGATATTCAAGAGGATTCCAAGTATTGCTATTCTTACTATCTCTTAAATTTAAAACAATAACTTCATACTTATCTTTCTTTAACTGCTCAATATATGTTTTATAATATTCTTCTTTAGAATCTATAATTAAGATATTCTCTTTTTCTTCTATCATGTAGTCTACTAAAGGAAGTAAAACATTACCAGTCTTACCAGTATCTATATTACCAATTATTACCTTATTAGTATTACTATCATGTAGTTTCTTAACCATTTCTTTTTCCATAACTATTAACTTCCCTTCTTACTGTACATATAAAGTATATGTTTATTTTGTAATTTTTTAACTTCTGTAAAAGAAGTTGCTTTTAATACATCTTTTTCAAAATCAGTAACTCCTACTGCAATAATATCACTTATTTTATATCCTTGTTTTAATATTGTTTTAAAATAATCTTTTATAGCATTAGAAAATAACTTTACTGCTTTTTTATTCTCATAATTAGGATTAATAACAATTGAATCTATTATTACATAGTTATCACTATCTAATTTATAATTTAATATATCTTCCTTGTTATAATTTATCTTTAACTTATTTAAAGTAACTATTTCATTAAATTCTTCTTTATCAAGCACTAAATAATTAACATATCCAAGTATTTCTTTCTTATACTTTATAAAAGTAAAAGAGTCTTTATTTCGGTTATATAGATCCTCTTGGTACTTGGAATCCCATAATATTTGCTTATCATAATTACTTTTATCTAATGAATAAATACTTTCAAAAGTATCCTTATCTATATGATGATTAGATATTACCTTAAAGTCTTTTATTCTTTGGACTCTAATAATATATCCAATAATTATAAATAGATTTGACGCAACTATTAAAGCATCTGTTACAGCGCCTGTATAAGACATAACTGCAATATCATAAATAATCCATAATGTGTATACCAAAATTGCTCCTGGTACTACTATATATTTTTTCTTAGTAAGGGTAAATCCTTCAAAAGCACCTGCTATTATAGGTAGTAACCATATTAAATTATTTCTTGCAAAATAAGCAAGTAGAAGATAAAAAGGAATACTACATAAGAACACTAAATTAGCCTTATCTGTCTTATAATAAGCATAATCCCTAATTAGTTCTATTACAATAACTATTATTCCTACAAAAGCTCCTAAAAATAAATAATTAAGGCTATAAAAAAACATTGATAATAACTGAACATATAGTATTCTTTTAGTATTTTCTCTATAATAACTTATAGCTAGTAAAAACCACGCTATTACCCCAAATACTTGTGCTAGTATAAATATTAAGTCCATATTGTTATCACCTATTCTTACTATATTTTAGCACAAGTGAATAGATTTTAAAAGAAAAAGACATGTAAATTCATGTCTTTATTTATTAATATTTTTTAAACCTATTAGTATTAAATTAGCAATACTTTCACATTCATAAAGATTTTTTGCTTTTGTATTCATATCGTCTCCAAACATTTTTAAAAATAAATCATATATATGCTTGCCAAGTTCCTTTGCAGAATCTATATCCTTTATTTCATTAACTAACCTACTAATTTCAGGGTTATATTCATCATCTGGTGCACCGTCTTCTAAAAGCCCAACAGGATCCCATTCATCTATTACCTTCTTAATTATCAAATATGTTCTCTCTTCTATTTTCATATTATCATCCTTACTCTAATATCTAACCATATTTATTTGTTAAACATGATTTAATTGCCTTTATTTTTGATTAGTTGTTTTATTTAATGATAACTATTATATATATTCTTTGTTATGTAAAAAGCTATCACAAATATTAAAAGCATTATAATATTTGTTATCGAAATAATAATAGTTATAAACATATTTTCCGAAAAACCTGGGATAAATAAACATAAATAACCAACATATAAAACTATAAGTAATACTTGCCATATTTTATAAAGATTTGTTGCTTTGTAATTATTATCATCTGCTTTTTCCATGTCTTTAATGCCTAAAATAATTTCATATGATAAATACATAAAAATACCAGTAGTAATTATATTTATGAATTCATACGCAACAAGATTTAGTTTTATCATCAAAAAATTGATAATTGAGATAATTGATGAAATAAAAATCATAAAAATTGTAATTGGAATAATATTTTTATAATGTTTTGAACGTTTTTTTAGTTCTAAAATACCTAAAAGTAATATTATATAACCAATAAAATCTGGAAAAATATTAAAATTTAATATAAAAAGGAATAATCTAAAATCAAAAAGTATAAATATCAATCCTATAAAAATTTTACTCATACATACCTCCTAATAGCAATAAATAGCAGTTAAAAATAGCTTAAATAAATTATAAACTGTTTCATATTTACAAAAAAAGAGCGCAAAGTATTAATAACAGGATTAATACTTCTTACTCCATATTTACAATATACACCTTTTTTCGACATACTTCAATGTATCATGGACTTTTGTGAACAAAAAAAGAACCGAAGTTCTTTTAATATTGAATTCCCCATACTACTAAATGTTTAGCTTCTTTACCACATACTACACACTTACCAGTTAATGGTTTTTCATGTTCAAGAATACATCTTGATTTAGTTCCTTTTATTTCTTTCATTTTCATTTCACATTCAAGACTGCCACACCAATCAGCTTTAATAAATCCTGGATGTTCTTCCATTATTTTTTCAACTTCATTAGTATCTTTAGCTTCGAATGTAAGTTCGTTTTGTCTTTCTAAAGCTCTATTATATAGATTACTTTGAATATCATTCATTAAATTATTAACATAAGTTACTATATCCGTACCTACAGAAATAGTACTTTTTTGACTTGTATCTCTTCTTGCTACCGTGATAGTATTAGTTTCAAGATCTCTTTTACCTACTTCAATTCTTACTGGAATACCATTAACTTCTGCTTCAGCAAATTTAAATCCTGGTGATTTCTCAGTATTATCTACATAAACAGATATACCTGCACTATTTAATTCATCATATATATTATTTACAGTATTAGTTACTTTTTCATCTTCACCTATTGGTATAATAACTACTTGTTTTGGTGCAATCTTTGGAGGTAATATTAATCCATTATCATCACCATGAACCATTATTAAAGCACCTATCATACGATTAGATACACCCCAAGATGTTTGATAAACATATTCTAGTTCATTATTCTTATTTAAGAATTTTATGTCATATGCTTTAGCAAATTTTTGTCCAAAGTAATGGCTAGTTCCTGATTGAAGTGCTACCCCATTATGCATAAGTGCTTCTACTGTATAAGTATATTCAGCTCCTGCAAATTTTTCTTTTTCTGTTTTAAGTCCAGTTATTACTGGTACTGCTAAATAGTCCTCAAAGAACTTTCTATATACATTAAGCATATCTTTTGTTTCTTTTTCTGCTTCTTCACTAGTAGCGTGTACTGTATGTCCTTCTTGCCAGAAGAATTCTCTACTTCTTAAGAATGGTCTTGTTTCTTTTTCCCATCTCATTACACTACACCACTGATTTAATTTCATTGGAAGATCTCTATATGATTTAACTACATCACTATAGTAATCACTAAATAATGTTTCACTTGTTGGTCTTATACATAGTCTTTCTTCAAGTTCTTTTTGACCACCCATAGTAACCCATGCTACCTCTGGAGCAAAACCGTTAATTAGTTCGCCTTCTTTATTCATTAAATTTTCTGGTATAAGCATTGGCATCGCTACATTTTGATGACCAGTTTCTTTGAATTTCTTATCAAGTTCATGCATGATTCTTTCCCAAATAGCATAACCATTTGGTTCGAATATAACGCATCCTTTTACATTTGAATAAGCTGCTAATCTTGCTGCAGTAACAACATCAGTATACCACTGTGCAAAGTCAACATCTCTACTTGTTATTTTTTTATTTGCCATATTTTTTCCTCCTAAATACAAAAAAAGAATGGTTTAAGGAGTGCTTAAACGCACGGTACCATCCTCTATTTATCTTAATTATATAACGGCTACTAACCGGAAGTAATTTACTACTTCATTCATGGGTAGGAATCATTACGTTTATATTTAGGCTTCCACCGTCCCTAATCGCTTTATTATAAATAAGTAATAATTATGTCCCAATCAACACTTTACGCTTTTAATTCTACTATCTTACTAGTGTTTTGTCAATACTACTTGGAAAAATCAAGTTTTCTGCAAAGTTTTTTAATAAAGTATTTTTCCCTATCTTTCTTAAGAATCTAGTATTGTTGGATAATGATTTTAACAATGCATTGAAATCGTCTATATCTCTTTTCTCTCCAAATACATTTATTGCTTTTTTAATAGATGCAAATGCTACTTCTTCTAAAACAGATTTTCTTTCAAAATCATATAATCCCATAAACCTATTTAAAATTTCCGCAGTTACGGGATTATTAAGTTTACTATCCGATTCTAATAATTCAGTAAATGATGCAAAATCAAAAACTCCTTGTTCTGATACCTGTCTTAAAGCATTTATTATGTCTTCAGAAGTCTGAAGAACATTAAATTCTTTTAATCTATAGGGTTTACTTTTTCCGACTTCTGCTATTCTTAATTTATCATCATCTATTTTATCTGATGTCTTTGACAATGTTAAATCACTGCCTTCTTCAAAGTTATGGTCTTTTATACTATCAAAAAATTCTTCTAGTTTTTCTGGTTCTACTGCCGCCACTACTTCGACTATTTTTGTTGGTTCTACATAACCAATCAAGCTTTTTTTCATTCATGTCCTCCTTCCTTGTTTTATAGTTTTTGTAACAGTATAATATTTTATCACATTTGGTGTTTTTGTCAAATCTAAATAAAAAGAAGCCTTTAATTATTTTAAAAACTTCTCATTCACTATTTTTGTAAAACTATAATCATCTAATCTTAAGCAATTAATATGCTTATTATTCACTACTGTTATAATTTTATCTACATTTTTATATACTTTATTTTTACCATCTATAGTAATTAATAAATCTTTTTTTTCTTTACTAGGTATCATAGTAATTATATTATCTTCTGGTACTATAACTGAATTTAATAAATCACGATAAGCTTTTGAGTTAAGTGGTGCGATTGGAGTTATTTGTAATGTAGGAAGTGAGCCATAGACTATACTACCTCCAAAACTAAGATTATATGCTGTTGATCCTACAGATGTTGAAACCATAAGGCCATCACCAACATATTTTTCCAGTAATTCATCATCAACTCTAACTTCAAGAGAAACAGTATTTAAATTTCCTTCTCTTACTAGTATTTCATTTAAAGAATAAAACTTATCATTAGTATCATTATTTATTACAGTTGTTTCTTGAATAGCTATTTGTTCAATAGAATATTTTTCTTTCTTTAACTTGTTAATAAATTCTAATATTTCATTAGGTTTTATTTCTTGCAAGAAACCTAAAGTACCTGTATTTATTCCTACATAGTATATATTACTATTAAAACTATTTTCTTTAAGCATTCTTAGAAATGATCCGTCTCCACCAATAGCAATAGCTAGTTCATAATTCTCATCAACTATTTCAAATCCACCTTCTAAAAATTCTTTAGTAGCCATTTTAAGTAGTTCATTAGATATTTCACTATTATTAGGATAAAACTTAATTCTTTTTATCATTTTTATACCTAAATAATGCTGATGGTCTATGACCGCCACCTGTTTTTACCTTATTCGTTTTCTCTACTTTATCTGCTATTATTCTTCTAAAAGCTGGATCTAATAGTTTCTTTCCTAGTATTACTTCGTATACTTGTTGAAGTTCTCCTAAAGCAAAATATTCAGGCATCATGTTAAATACTATATCTGTATATTCAATTTTATTTTTTAATCTTTCCATACCTGCTACTATAACAACAGGATGATCGAAAGCAAGTTTATCATTCTTAACTATTTCATATTTATATCTATCTGTAGTTAATTCATGTAATGTTTTTTTAATAGTAAAGTGTATTTCTTCTTTACCATTATCAAGAGTTACATCAATAGTTTTTTCATCTTCTAGAACCATTATATTAAACCAAGAAGCATCATCATATAATTTATCATCTAGTCTGTTTTTATCTACTAGTGCCATATAAGAAGTACTTACAATACGCATTCTAGGATCTCTATTTACTGCCCCAAATGTATATAACTGTTCAGTATATATATTATGCAAATTTGTTTCATTTGCAAGTATTCTTGTAGCAGCATCATCAAGTGATTCATCTATTTTGACAAATCCTCCTGGTAAACACCATTTATCTTTAAATGGGTATTCTTTTCGTTTAACTAAAAGAACACTAAAATATTTTTGATTAAGTTTACGATAGTTTTCTTGATCGCCATTTGCTACACTAAGTATTAATATATCTGTAGTAACTGATAGTTTCTCAAACATACTTGAGTCATATGCTTTTAAAAACTCCTCTTCACTTCTATATTCTTTTTCCATAAATTACACCTCTTTTATCTATTTTGATTATAACATATTTTTATTTAATAATCTCTAGTAATGCATTAGTTATTATATTTATAATATTATTTTTATTATCTTCTCTAGTACCTTTTATAGCATCTATATAAATTTTATTATAAGTATTATTATCTCTATCATATATACATACATATATAGTATTTATTGATCCGCCTGTATTATTTGGATCTTCCCTATTTATTTTACCAGTAATACCTATGCCATAATTAGAATTAGTATACTTACTTATGTGTTTAGCCATCTCTACTGCCGTTTCCATACTGTATACAGTGTACTTATCAATGATATTACTATCTACTCCCATTTTAATTTTAAATTCATTAGAGTATGTTACAGCACTAAATTTAAGTACTTCACTTGCACCTTCTACATTAGTGATAGCATTAACAAGTGCACCACCTGTACAGGATTCCATTGTACTAATTGTTTTATTATTTTTTGTTAAAATCTCTATTACATTTTTCATATACTTTACTCTTTTCTTTATTATAAAATTTATCTATTATAGGAAACATATAATCTTTAATATAAGGTTTAACTGCTTCTATAAGATATTCTGGTACACCATAGTAAGCTTCTGCTAGCGAACCTGTTATAGCTGCTATAGTATCAGTATCTCCACCAATTGAAATAGCTTTTCTAATCGCATCTTCAAAATCATTTGATATTAGAAAACAGTATATAGCTTGTGGTACAGAACCAGTTGCTTTACTAGTAAATATATAATCTTCTCTTAAATCAGCTAGATTGAATTTTAATGAGAAGTAATGTCTTTCAATATATTTCTTTATCTCTTCTTTAGATATTTTACAGTTAAGCATATATATTGATACTGCAACAGCTTCAGCTGCGTTAAAAGAATCAGGATGATTATGGCTAGGCATGGTTGCTTTATAAGACTGCTCTTTAATTTTATCTAAATCATCAAATAGAAATCCTACTGGTGAAATTCGCATAGCACTACCATTACCATAACTATCTCCTATATAATCACCTGTTATCCACTCGGTAAAACTTTTACCAAATCTACTACGACCATAAAGATCTTTGCCCATATCAACTTCTCTTAATCCATATTCTTTCAAAGTAGTTCCATAATCTTTATTATTTAGTATTGCATCAGCAATAGCACAAGTAAGAACTGAATCATCAGTACATGAACTATTCTCATTAAAAAGTGGAACACTTTTATCCATGATTAGTTTTCTTTCCATTACTGATCTTTTTATTTTATCTTTTTTTGCGTTCATCTCTAATACTTCTGGATAAGATCCAGCAACATCACCTATAATCGCACCGTACATATAGCACCTCTTTTTAACATTTTAATTATAACACATTCTTAAAAAAAATTAAATATACTTTATATCTAAATGATTTTCTTTATAAGTTTTTTTGTTTCTTCATATCTTTGTTCATAATTACCAGAAACACTGATATATTTAATATTATTATCTTCAAATATTTTTTTGAGTAATATATTATTTTTTTCTCTGATTTCTGTTTCACCATAAGTTCTAGTACCATCCTGTACCCATTTCACGTCAGGCTCTAAAAATATATATAAATCATATTCATTTAATTTTGATATATTCTTTGCTATTTCTCTTATAGCATCATTCATATTATTTTCAAAACCTAACATATAATAATACAAAGTTACTAAACTATCTGTATCAATTAATAAAACTTTGTTTGCTGTTTCCAAGCTAGTTTCTTCCATTCTTTTATGCTCTAGTAGTATTTTTAAATAATGATAAGTCTGCATATTGTCAATTCCGCCAGCTTCTTCACATATATCTCTTCCAGCTTCACTAACATAATTCGTATTAAAGTATTTAGCTAAATTACGTACTAGTGTTGATTTGCCGCAACTCTCAGTTCCTACTACGCATACTTTTTTTGTATAATATTTCTGAACACACTTTGGTAAATAATCAAAATATTGATATGGATTAGTTCTTATTTGTGTAGAAGATATATTAATTTCATCACGAGAGAAATATTTAATTATACTATTAGGATATAATCTTTCCCAAATATTTTTACCTTCATAATCAGAACCAGCAAATACAATATCAATATTCTTATTAATAATTGTTTTTACTTCATCAGCTCCTTTTATCCAGTTATAACTATCTTTAGAATTACTATTATCATAGATTTCAAAAACTTCTACATTACTCATATCACTTGTTATATTTTTTAACCACATATATCTTTCTCTATGATCAATTTCATTTTTATCACTACTAACACTTAACACCACATAAAGTTTTTCACACATATTGCTTGCTTTAATAATATCATTTACATGTCCTAAATGAAGTGGGTTAAAACTACCACCATACATACCAATTTTATTCAAGTTTATCACCACCGTTTTTTGCTAACTTTGTCCAGTTAAAATACCCATAGAAAGCATTTAATAAATAAACAGACCACATTGTTACCATTATTAAATCATTAGCTATTACCCACATAGCAACTGTAATAATATCTATAATTATCCATAAAAGCCATTGTTCACGATATCTAAATAACATAAGTAAATTAGCAACAATAGATATAACTGTAGAAGAACTATCTAAAAGTGTACTTTTGCCACCAAGAAAATCTAAACATAGTTTATATGTAAATATTGCTATCAAACATACAACTAAGCATAATACTGTTTTTTGAAAAGTTAACTTCTTTCCCTCAACATTATTAGTTATTTTGTTTGTATGCTTTCCCCATAAATAAAAACCAATAAACTGTGAAGGTAAATAATATAGACCATTAAGCATAACTTCACCATAATATCTATTAATCCAAGCTATTATAATATAACAAGTTATATTAAATAATCCCCATATGTATTGACTCTTCTTTCCCTTAGCACATAGTACTACACATACTATCCCACTTATTGCTGCTACTGCATCAATAATAAGATATAACCAAGAATTTGTCTTATCAATTATACAAAAGTATATTGTAAAAACTGTTACAATTAATACCATTATCCATTCAAATATAGTGAAAGCTTTTAATATTTTTTTCATTTCTTTTCCTCCTAATTGTCATATAATTTATTAAAAATTATATAATCTAGAACTTCTTTGTCAAGAAGCCTTTCTAAATAATTTAAATCATTTAATTTAATTTCATTTCTTATTTTTGTTGAAGAAACATCTAGTTCTTTTATATTAGCAATCGTAATTTTATTTTTATATTTATTAACTACTTTACTTATATCTTTACTATCTCTATTAATAACAATAAATTTGTATGTTTTTAAAAGATAATTACTGTTCTTCCAATTTTGAACATCTAGTATATTATCAGCTCCGCAAATAAAATATATTTCATCATCTGGATATTCTTTTTTGAAGTGATCTAATGTTTGATAAGTATATGTTAGAGTATTATTAAATTCATAATTTGATACATCTAAACTAGCATTATTTTGACACATAAGATTAAGCATATTAAATCTATCTACATCGCTTATTAAATCTGTTTTATTATATTTATTACCAGTTGGTACATATATAACTTTATCTAAGTAATTATTGTTAATAAGCTCTAAAGCTATACTTTTATGCATTTTATGTGGTGGATTAAAGCATCCTCCAAATATACCTATTCTCATAATTATCCTCCTTATAATTCTACTGGCTTATTACTATCAAAATCTTTATATAATAGTCCATCCTCACGGAAAACCATATATCTATTTTCTGCATCCATACAGTTTTCATCAAATACAATAGAAATTTTTCCATTATAATTTTCTATTTCTTCTTTTAAGTATGTCACTGTATTTAGTGAAATTTTATTATTCTTTATCCATTCATCAATTACTGGATTAACACCTTTACTATCATGTAATACTTTAAAAGTTATTTGTTTTACTTTTTTTGGAACTTCTTTTAAAATATCTTTAAGTAATTTGTTATCAAATGTATTTGTTAATATAAGAACATATCTTGCTCCCTTATCTACTACATCTATTTTATTTAGTAATTTAAAATCACTAATACTGTAAGCTACGATATCTATTTCATTAAAGATATCTGTTTTTTTATAGATTCTTGTTTGTAATTCAATTTGTATATCAGGTCTGTTTTCACGAGTTATTTTAATAACTTCTTCCACATAATCTTGATCTTGCATTGGTTCATTAGTACCAGTTATAACAACAGTTTTTAAATCAGTATTATTATTTAAGATTTTAATATAATTATCTTTCCAAAAGTCATATTTATCTTTGTAGTTGTTATCAAAAAGATTATTATGTTTATGAGTTTTAGCAATACAAAATGGACAATTAAATATGCACTTTCTAGCTGGTGTTAATACTTGTAAACTTTTCATATTATTTATTATTTTTTTCCTTTACCATATCTAGAATTTCTTGTTTACCATTAAATAATGGTTTTAAAGATTCTTTATTGTTTAATGCATCTATAATTCTTGCCATTCTGTTTGAACAATCCACTTCTTGATACCAAGTTTCCTTTTTTATAATTTCTGATACATAAGATAAGTTTGTTGTATAAAGTTTATTAAATAAACCTTCACTATAAGCTTTAATAAAAGCATCGGGGCCTTCAGTAAGAAGTGCGAATGTTGCAACAAAGTAAACTTTAGCAGCACCTTTTTCTTTTAATAAGGAAGCAACTTCTATCATTGATGAACCACTTGCAATCATATCATCAACAACGATTATATTTTTACCTTTTACATCGGCTCCCATATAAACATGTTCTACAATAGGATTTTTACCATTTACTACTTTACTTAAATCTCTTCTTTTATAAAATACCCCTACATCACTACCAAGCATTTCTGCATAGTATCTAGCTCTTTCCATAGCCCCCATATCTGGACTTACAACAAGTAAATTATTAATATCTTCATTTGCAACTAAGTCAGTTAATATATCATGTGTTGGATAGAAGTTTTCAAAAGGAAGATTTGGGATTGCATTAGCAACATTAGGGTCATGAGCATCAAAGGTAACTATATGATTTACACCAAGTGCTTCAAGTTCTTTAAGTGCTATAGCGCAGTCTAAAGATTCTTTTCCTTTTCTTTTATGCTGTCTTGATTCGTATAAAAGTGGCATTACAAGTGTTATTTTAGAAGAATATCCGCTTATTGCAGATATTACTCTTTTTATATCTTGGAAGTGTTCATCAGGTGACATATGATGAGTAAAACCATGCATATTATAAGTAATATCATAATTACCAACATCACTTATTATATAAATATCTTTATCTCTTACTGTACCACCTATCTTTATTTTTCCTTCACCATTACTAAATCTGTCTCTAGTAATAGGAATAATATAATCTTCATTAGCTTTTCTTAATTCTTTTAAATAATCATTTGTCTTACTACCAAAATCTTCTATATTATCAAGTATTATTAATCTTAAATCTTCCTTTTTCATAACTATCTCCTCTTTATATACTCTTTTGCTTTTTCTAAAGCATAAGCACTATTTAATCCTTCTATATAATTCATTTCTACTAGTTCTAAAGCCTCTTCGTAAGTACATATAAAGTACTTAACGAATTCACCTTCATCTAATTTTTGCTTACTTACTTTCTTACAATCTTTTGCTAAGAAGTAATGATTGAGAGCTGCTGAGCAACCTTGATCTTGATAAAAACTACCAAGTTTAATCATTTCATTTGCACTATAACCTGTTTCTTCTAAAAGTTCTCTTCTTGCAGCTATTTCAGGTTGTTCTCCTAATTCAATATACCCTGCAGGTAAATCTACCCCAACTGTTCTTTTAGTAAATACTCTAGGCTCAACTGATAGAATAATTTCACCTTCTGTAGTTACAGGAAGTACAATAGCTGCACTACCATCTTCTTTATTTTTAAGTATTTTATCTCTTTTAATTGTTTGACCATTATTTAAAGTAAAATTGTATCTTTCAACATTTAGAAATCCTTTAGCATTTCTATTTTCAGATATCTGAATAGTTTTTAATTCTTCAATATACTTTTTTAATTCTTCTAATTTTTCTTTACGCATGTTTTACTAATTCCTTATTTCTTTCTTCCACATTCTGTCTATGTTCAAGGATCAACTGTTTCTTTAAATTTAATAAATCTTTAGTTAAGTCAACATAGTATTTGTGTGGTTTTTCTATTCTTCTAACTTCTGGGTATAATGTATCCATTTGTTTATTGCAGTAATCTTGTTTTTCTTTCATTGTTGGATCATTATATACTAACTGTCCATCTTTAAATAATTGTTGTTGTAGTTCTTTTACTTCATAATTTCTAATTACTTTCATATTTAATTCATTTTCCGGATCAATTAAAGTAAATACATCACTTGGTATTAATTCATCATGTATTGCGATTACATCTCCTAGTGCATAACCTGTTTTCTTATCATAGAAACGATATACTTTTTTATATCCTGGGTTAATCATTTTTGCTATGTCATTACTTAATTTAATCTTTGGAGTAATGCTGCCATTTTCTTCTTTTCCAACTAGTTTATAAACAACACCAACTCTTTCTTTTGGAGCTGCAATATTATCACCAGCACCAATACTATCAATAACTGCCCCTTGCTCTTTTAAAGACTTTATTGTAAATGGATCAAGACCATTTGATAAACAAATCTTAGTATTAGGGAATCCAGCTTCATCAAGCATTTTTCTAGCTTCTTTTGAAAGATAAGCTAAATCTCCTGAATCAATTCTAATTCCCTTAAGTGTGTAGCCATTAGGTATTAAGTAATCTCTAGCTACTTTAATAGCATTTGGAATACCACTTCTTAAAGTGTCATATGTATCTACTAAAAATACTGTATTATTTGGATATGTTTTAGCATATTTTAAGAATGCTTCATATTCACTATCTTCTTCAGTTACCATTGAATGTGCCATAGTTCCCATTACTGGAATACCATACTCTTTACCAGCTTTTACATTAGATGTACCACAGCAACCAGCTATATAAGAACATTTACTAGCAAGTACTGCTGCCTCTGGACCATCTGCTCTTCTAGCACCAAATTCCATAATTGGAGTTTCTCCAGCAGCATCTGTCATTCTTTTAGCTGCTGTAGTAAATTTAATACAACTATTT
Source organism: Bacillota bacterium (assembly GCA_023430885.1). Taxonomy (GTDB): domain Bacteria; phylum Bacillota_I; class Bacilli_A; order RF39; family UBA660; genus RGIG4266. Next base: position 27,389 of record JAEYYH010000040.1, read on the forward strand.
AAATAAGATAAGACTGCTGTTTCAATAATCTGAGCTTCAATCAAATTAGCTCTTACTGTAATAATTGGTTCATTAGCAAATACTGGAGTACCATCTGGTACTATTTTAATATCACCTGTAAATTTAAAATCTTTTAGGTAATTTAAGAATCCTTCATTAAATTGTCCTAAACTTCTTAAATATTCGATATCTTTATTTGTAAATTTCAAATTTTGAATATACTTAATGATGTTATCTACACCACCCATTAGGGCATAACCATTTTCAAATGGTATCTTTCTAAAGAATCCATCGAAGTAAACTTTCTCATCTAATTTGTTATCATTAAAGAATGTTTGAGCCATTGTTAGTTCATATAAATCTGTCATCATTGTTTCATTATTTTCCATTGTTATTACCTCTTTCATATTTTTTAACTAATTGTATTCCTGCTTGATTCATTATCTTAAAAGCCATAGCGTTATATTCATCACGATTATGATTTGGAGCATCATAAGTTTCTACTGCGTTAGTAGGAACAATAATGTTAATCCTTTTATCCATTTCATCAAAGTAGTTTTGAAGTGGTACTGCTAAATTTAGATCACATATATCAGTACAACATCCCGCAATTATTATTTGTTTTAAATTTTTCATCATATTGATATCTTCAATAAAGTTTGGAGCATATATAGTACTTGTCGAATTTTTCTTATATACTAAAGCATCTTTTTCATAAGGTTTTAATTCATCAACTAATTCTGATTCTCTAGTCCCTTCAACACAGTGAACTGGATATCTATCAAATTCTTTGCATCCTGGTTTATGAGTATCTTTTATAAAAGCTAAACCTTCATCTTTTTGTAAATCTTTGATTAATCTAATTTGTTCTGGAATTATATGTTCTATATATTTATCAGCCATCATTCCTTCTCTAACAAACCCATTAACCATGTCTACAATAATAAGTAGACTTTTTAATTCTTCTAGTCTTTGTTTTTTTTCTTCTAATTTCATATTATCTCTCTCTTTCTTTATGTTATTATCTTTTTGTTAATAACATATTTTAAAATATATCAAGAGTTTTTTCTCTTGTTATTAACATTATATTAAAAACATTTTAAAATGTCAACTCTCTTTTTAACATTTTATTAAAAAGATGTCAAAATATACAAAAAAGATAGTATAACTATCTTATTTTTTCAATTATTTCTTCTAATCCCATGGCTCTTGACCCTTTAAAATATACAACTGTATCTTCTCCAAGATCTTCTTTTAAATCTAAAGCTAAATAATCTTTTTCAATATAATGATTACTTATTTTTTGACAGCTATTGCCAATGTACTTAGAATCTTTACCGAAAGTATATACTTTTGTAATGCTAGTTTTTCTTATATATTCTCCTACTTGCTTATGATAATATGAACTATCTATACCTAGTTCTAGCATATCCCCGAGTACTAATATTTTATTTTTATAATCTAAAGTATTTATATAATCAATACCGGCCTTCATACTTTCAGGATTTGCATTATAACTATCATCAATAATTAAAGTATTTTTAATAATTGTTTTCTTCATACGAAAGCTCTGATATTCTTCTAAACCTTTTTTTATTTCGTTAGTTGATAATTTCAAATATTTTGCTATGGCTATACTGCTACAGATATTATAAAGGTTATGTTTACCATAGGTATTAACTTTTATTTCAGTATCATCAACATAAATAACAATATTATTATCACTTTCTAAATAATCAATATCACTTATACTATAATTAGTAATATTTGGATATAAAACATATTTTAGATATTCATCATCGCTGTTAACAAATAACATATCTAAACCATTCTCGGTTATTTCTAGTTTTGCTTTAAGTATTTCTTCTTTTGATCCTAGATTGCCTATATGAGCAGTACCTATATTAGTTATTAAACCTATATCGGGTTTTAATATATCAACCATTTCTTTTATTTCACCAGCATGGTTCATACCAAGTTCAAAAACTGCAATATCTTCTTCCTTTAATTTAAGAAGCATTTTACATATACCAATAACATTATTATAACTCTTAATACTTTTAAATACTGTATATTTACTACTTAGAGTACTTGCTATCATTTCTTTGGTAGTAGTCTTTCCGTTAGAGCCAGTTATGGCTACTATTTTTCCTTGATACATGTTTCTATAATATAAAGCAATTTTTTTAAGTGCTCCTAAACCACTATCTACTTTAATTATTCCAATATCTGGATTAATATTTAAATATTTTTTTATATCGCTGTCTGTTACAAATATAATATTTGCTCCTTCTTTGACAGCTTCTTCTAAATATATTGAACCATCTTCTTTTTTACCAATTAAAGGTATAAAGGCATCATTATTACATATTTCTCTTGTATCTGTAACTATATTATTACATGTTTCATTTGTATAATTTAGTATTATACCATCTGTAATCATAACTAATTTATTAAATTCCATTTCATCACCTAGTAATTATATGCATAAAAAAAGAAGATTATATTTAATCTTCTTCTTCAAATTTTCCTCTATAAAATAAATTATATTGTTTAAGGGACATTTCCGTACTAAATTCAAGTAATGGGTTTTTTGTTGTTTTATTTATTTTTCGTAGTATTCTTCTAGATTTTATTCTATATATACCGTATCTTAAACAGTAACAAGCTATTAAAGATTTTATATCTTCATTTTCTAATAATAAAGCATTAATATATTTTTTTCTTTTTTTAACATCTTTCATCATATACAAAAAAATTTTACTTAGCTCTTTCATAGTCATGTTATGCACAGACACACTCTTATTTTTATAATCATCTCTTGTTCGCATCAATTTAGAAAATTTTTCTCTAAATAATATCAAAAATTTTTCTAAATCATCTTGATCATAACATTCTATTATTTTTTGTTTCACTTTAACACCAACTATCTATATCAATTATATTTTATATATTAAGAAAAGTCAAAAAAAGAGATTATATTTAATCTCCTTTTAATATTTCATTTAACTCATTTAATCTATCTTGATTCATTGGAGGTACACCTTCAAGTTTATATGGAATACCCAAAGTCTTATATTTATCAACTCCATACAAATGGTATGGAAGAAGCTCTATTTTTTCTATATTTTTAATACCTTTTAAATATTCTTTTAATCCTAAAAAATATTCTTCAGTATCATTAATGCCTGGTACTACTACTTGTCTAATCCATAGTTTCTTTTCAAGTCTTTGACAAACATTTAAAAATTTATTAAATTCCTCCATAGTACTTCCAGTTAAATATTTATATTCTTCTTCTTTATAAGCTTTAATATCAAGTATAACTAAATCAGTATATTTAAGTATTTCTTCATAATTACCAATACCTACCCCTGCTGTATCTAATGCTGTATGTAAGTTTATCATCTTACATTTTTTAAGCATGTCTATTAAGAAGTCAGGTTGTAATAATGGTTCACCGCCACTAAAAGTAACTCCGCCATCTATATAATAATTATGATATTTATTTATTCTTTTTAATAATTCTTCACTATCAATACTTACAGCATTATCCATAGTCCATGTTTCAGGATTATGACAGTACAAACATCTAAGTTTGCATCCTTTCATAAATACTATAAATCTTATTCCAGGACCATCTACCAATCCCATTGTTTCAACAGAATCAATATAGCCAGTCATTACATTGTACCGTGGAATGTTCTTGAAATAATTTCTAGTTGTTGTTCTCTAGTTAATCTATTAAATCTAACAGCATAACCAGATATACGAACTGTTAAATTAGGATATTCATCAGGATGATCCATAGCATACTCAAGAGTTTCCTTATTTAAAACATTTACATTTAAATGATGAGCTCCTTGCTTAAAGTATCCGTCTAAAATACGAACTAAGTTAGTTATTCTAGCATTATCTTCATTTCCAAGAGCTTGTGGAATAATTGAGAATGTATTTGATATTCCATCTTCACAAATATTTGTATAAGGTATTTTGGCTACTGAGTTAAGTGAAGCAAGTGCACCACTAACATCTCTTCCATGCATTGGATTTGCCCCTGGAGCGAAAGCTTGACCAGCTTTTCTTCCATCTGGAGTAGCACCAGTTTTTTTACCATAAACAACATTTGATGTTATTGTTAAAATTGATAAAGTATGTTTAGCATTCTTATATAACTTGTGTGAAGCAAGTTTATTATAAAATCTTTTTGCTAAATCAATACCAATTGTATCAACTTTATCATCATCGTTTCCAAATTTAGGGAAATCTCCTTCAATTTCAAAATCAATTGCTATACCATTTTCATCGCGAATTGGTTTAACTTTAGCATACTTAATAGCAGATAGGGAATCTATTGCTACTGAGAAACCAGCGATACCAAAAGCCATTAATTTATCTGGATCAGTATCATGTAACGCTAATTGACCTGCTTCATAAGCATATTTATCATGCATAAAATGAATAATATTCATAGCGTCAACATAAGTCTTAGCTACTTTATCTAACATCTTATCGTATGAAGCCATAACTTTGTCGTAATCTAATACTTCATCAGTCATTTTTTCAAAACCTTCAACTACTAGATCACCTTTTTTCTCATCAACACCACCGTTAATAGAGTATAATAAGGCTTTTGCTATATTACAACGAGCTCCAAAGAATTGCATCTCTTTACCAACTGTCATAGCTGATACACAACAAGCAATAGCGTAATCAGATCCATGTATTGGTCTCATTAATATATCACTTTCATATTGAATAGCATCAGTATCAATTGACATTTTAGCACAATATTTCTTCCAACTTTCTGGTAATTTATCATCCCATAAAACTGTCATATTTGGTTCTGGTGCACTTCCTAAATTAGTAAGTGTATGTAAATATCTAAAACATGTTTTAGTTACTAATGAATGGTTATCATCTAGCATACCGCCAAGTGATTCAGTAACCCAAGTTGGATCTCCTGCAAATAGCTCATTATAATCAGGTGTTCTTAAATGTCTAGCTAATCTTAATTTAATTATAAATTGATCAACTAATTCTTGAGCTTCTGCTTCAGTTAATATACCATCTTCTAAATCTCTTTCAATATATATATCTAAGAAAGTCGAAGTTCTACCTAAGCTCATTGCTGCTCCATTATTTTCTTTAATAGCAGCTAAATAACCAAAATAAGTCCATTGTACTGCTTCTTTAGCATTAGCAGCTGGGTTAGATATATCAAAACCATAAGTTTTTGCCATTTCTTTAATTTCAGCTAGTGCTCTAATTTGAGTACTTACTTCTTCTCTTAAACGAATTACATATTCACTAATTTCACCTTGTTCAAGTTTAAGTAAATCTTCTTTTTTCTTTGCTACTAAATAATCTATACCATATAGAGCTATTCTTCTATAATCGCCAATAATTCTACCACGGCCATAAGCATCAGGTAAGCCTGTTAAAAGACCTACATGTCTTGCTTTTTTAATATCCGCAGTGTAAGCATCAAATACACCATCATTGTGTGTTTTGCGATATTTAGAGAAATCTCTATCAATGTTTTCATCTAATGTATAGCCATAAGCTTTTAGAGAATCTTTTACCATTCTCATTCCACCATATGGATTAACTATTCTTTTTAGTGGAGCATCAGTTTGAAGACCTACAATAACGTCATCATCACCGCTTATATAACCTGGTTTATAATTATTAATTCCAGATACTATAGCAGTTTCAATATCAAGTACTCCTTTTGCTAGTTCTTCCTTTAAAAGTTCTTCGCATTTATTCCAAACTCTATTTGTCTTTTCAGTAGGTTTACTTAAAAAGGCCTCATCACCTGTATATTCATGATAATTTTCTTTAATAAAGTCCGCAACATCTATTTCATTTTGCCATTTTGTTCCTTTAAAATTTTTCCATTTTCCCATGCTCATCAACCTCACTTTGCACTCTTCAATTATATCATATTTATGGCACTTTCTCGATAAAAATATACATTAATTTACATATATATTTAAAATATATTCCTTATAATATTACGTTATATAAAAAAGAGACCTTAGTCTCTTAATTTACAATATCTTTAATTACACTACCAAATTGTTCATCTTGATATACATCTTCATTTATTCCCCAAAGCATAACACCACCAAAATGTTTATATGAAGTTGGTAATATAAATGTACTACAACCACTGCAAACACCTGTTTTTAATGCTGTGTATGTAGAAACTACCATAGAAGGTACAATATAACCTGTTTTTGTTGAATTAGAGTTAATTCCAAGACCTACTTGATCTTCTCTTAATCCTTTTTCAAGTAAAATTGTTGGTATTGCAACTGCAAAATCCAAAGTTCCTGGTGTATAATCTTTTCTATCGATTCCATACTGTGATCCAGTATTGTATACTTGAATATTAACTAAATCTATATCATTTTTTAGATTTAAAATCATATCTAAATATCTACCTTGTGCTTTTGCATTTGCATTAACTTGAAAATCAACAGTTTCAATTGCAAATGTTAATATAAAATCATCATCATGTTTATCAAGAACACCTTTAATAGCTTTCTCTAAATTTGCAGTATTAATTGTATTTTCTATGTCAATATCAATTCCATCAAAACCATACTCATTTATTAAAGCTTCTGTTGAATCAATAAATCTATTTACATCTGCATCACTATCTAATGTTATTGATGCAGAAGCACCACCAATTGATAAAATAACTTTTTGTCCTCTTTGCTTAAGTGTATTAACATCTGAAATAAATTCTTCTTTAGTATATCCACCTAAATGAGATGCTAAATACTCATCAACACTAAAATCAATAGTTCCGTTTTCACTACCAGTAGCAGTGATACCAAAAGCAACATTTACATAATCATAGTAAGTTGGAACATCTTTTAATTTTAAATTAGTAGCTGTATCTAAAGCTGGATCAGCATTCTCATTATTCCAGTTAAACCAATATCCTGTAAATCTCGCATCTTTATATGTATCAGTACCATAATTTTTTATTATATATGGATCATTTTTAGTCCCTGTTCCACCAGTAACATAAACTGAATTTTTCAAATTAACTACTGGTCTAATACCTGCAAGACCACTTCCCATAGAAGATACATAACCACCAGGTTGAACATAAACTAAATGGTTAGCATTAGTAAGTGGAGCATTTGGAAAATAATATAATCCACCTGCTTTTAAAACATTATTATATTCGTCATAAAATCCATCACCTACTGCAATGGTACTACCTTGTACTTTTTCTGCTTGCTCTTTTGTTAAAATAGATGCACTTGTAGCATATTCCTTATTCAAATACATTGAATAACTTCTATTGAAAAGAACTTCAGTCGACGTTGGAATACTACCCCAAGTTGTTTTATTGTAACATTCTGGCGTACCAGCATGTACTAACTGAACAACTTTACTAGAAGAGTTAATATCAGAAACTCGCCAGCCACTGTTGTTTATTACAATACTGCCACTACTTGCACAATCTAAACCTGAATTCTTACTATTTCCAGAACCATATCCACCAAAACTGTCAGCTTCAATTGCAGTTGTAGCAATTGAATTATTCCATTTTCCAGCATCATATGAAACATAATCACCAACTTTAACTACATTTGATATTAATTTTGGAAAATCATTTTTTGTTAAACATTCTTCATAAGTTGCTTTTTCAACCTTTACTTTATCGGACACAGTATATGCACAGTATTTATCTCTATACATATATCCTGTAACTTTACAGTCTGAATCAACAGCTAGTGAACCATTATCAGGAAGTTTCCCTTTTAATTTTAAATCTTTATTAAGTGAACCACCTGCAACAATATAACTTTCTGCTCCTGGCAAATTTCTTAATGATGCTGTTGAGCATGCATCTGATGCACTAGAAACCATATTATTTGTTGTCTCTTTTAGTGAATTCATTTTCACTTGATCTATTATATTCGTAACAACAGGTATTGCAATTAATGCAATTATCCCCAATATTAATATAACAGCTAACAATTCAATTAAAGTAAAGCCCTTAGAAACTTTCATTTTATCTCTCCTACCATTTCTACTATACTTCTAAATTATTATAACACATAAGCTGTCAATCTTCGACTGTCTTAAGCAACAAAATTATTGATTGTAAATTTTTATAATCATTTTAGTGTAAAGAAAAAGTCAAAGGTTAAACTTCTTTGATTTTTTCTATAAACTCCTGCTCAGTCCAAATAGTAATGCCAAGTTCTTTAGCTTTTTCGTATTTACTTCCTGGACTCTCACCCACTATAACAACACTTGTTTTTTTACTTACGCTAGAACTTGTTTTTCCACCTAAATTTTCAATTGTTTCAGTAGCGTCCTCGCGTGTTATTGTTTCAAGTGCTCCAGTAAGAACAAATGTCTTACCGTTTATTTCATCATTAGTTTTTGTTTCTATTTTTGTGTAATACTTATTCATACCACACTGTAAAAGTTCATCAATCATTTTGATATTATCTTCATCTTTAAAATAATCATAAACACTTTTGGCGATTATATCACCAACATCATTTATTTTTAATAATTCTTCTTCCGATGCATTCATTATGTTATCTAAATTCTTAAAGTTTTTAGCAAGTATTTTACCTGTTTTAGATCCAACATGTCTGATTCCTAAAGCAAATAATAATCTCTCTAATGAGGTATTCTTACTTTCTTCAATTTCTTCAAGTAAACCATTAATACTCTTAAAGCCAAATCCTTCAAGTTCCATTAATTCTTCTTTAAACTTCTCTAATTTATAAAAATCAGGAATACTTCTTAAATAACCCATATTATAGAAATCCTCAACAATAGAATCGCCAAATCCTTCAATATTCATAGCATCTCTACTAGCATAATGAATAAGCTGTTCTATTTTGATTTTATCGCATTTATCATTAACACAATAATATGCTGATTCCGTTTTCTTTAAGATACTACCACATATAGGACAAACATGTGGCATAATGAATTCTTTTTGTGAGCCATCTCTTCTCGAAACTTCTACTTCTTCAACTCTAGGGATTACATCACCAGCTTTTATAATAGATACTACATCGCCTTCTCTAATATCTTTCATCTTAATATACTCTTCATTATGAAGAGTAGCTTTTGATATTACACTGCCCATTAATCTAACTGGTTCAAGTATAGCATTAGGTGTTACTTGACCTGTCCTACCTACTGTTAATTTAATTTCTTTTAATTTTGTTAAAACTTTCATAGCCGGGAATTTATAGGCTGTAGCCCATTTTGGATATTTAGCAGTATAACCTAATCTTTTTTGATTATCTATATTATCAAGTTTTATTACAATACCATCTATTTCATATGGAAGTGTATCTCTATTTACTGTCCAATTTTCTATATATTCTAAAAGTTCACTTATACCGTTAACTTTAGTATTATTTGAACTAACAGTTAATCCTAATTTTCTCATATAATCAAGTGCTTCATAATGATAATGAATACCATAGTCTAAAGGATTAGGTAAATGATATATTATACAGTCTAAATTTCTTGATGCTGCTATACTGGAATCTAATTGTCTAACTGACCCAGCAGCCGCATTTCTTGGATTAGCAAATTCTTGTTCATTATTTTTTCTTTTTTCTTCATTTAAATCATTAAATGATTTTTTACTCATATATATTTCGCCACGAACCTCAATATCAACAGGGCTTGTTAAAGTAAGCGGGATACTTTTAATAGTTTTAGCATTGTTCGTTATATCTTCACCTGTTACACCATCTCCACGAGTCGCTGCTCTAACAAGTTTTCCTTCTTTATATAATAAAGATACTGAAAGACCATCTATTTTAAGTTCTGCTACATATATAGGATTACTTACTTCTTTCCTTACTCTTTCGTCAAACGAAATTATATCACTTTCATTAAAGACATTACTTAAACTTAGCATTGGTATTTCATGCGTAACTTTAGTAAATTCAGCAAGTATTTTACCACCAACTCTAACACTTGGAGAATCATCCCTAATAAGCTCAGGATACTTTTCTTCTAAAGATAAAAGTTCTTGCATATATCTGTCATATTCTTGATCTGTTATAGTAGAAGCATCTAAAGTATAATACTCATAATTAGCTTTATTGATTAATTCTATAAGTTCTTGCATTCTTTTTTCTACCATATTATCACCTATTTAATTATACCATTTTTAATATATGTTTACCATAAAAACGCACAAAAAAAGCAACCTAAAGTTACTTTTTATTATTTGGTAAAACTAGTTTATAAACTATAAATATAATTAAAAATGCACTTAATATTAATATAGATGTTACATACACAAAATTAAGTATAATTAATAATATATTACTTACATCAATGTGTTTAGAAACAAGAGTAAATATTAAACATAAGGCAACTATAGTTAACAAAGTAACTAACATTCTTACTATATATTTTATATTGCTTTTAACAATCCAAAAGTAAAATATAGAAGAATATACAAGTATAAGTGCTATTAAAGAAATATAAAACATTATCATAAAAATAATTTTTAAGATTACTCCACCTATTGTAGCATAAATAATAATTCCATATGCTACGCTAAAAGCGGCATAAATAAGTGTACTAATAATTATTAAAAATTTACTAATATCTTTTTTAACTAATCTTCTATATAAATTAACTAATAATATTATAAAAGCCAAAACAGCAAATGTAAGACTAAAGTATTTACTGATAGTCGCAAGTAAATCGTCGGGAGCTTTAATAGATAATAACCCTGTAAGTATTGCTAAAATTATGTTCACTACTACGTATATAATTGTTTTCTTTTTCATACAGCACCTCATTTATAAAATTATATCATAAATAATAATAAATTTAAAAAATTAGTCAAAAAGATTTGTAAATATGATATAATTTTAATAATGGAGGAAGATTTATGAAAAGGGTAAAAAATTTTGTGAAAATAGTGGAGAAAAATACTGTTGCAATTTATGCTATATTATTTTTAATTATAGTCGGGTTAATTTTTTATATATTTGTTGATGATTCAGATGTTTCTAAAATAGCAAAATATAATCAGATAAAGGTTAATAATGATTTAGGCGATTCAACAGCTTGTAAAAGTAGTGCAATTAGGAATGATACTACTAATATTTTAATTAAGTTTTGTGGTACTGGGCAAGTATATGTACTAGATAGTTCAGATGTTTCTACTACGGCAACTGAAAGTGATGCTACTGTAACTGAAAGTGATACCGCAGAAACTGAAACTAGTACTACTGATACAAGTACATGTAATAAAGCTGTTACTAATGAACAAGTACTTAATATCGATGATGTAGCGAATTTTTATAGTAGTTACAACTATGTTGAAGATTCTTATGTTTATTATATTTTAACTGACGATGGTAAAGTTTATACAACTACACAAGCAAATATTATAAATAAAAATTATGAAGTTACTGCTGTTGAAGATTTAAAAAATATTGTTGTGCTAGATGAATATATAACTTTTCAAAAAGATTCAAATATATATACAAGTGATTTATATGCTATCGATGGAAATGGGCAGTTACATTTCTTAAGAAATATTTACTAAAAAAAGAACTTATAAAGTTCTTTTTATTTGTTTAAAATATCTTCAATAATACTACTATTTAATATATAATACCAATCTTCCCAGTTGTCAGTTTGCTGTACTTCATCAAGTAAATCAACTTTGCCTATTTCGTATAAATATATTTTTTCAAGTAATACTTTTAATATATAAAAATTCCAAATATTAATTATATCTACTTTAGTATAATCATCAAAAGGTTTTAATATTTTTTTAGCAATTTTGACATCTATTTCTTTACCATTTTTGCTAAATTTAATTGCAAATACAACTAAATCATATAACTTTGTAAAAATAGCAGCTTCATCTAAATCTATTAAAGTGTAATTTCCTTCTGCATCCCATATTATATTAGATGGTGCTAAATCACCATGAATTAATTCTGTTTCATAAAAGATATTATAATTTTGAAGTTTCATATATTTTTTTAATAGTTCATCAATTAAAGTTCTATTAATTTTTTTAGTTTGCATTTCTCTTAAAGAATTATAATAGAAGTCAACCTTATCTAGAATACTAGTATATTTTTTAGTACAAGGTTTATCCATTTTAATAAAATTTAATACTTTATTAATTTGATCTTCTGTTAATTTTTTTAGATGTTTCCCATCAGCATATTCATATATACATACACTACAATTACGAATATCATAAAAGTTGCCATCTGTTGGATTTAAAACATTTATATAATTTGCTCTTGCCATTTCTATAAGAGCTCCTATTGCTTCTTTATCAATGTTTTTACGATATATTTTAGCAACATATTTTCTCTTTGTAGTTGTTACTAAATAAACAATATTACAAATGCCACCCTCAAGTTTTTTAAGTTCAACTATTTGTTCTTTAACGTGTTCTTTAAATACTTCGTTAATTATATTACTATTATAGTTTTTAATTGTATTCTTATATACATTAATAAATTTACTTATTACAATTTCAGAGCTATATGTCTCACTTATACGATTCTTGATATATTTTGAATATTTAATTTGAGCATTTTTATCATTATATAGACCAATAATTTTATTTGCTAAATCATCAGCATTTATACCATCGTATAAATATTTTGTATCGCCATCTAATATTTCTTTCATACCACTATTGATACTTCCTACAAAAGGAAGCCCGCAAGCCATACTTTCTAATACAACATATGGAAAGTTATCAAATAATGATGGATATACACCAATAGCAGCACTATTATATACATCATTTAGATCACTATTTAATAATTGTCCTTTAAATTCTAGTTGCTTATGATATTTCTCTGGTATTAATTCATATATATATTCTTTAGTAGATATTTCTTTATCATTACGATTAGTATCTTTACCTACAAATAATATTTTTACATTACCTAAAGCATCAATAATTTTAGGAATTGCTTCTGCAAATACAATAACACCTTTTCTTTGTTCCATACTACCACAATATAAAATTGTTTTTGATTTAGTCTTCTTTTCATTTTTAGAATAAAAATCATCTAAGTTAGCTGGATTAGGAACAACTTCTATATCATTTCTTTTTAACTTTAATTCTTTAATAACCATGTCTTTGAGTATTGCTGTACATGAACTAACCTTATCAGCACTCTCGATCATTTTCTTTTCCCATCTAAGCATTTGTTTATGAATACTTGGGTCTAAATTACTTTTATTACTTTTACTCCAAATTACTAGTGGAGTATGTAATCTAACTATTAATGGAACTTTACGAAACTTTTCAAATAGAACTGTCTCTGCTCCCCAATCAGGTACTTCAATAACATCCATTTCATTATGTTTTTGAAGTTCTTTTAATTTATCACAAACTTTTTGCCTATAAGAATAATAATTATTGTATATGTCTTCTGTTTCTTCAACATATAATCTTATTACTCTAACCCCGTTTTTTATTTCTTCGTAATCTTTCTTTAAGCCTCTTGCGATTACAACAACTTCATTTCCTTTTTTTACTAAACTTTCCGCTAAACGTTTTTGGTAGGTGGCTATTCCCCCAAAGTTTGTTTCATCAGGATATTCCTCATGAACTAAACATACTTTCATTATAAATTCACCTCTACACTTCAGTTTTGCCAAAGGAATTATATTATATCATAAAGAAAAAAAAAAGACAAAAAATGTCTATTTTTCTTCTATATATTTGACTTTATGCTTATCAAGAAACTCTTTTATCGTATTAACGTTAATACCAATACCAAAGTTTACGAAGCTATATTGTTTAACTGGAATCTCTTTAATACCTCTTTTTAATTTTGTATCAACGTCAATACTAATATCTTTAGTCGCATTACCTATTTGCATACCTACAACAGTACCTTCTTTATTAAATATAGGTCCGCCACTTTGACCAGGAAGCCCAGCATTAGTCATTTCAAATAAAGATATTTTCTTTTTATCATCAATTAATATTCTAGTTATCATTCCATCAAGTGGAAAGGGCTGAAAATTAGAATCAAAATCTTTTTTTATAGTTACATCCTTTATAACATGATTATAACTAAAACAATTTATTTCTGCATAAGGGAATCCTAAACGACATATATATTCGCCTGGTTCAGCATTTTCTTTAGCAAATACCGGAAATCTATCACAAAATATTTTGCCAGGATTATCGAATTTTATTAATGCTAAATCTAAATATTCATGCATAAATATTTGCATGCCTTCCCAAGAATCAATTAGATTTAAAAATACATTTCTAAATATAACCGCCGATTCTTCTTCTATACCATATTTTTTATATATCTTTTTAGGTGGCATCTTATTTTCAATAAGTTCTTGTTTTATATCTTTATATGTTTCCATAATTTTATCAGCTACAATAATATTTTCTGCAATATGACGACATGTTAGAACCCATCCTTCTTCATTAATTGCCATAACAGTACCCATACCACCATATATTTCATCACTATATGGAGTTTTATATCCATTAACTATTGGTTTTATATAATCTATATTTTTCTTTATTGCTTCTTTAAACATAATATTCTCCTCTACAATATTATAACTTAATTAAATATACTTTATTTTCTAATATTTTGATAATAATTTCTCTCAGATAGTTCAGTAGCTAACCACTCTAAATCATCAACATCTAATCCATAACTATCATTTAAACATTCTTCTATCTCATATATTAAACTATTTAAATCACTATATTTCTTATAATCTATATCATATCTATTTAGTATTTCTACATAATTTTCTGTTAAAAGCATACCATTTCCATAATCTTTTAACATATCTTTTTCTAAATCAACATCTTTTAATAAATCATCAACATTTACTTCTTCATTTTTTATTTTCATATTATCCCTCTTTATATATTATAACAAAAAAAACATACTTATAGTATGCTATTGTTTTGTTAATACCATTTGTTTAGATGGTTCTAGTCCGAATAAAACATCTTCCTGTTCTTCTTGCACTTCTATGCCAGGAAGTTTATTATCTTTTTCTTTAACCGGTTCTTCCGTATTTGTTTTATTAACTACTCCATATCTTATTTCTTTAGCAAGTTTTGTGGCATCATTATAATTAATATCTGGTTGTTTAGTCATTATATTATTAGCTATATCTCTTATGGCATCTATTTCAGCCATGACATTAACATTATCACTAATAACTTCACTATCAGTGATATATCTTATTTCAGATATGTTATCCTTTGTTACAACTTTGACTTTGTAAACCATAGTACCACCTCTATTATAAGTACATTATAACACATTTTTTTCTTTACATAAAACTATTTCTCCATTTTTATATGCATTTAATATATTGCACCAAATTTCATCTTCTACATTTCTAGCTTTCTTTGGATGGACTAAATATCTTATATATAGTTCAGTATGCATATCAACTACTTTTGTATATATAATAGGATCAAACTTATTAAAATATATTCTGTAATCCAAACTAGCACTGTTAATCTGATTACGCATTTTTTGTGGTATTCTTTTTACTACTTGATTATTATTAACTATTTTATAAAGAACTTTCTTAGACTCTCTTAAATCAGCATCTAACGGTATCTTCACTGTTATCTCTGTCCATATATATTTAAAAGCTTTTACATAATTTGTAAGTGGTACAGTAAATATTAAAGAATTAGGTAAATGAATTATTTTACCAGTACTCTGGTCTCCATTAATTTCATCACCTATCTCTAATATTTCAAAATTTAAAGTTGATATGTTTACTACATCACCTTTATTTTCCCCTATTTCAATTCTATCCTCTAATCTGAATGGTTTTTTAATTTTGATATATATACCAGAAAAGAAATTAAAAATAATTTCTCTTAAAGCAATAGTCGCACCAGCTGAAATAAAACTTATTACGGTAATAAGATTAGCTAAGTGCGATTCCCATATAAAAAATATTACTATCAAAATAATAGTGTTAGACATAAGACTAATTTTTTTCTTGTACATATATCTATCTCTAGAATTATTATTAAAACTTATATAAATTTTACAAATGACATTTGTAATTAACTTTATTAATACATATGAAGCAAGAGTCAAAACAGCTAAATAAATATACTCATTCCCAATAGAATTATTAATATAATTACTAATACTCTTTATCATCTTTACCTCCTCGTGCTTTGATATTATAGCATATATTATGCAGTTTAAAATAAAAAATAATAAGATAACATAATTTTACACAATTCAAAAAAAGATGCTTAGCATCTCTTCATAATTTTTCTTTTTTGCATTAATAATTCAGGGAACATAACTTTGTCATAATGTAGAATACTTTCTCTAATATTTTTCATGTTTTTACCTTTTATGCCTGGATAATTTAACATACATAATTTACCATTTAAATCAACATGTGTATATAAATATACTAAATTCTTCATATTAAGTGCATTACATACAGTGCTTGTAATTCCCGCATCAATACCATTTACTTCATAATCAATACTATTATTATGAAAATGAAGTAATTTTGGAACATTAATTTTTTTAGAACTTGCCACTAATTTTTTAGCTGCTATAAAAGATTGTAAAATTTGATCAGTAGCAGGAACTAAATTATATATCAAAGCATGATATAAACTTTGATAATCATTTATTTCATATGTTCTAAAAAGTTGTTTAATTTCTTCATTATTTATATCTCTTACAAGACTATATGTCGAAACATCTTTTAGAGTTATCATTATATCTCTCCTTTTTCGCAAATATATTAACATAAAAGTAATTAGAAGTCAAAAAGAAGTAACTATATTTGTGTTACTTCTTTCTAATTTCTCTAACTAAGTCAATTATTTTATTTATAAGTGCATATATTGCAAAAATATTAAAGATTAATAAGCATACTTTAATTACTTTCATCATTAAATCATCAGTGTCACCATAAGAACTCACAAATATAAGACTTACTATTATTAATAGTAAATATGGTAACATTGAGATTACTCTTTTTGTTATCAACTCAATTCTTCTTTTTTCTTTGATAGTTAAATTCATTTCTATCACTCCTAGCTTTTATACAATTCATTATTAAGCATGGCATTCAATAAATCCACCACCAATATTTTTTCATTATCTGGCAAATCTCTATTTTCAACGATAATATCAAACA
Organism: Bacillota bacterium; assembly: GCA_023430885.1. Classification (GTDB taxonomy): domain Bacteria; phylum Bacillota_I; class Bacilli_A; order RF39; family UBA660; genus RGIG4266. Next base: position 44,600 of record JAEYYH010000040.1, read on the forward strand.
ATCTGTTTGAAATTGACACTATCTGTTCATGATTTTCTAGTAAAGCTATTTTTTCTTGCATTTTCTCTAACATTACGTTCCCCCTTTTTAAATTTATTATACCATGATTTTTTGAATCATTCTACATGTTCATCAAATAAACAAAAACAAAAAAATTATATAATAAAAAGTGTTTTCCTATAATTATAGTATTAGATAATAAAAAATAAAGAATATTAATTCTTTATTTTACTAATAAAATCTAATAATTGTTCTTTTAAATCTGGACGATCTAAAGCATATACGATATTAGCTTTGATGTAACCTAATTGGCTACCAATATCATAATATGTACCTGTAAATTTACATGCATGGAAACTTTGCTTTTTCATTAACTGAGCCATACCATCAGTTAATTGATACTCTCCACCAGCACCAGTTGAAAGTGTTTCAAGCTCATTAAAAATTTCGGGTTTTAGAATATAACGACCTAATCCTGCTAAATTACTTGGAGCATCTTCTACTTTTGGTTTTTCAACAAGTCCGTTCATTTGTAATGTTTCATTATCTGCTAAAGAAACAATTCCATACTTATAAGTTAATTCATGTGGAACTTCTTGTACCCCAATAACATTAGCATCATATTTTTCATATACTTCAATTAATTCTTTTAAAGCACATCCACCTTTAATGATGTCGTCCCCATACATAACTGCGAATGGTTCATCACCAATCCATGTTTTTGCAAGTCCAACAGCATGACCACTACCTAGTGGTTGTCCTTGTCTGATAGAATATACTTTCATCATTTTTGTTAACTCACGAATTTTATTTAATTGATCCATTTTATTACTTTTTAAAAGTTTATCTTCTAATTCGTAATCAATATCAAAATGACTAACAATACTATTTTTTGTACCACTAGTTATTAATAAAACTTCTTCAATTCCTGCTGCTTTTGCTTCTTCAAGTTGAATTTGAATTGTTGGAACATCAACAATAGGAAGCATCTCCTTAGGAATACTTTTTGTAACAGGTAAAAATCTTGTCCCCATACCTGCTACAGGAATTACTAGTTTTCTAATTTTCTTCATATTATTTGTCCTTATGTAAAGCATTGTAGCCCAAACCAAAGACAACAAGTCCTGCTAGAAAAAGTCCAACCCATAAAAAAGGATTACTATGATTTTCAATTAACCAGTTTCTTAAAGGATCAACTAATTTTCCTAACCATTCATAAAATGTTTGTTTCTCTTCCATATACTTTACTACCTTTCTTAAAATATTTACTAACTAGATTATATCATTAATTTTAAAAAAAGAGAAATACTTATTAGTATTTCTATATTTTTTTAATACTTTTATGGCCCTTCATAAGCTTTTTAATACCTATTGGGTGTGGGAATGCAATAGTAAGAATTGATTTATCTACACTTACTACTATACCATGACCAAATGTATCATGAATAACTTTATCACCAATGTTATAGTCAGCATTAACATCAATCATATTCTTCTTTATTATTTTTGGTACAAAGGTATCTTCTTTTTCATCACTAATTAGTAACTCATTATCTATCTCTTTTAAAAATCTACTTACAGGATTCATACTATCCATACCAAATATTGTTCTTCTTTTTGCATTAACTAGCCACAATTTTTTTCTTGCCCTTGTTATTGCTACATAGCATAATCTTCTTTCCTCTTCTAATTGATTAAAATCATCAATAGAATTAGCATGAGGAAATATCCCTTCCTCAAGTCCAATAACAAAGACATTATCAAATTCAAGACCTTTAGCGCTATGTACCGTCATTAAAGTAACTACATCAGTATTGTTCTTATGTTCTTCAATATCTGCTACTAAAGATAATTCCATTAAAAATTCTTCAAGAGATACAATTCCTCTATCTTCTTCAAAGTTCTTAGTAATAGATTTAAATTCTTCTAAGTTTTCAAGTCGTACTTCAGCTTCTAATGTATTTTCATTTTCTAGTTCTGCTTTCATACCACTTTTTTCTAAAACATAGGTAACAAGCTCTGTTAAAGACATATTATCCTTAACACTCTTTATATCTTCTATTATCTTCTTAAACTCTAATTCCTTACCAGAATCAATAGAGTCATATAAAGTTTGATTAAGTAAATTAGACTTCTCATATAAATTTTGAAGTGTTTTAGTACCTATTCCTCTTTTTGGAACATTAATTACTCTAAGTAAACTTATATCATCATTAGAATTATATATTACATTCAAATAAGAAAGTAAATCTTTAATTTCCTTACGTTTATAAAAATACATACTTCCTACTACCTTGTATGAAATATTATCTTTAAGAAGAGCTTCTTCCATATTTCGTGATTGCGCATTAGTACGATATAAAACAGCTATTTCAGAAAGAGGTGCTGTTTTTCTAAGTTCCTCGATTTGGCATTTAACAAAAAATGCTTCATCTTTTTCATTTTCAGCACGATGATAAATGACTTTTTCTCCACCATCAGCATCTGTCCATAAGTTTTTATCTTTACGAAGAGTATTCTTCTTAATAACATTATTTGCTACATCTAAAATTTGCTTAGTTGAACGATAATTTCTTTCAAGCATAATTACTTTAGCATCTTTATAATCTTTTTCGAAGTTTAATATATTCTTATAATTAGAACCTCTAAATGAATATATACTTTGATCATTATCACCTACTACACAAATATTTTTATATCTAGCACTTATCATCTTAGTAAGTAAATATTGTGCTTCATTAGTATCTTGATACTCATCAATAAGTACATATTTAAATTTATCTTGATAGTTTTTAAGAATATCAGGATTACTTCTAAAAAGAGTTATTGGAAGCATTAATAAATCATCAAAATCAAGTGAATTATTAGTTTTTAATTTATCCTTATACTTTCTATAAACATTTACTACTAATTCATCTATTTCATTATTAGAAAATTTACTTAATTCTTCAGGTTCCATAAGTTCATTTTTAGCACTACTAATTCTATTTCTAATAGCTTTAGGGCTATATTGTTTGGGATCCTTATTCATATCCTTTAATATTTTTTTAACTACCGTTAAAGAGTCATCACTATCAAGAATGGTAAAGTTTTTTTCATATCCTAGTTTGTCATAGTGTTCTTTTAATATTGTTAAACCAAAAGAGTGAAATGTTGATATTTGAATTTGATATCCAATTGGACCAAGCATTCTGATAACTCTTTCTTTCATTTCTTTAGCAGCTTTATTAGTAAAAGTTATTGCTAAAATTGAATCAGGACTAATACCTAATTCATCTATTAAATAAGCAACTCTTGTTGTAAGAACCTTAGTCTTACCAGAACCAGCCCCAGCTAAAACTAAAAGTGGTCCTTCTGTTGTTTTTACTGCTTCTAATTGTTCTTTATTTAAACTATCTAAATACATAAATTCCACCCAACTATCCTTAAACAGTATATCATACATTTGTTTGATAAACAATAAAAAACACGGATAATATATATAATATAATACTTTTTAAATCTTATTTTATAAAACTATTACATTTATAATTATTCGTTTTAAAATAACAAATATGTATCTTCATAAACCAGCCATTATATTGACAAAAAAGCTTATAAGTGCTACTATTTAGTAATAAATATTATGAAAAATAATAGTATATAAATGAAATAAATAAATGGTTTTATAGAATATAAATTTATAATGTTTAAGAGACTCTCTAGGATACTATAATTGCTTTTAATCCTACTAGAGTCTCTTTTCTGAAAGGAAGAAAAAGAATGGAATTTAATGAGCTTAGAAAGACATATCAAAATTTTGTATACAATAGTTATTTAATTGAAGAAGACGAAACTGATTTAATAATTACTTTTAATTTTGAAATAGAGAATTTAGCTACTTTCCACCCGGTTACAAAGATACCTAAAAATATTATTAGTAATAAAGATATTAATATTGATTTTAGAAATAATTTAATATTTCATATTGGATTAATAGAAATGATTAGTTATTATAAATGTGCTTGTCCTAGAAATATTATCATAAAGGCTGGCTATTTAGAAGAATCACAAATTAGTTTTATAAAAAAATTATTATATTATGGTTTAGGTGAATTCTTATATGTAAATAAAATTGATATTTTAGAAGATGATTTAGTAAATATTATTATTGACTGTCAAAAGAAAAATATAGATACTCCAAATTATATAGGCCATGGTAATCTTGTACTGCTTGGTGGCGGTAAAGACTCTAATGTTACACTTGAAATATTAAAAGATGAGGATAACAGTATTGTTATACAAAATCCTAAAAAAGTACAAATTGAGTGTGCTAAAACTGCTGGATATAGTGAAGAAGAGATTGTTAGAATAAAAAGAACTATTGATAAAGAGTTATTAGAATTAAATAAGCAAGGTTATTTAAATGGCCATACACCTTTTAGTTCATTGTTAGCTTTTGAAACTTATTTAGTTGGTTATCTTATGAATAAACAGTTTATTGTTCTTTCTAATGAAGAAAGCGCTAATGAAGGAACTGTTATTGGAACAAAAATTAATCATCAGTATTCTAAAAGTTATGAATTTGAAAATGATTTTAATAATTATACAAAGAAATACTTTGGAATTAATCTAAATTATTTTAGTTTCTTAAGGCCACTTACAGAATATCAAATAGGATTACTTTTTTCTAAATATAAGAAATATCATAAAGTATTTAAAAGTTGTAATGTGGGAAGCAAAAATGAATCATGGAATTGGTGCTGTAATTGTCCAAAATGTTTATTCGTTTATATAATACTAAGTCCTTTCTTAACCGATGAGGAACTTATTAATATATTTGGTGAAAATTTATACAACAAAGAAGAACTACTTTATACATTTAAAGAGATTATTGGGGAAACTGGTGTTAAACCTTTCGAATGTGTTGGATCTTATGAAGAAGCAAAATATGCTATATCAAAAAGAATTAATGAAACTAAAGGAGAATTACCATTTTTACTAAATTATTATAAAGATAATTATAAGTTAGTTGATAATTTAGATTATGAACATAAGTATAATAATAATCATAATTTAAATTCACATTTTGAGAATTTATTAAAGAAAGAACTTGAGAAATATGTATTATAAAATAATTAAAAAACTAAATAACAAGCATATAGCTATATTAGGATATGGAAGAGAAGGAAAATCTACTTATCGTTTTATAAAAAAATACTGTAAAGATACTAAAGTAACAATTATAGATTATAAAGATATTCGAAATGATTTTTATGATGAATTTAGTGATGAAGTAAATTTTATTACTGGTGAAGATTATTTAAATAATTTAGGAAAATATGATTTGATAATTAAAACACCAGGTATTTCACTAAAAGATATTGATATTTCTACTTTTAAAAATAAAATTTCATCACAAGTAGAATTATTACTTGAAGTATATAAAGATAATTGTATTGGTATAACTGGTACTAAAGGAAAAAGTACTACTTCAAGTTTAATTTATCAAATATTAAAAGATCAAGGCAAGGATACCTACTTAGTAGGAAATATTGGAGAACCTGTTTTTGATAATATTGAAGATTATAAAGAAGAAACAACTATTGTTATAGAACTTTCTAGTCATCAATTAGAATTTTTAAATGTGTCACCTCATATTGGTTTGGTACTAAATTTATTTGAAGACCATTTAGATCATGCAGGAAGTTTATATCACTATCATCAAATTAAATTAAATATGTTTAGAAATCAAAATAATAATGATATTGGTATATATAACTTTGATAATGATTATTTAAAGAAGTATATTAGTGAAGAAAAATTCAATTCAAAATTATTTGGTATTTCCTTAACTGAGAAAAAAGACACTTATAAAGCAAATGATATAGTTTATTTTCAAAATAAAGTTTTATATGATATAAATACTCCTAGATTATTATTAGGTGAACATAATACTACCAACATAATATTTTCATTACTTGTTGCAAATATAATGAATCTTGATATGAATAAAGCTATTCAAAGTATCAGTACATTTAAGCCACTAGATTATCGTATTCAGTGTGTTGGAAATTATAATGATATAACTTTTTATGTTGACACATTGGCAACAATACCAGAAGCTACTATTCAAAGTATTGAGACTTTAAATAATGTCGATACTCTTATCTTTGGGGGTATGGACCGTGGTATAGATTATAAAGAATTTATAAAATATTTAAATAATAGTTCTATCAATAATTTAATTTGTATGCCTTCTACTGGATATAAAATAGGAAAAGAAATTATGAATAAAAAAGTTTATTTTATAAGTGATTTAGAAGAAGCTGTAAAAAAAGCTAAAGAAGTTACAAGTAAAGATAAAATTTGCTTACTTTCTCCAGCTGCTTCTAGTTATGAGTATTTTAAAAACTACGCTGAAAAAGCAGAAGCCTTTATCAAATATGTAAAAAATATATAATATAATTTAATTATAAAAAAACAGTAATTTTAATTACTGTTTTTTATTATTTATTTAATTTCTTTATTAATGTGTGTACTTCTCTAGTTGTTTTTAAACCTTTACCATACATGCATGGATAAGATGTAAGCATTTTATAACCATTATATTCTTGCAATAATTTTAAATCATTTAAATTATCACCTACTGTAATAATGTTTTCACGACATACTTCACCATTTAAATAATCTTCTAATTCTTGTATACCATTACTCTTATCAAATTCATCTTTAATAAATACTTCATTAAATACTTGAGCAAACTTTATTCTAGGATAATCACCTTGAAACCCAGATATATAAGTTTTTAATTTTTTAAACATTTTTAATCGTAAATTAATCATAACAACATTAGATAGTTGTTCACTGTCAGTTACAAAATGATCAATCTCTACAATACCATGAGTACCATGATATTTAATCTCTTTTATGGCTGATTCATGTGGCAATGTAATTGCTAGAGCTAGAAGATCAGGTCTAGAAAATTTATTTGCAAATAATAAATTATCTTGATCATCAAATAATACTGAACCATCATAACAATTTAAAAAATCGTATTCAATTCCATATCTATCACATTCAGTCTTTATAGATTCATAAGACCTGCCTGTAGAAATAGTAAATAAATTACCTTGTTTCCTAAATTTCTTTATTGCCTCAATGTTTATCATTAAATTTTTTAAATCACTTTTTAGTGTACCGTCATAATCAGATACGAGCATTTTTCTTGCCATATTAATCACCCCTTCAATTAAAAAGTGTTTATATGATAACATGTAACAAGAAAAAAGTCTAGTTAATCCGGTAATTAAAATTTTTACTTACAAGAAAAAAAGAGATATTAATCTATCTCTATATTTCCTGATGTGGTTTCTATTTTAAACTCATATTCACCATTATCATAATTATTATCTCTAATATCTGTATCACCACTTAAGGTATCTGTTTTAATTATACAATTACTTTTTTTGTTCATGCTAACTGATACTTCTCCTGATACAGTAGAAATTCTAGAATCTTCAGTAATTAATGCATCATTTATAGTTACATCTCCACTGGTTGTATTTATTTTAGCCATATTAGATACATAATCTATTGATACTTCACCAGAAACTGTAGATATATTAAGATTATCTGAAACAATATTGTTTACTTCAATATCACCTGATGTTGTTCCTAATTCCATTTTATCAGAACTAATTTGCTTTATACTAATCTCACCTGATACAGTTTTTACTTTTGCTTCACTAGCTACAATTTTTGAATTTAATCTTATATCACCGCTTACTGACTCTATCTCTATTTCTTTCATATTCAAATCAAAATCATCTATAGTTATTTCTCCTGATACTGTATTTACTAATAAATCACCAGCATAACTGTTTGGTAAATAAACTTCATATCTAGAATTATTTCCAAAGTTAAAGAACATAAAGTTGATGGGATTATCAACTATTTTAATAGATTTATTATTAACAGCTTCATTATATTCTTTAGACTTCTTTCCACCATATTGTATTATTTTTAATTCATTAGTATCTGATATTAAAAACTCTACATCAGAAGATTTTAAATTCAAACTTATATTTTCTATACTATCTAAAGTATATACTTCCTCTTTAATTATATCCTTGTAATCACCAGAATAAAAAATTAAACCACCATTTTTTATAACTGCGCCCATCATAGAAATTAAAGATAATACAATTAGTAATAAGATTACAATTAATACATATGCTAAATTCTTATTCATACTTTACTCCTTTATCATAAATATTAGATTGATTACTTGATTAAGCACACCACCTATTATAAATAATACCCATGTTATATACCAAGCATAAGTTGTAAAACTTATTACAAAATATAAAACCACAATAATTGACCACATAATAGAAACAACACTTCTTTTTATCTCATTATTTTTATTTTTATTGTTTTTCCATTCTCTAAATTCTTCAACCATTGTATCATCTTTTTTTAAATAATTTGGTTTTGCCATATTGTGGTAAATTAAAATACATGTTGATAAACCACAGATTACAATAAATGAAATACCTGTTATTGCATCATCAACATCTAATATTTCATCTAATATAATAGCCACTATAAAAGACAATATATATAACCCAACACAGATACTAACTATCAAAGCATTTTTCTTTCTTAAATCTTCACAGTTAATATCATATTTCTGAAAATTAATTAATTCATCTATATCGCCTATTCCTGTTACAACTTCATTATAAGCTTCTGTTTCTTTTTTACCTTCTTTTATTAAATCATTATATTTTTCATTTAAGTCTAATAATAATTCTTCTTTTAATTCTCTTGTTTTTTTGGTATTTGGTGCATTTTTAAATAATTCTTCCACATAATTTTCAACTTTTCCCATATAATTCTCCTTAAATTAATTTATCAATTATTTTTTTGGTTTCTTTCCAATCTTCTTTGTTTCGCAAATAATTCTTTTTACCCTCTTCAGTTATTTTGTAATATCTTCTCCTAGCCCCCTTGTCTTGGCTGCCCCAGTAAGATTCAATATATCCGTTTTCTTCTAATCTCTTAAATGCACAATATAAAGTTGCTTCTTTAAGTTCATAAGCATTATTCGTTTTTTCCTTAATGGTCTTATTAATTTCATATCCATAACTATCGTTATTAGTTAATAATGAAAGTATAATTGTTTCAGTATGACCTCTTATAATATCTGCTGTTAACGCCAATTCTCTCACCTCTTTGATATACATAATACCATAGCATACCTCACCTGTCAATGTATATCACAATTATATGTATAAAAATTTAATTAATGCACATTTATGTTTATAAAAACAAAAAAACCTAATTAATAGGTTTTTTTAATAGTTCTTCTAAACAAAAACTTAATTTCATCAAATGATATCCTAAGATAGATCTTATACATAACATTTTCTTACTAAATTCAATTCTTGTATCTCTTAAAGCATATCTACGATACAATTTTATATAACTATATAATTGTTTACGATAATCATTGTCTTTAACATCTCTAAATAAATCAATAGCTTCAAAACATATTTTTGTCTTACAATAATCTTCTAATTCAGGATAGTGTTCTTCCATAAACGTTAGCATATCAAAACAACTACCAATTTTTTTCATACGGTCAGAATCAGTTATTTTATTTTTAAAATACACTTTGTTTAGTACAAGGCAGTAATTCTCTGCTGTACTAACGACTATTTTATTAGCTTTATCAAAAATTTTATACGTAGTAATGAAATCATCATAGTATGTTACATTAGGATATATAATATCTTGAAATAATTCTTTTTTATAAAGTTTAGCATAGAAATGACTTTTAAATTTCATATGCATATAATTAGCCATTATTTCTTTACCAGTATATACTTCCACTTTTTCTATTTTAGTAGGTTTAGTATCTGTAAAATAACGCCCAGTACAAACCATGTCAGTTTTTTCATCTCTAATTAATTTTAACATATAATCAACATAATTTGGAGTAACATAATCACCACCATCAATAATGGTAATGTATTTACCTTTAGCATGACTAATACCAATATTTTTCAAGTTTTTCTTGTTACTATTAGTAACAGTTATAATCTCTATTCTTTTATCTAAGTCTTTATAATATTCACATATTTTTAATGAATTATCTTCTGTTTTCTTATATATAAGTAATATTTCTAGATTCTTGTATGTTTGCTTCAAAATAGAATCTAAACAACTACTGATATAAGACTCAATGTCGTTAATTAAAACTATTACACTAACTAAATCCTTCATACTATCACCTATTAGAATTATAGCATAAAAAAGCAAAACATTAAAGTTTTGCTTTATATATTAATAAAATAACTTAACATTTTGATATAAAGGATTTACATCTAATTTAAATTCGTCTTCAACAACTTCACCATCTATTGAAGTCATATTAACTTTTAAATATAAATTATCCACAATATTAGCTTTAATATCGTTAGTGAATATATCAATATTATCATTATTCTCAGTAACATCAAATTTTATTTTTTCTAAATAATCATTTAAATTAAACCCTTCATCCGAAGTTGAAGAGAATGAATTAATTAAGTAATACTCATCATCAACAACTACATATAAACCCATTTCAATATACATAGCATTTATTATATCGCCTTTATAAGTTATATCAGATACTTTAAGTATACTGTCATCTTTAGTTAAAACTAATAACCCATTATTTACATTAAAACTATCTGTATTTGTATTTACTTCATACACTGTACATTTATTATAATTATTAAATAAGAATAGTGAAAGAAGTAAAATAATAAGTAACAAAACAGTATAATAAAAATGATGTTTATTAAATGTATAATCCTTAAAATAATTCTTTAATTCTTTAGTAAACTTTCCTTTTCCCCTTCTCATACATATTCCTCCTATTATTTATATTATAACATATAGTTATATAAAAAAACTAGTATATTTTATATGGGTAATTTCTTATAAAAGACATTACAAATTAATAATATGTTTGAAGAATATGCTATAATAAAATTAAAATGGTGGGGATATTATGAAGATATTTTTAATAAGACATGGTGAAAGTATGCAAAATACTGGAGAGAATTTTGATATAAAGTTACCTGATCATAAAGTATACTTAACTGAAGAAGGAGAAAAACAAGCTGATTTAGCGGGAAAATTTTTAAAGGGATTTGTATTAGAAAAGAATATTGATATTTCTAATGCTACTTTATGGGTTAGTCCTTTTACTAGAACTAGGCAAACAGCTAAGATTATTAATAATCATTTAAATATTAAAGACGTTAAAGAAGATATAACTTTAATTGAGCAAAGATATGGCTTATTTAGTGATAATCCAATAGAAGAATGCCGCAAAAGATTTCCTGAACAATTTGAATTATATGATAGATATTATCAGAATGATGGTAAGTTTTATGCTAAATTACCCCAAGGGGAAAGTCCATATGATGTAGCCCTTAGAATGAAACAGTTTATTGAAACAATATTTAGAGATTTAAATGAAGGCAAAGACACTTTATTTATTGTTAGTCATGGTACCACCATTAGAGCTTTTCTACTAAACTGGTTTCATTATTCTCCTGAATGGTTCAATGCTGAACCAAATATGAAAAACTGTGCTATTAGATATATAGAAAAAAGTAATGGTATAAGTACTGACAATAACTATATATATGGTGGCGAAAAAGTCAAAAAATTAGTAAAATAAAAAGATGCATTTAATATGCATCTATTTTTTTGGAATTAATTTTTCTATTCCACCCATGTAAGGTCTTAGGGCTACTGGAACATTTACACTACCATCTTCATTAACATTGTTTTCTAAGAAAGCAATTAATCCTCTTGGTGTAGCAAGTACTGTATTATTTAATGTATGAACATAATATGTTCCATCTTCACCTTTAGTACGAATACCAAGTCTTCTAGCTTGTGCATCGCCTAAGGTACTACAACTACCTACTTCAAAATATTTCTTTTGTCTTGGACTCCAAGCTTCAACATCACAGCTTTTTACTTTAAGATCTGCTAAATCGCCACTACAACATTCAAGTGTTCTAACTGGAACATCTAAACTTCTAAAGAATTCAACTGTATAACTCCACATTTTATTATACCAGTCCATAGACTCTTCTGGTTTACAAAGTACTACCATCTCTTGTTTTTCAAATTGGTGTACTCTATATATACCTCTTTCCTCTATACCATGAGCTCCAACTTCTTTTCTAAAGCATGGAGAATAAGAAGTTAAAGATATTGGAAGTTCATTTTCTTTAACGATTTGATCTTTAAACTTACCGATCATTGAATGCTCACTTGTACCAATTAGATATAAGTCTTCACCTTCTATTTTATACATCATAGCATCCATTTCTTCAAAACTCATAACACCTGTTACAACATCACTTCTAATCATAAATGGAGGTACGCAGTATGTAAAATCTTTATTAATCATAAAATCTCTTGCGTATGAAAGCATAGCTGAATGTAATCTTGCAACATCTCCCATTAAGTAGTAAAAACCATTACCACTGGTTCTTCCAGCACTGTCTTTATCTAGTCCATTTAATCTGTCAATAATGTCAGCATGATATGGAACTTCAAAACTTGGTACTACTGGTTCACCAAACTTTTCTATTTCAACATTCTCATTATCATCTTTACCTACTGGTACAGTATCATCAATTATGTTTGGAATAACCATCATTTTTTCTTTGATTTCTTTTTGAAGTGTTTCTTCTTCCACTTCAAGTTTAGCTATTTTTTCACCATAGTCTGCTACATCTTTTTTAACATTTTCTGCTTCTTCTTTTTTACCTTCACGCATTAAGTTACCTATTTCAGCACTTTTAGCATTCTTATCAGCTCTTAAGTTATCAGCAGTTTGCTTTGCATCGCGATATTTAATATCTAAATCGTAGATTTCATCTACTATAGCAAGTTTTCTATCTTGAAATTTCTTTTTAATATTCTCTTTTACTAAATCTTTATTTTCTCTTATTAATTTTATATCTATCATTTTTGTCTTTCTCCTTTTTCATTTACATTCCATTCATATATCGACACATATGGAGTGCCAGTTTGATATAATTTCATATTTTTAGGGACATTTTTCACTTCGATAAAACGCGCTCCTAAATTTTCAATTGTCCTGATGGAGGACTTGTTCTCCGGATGAGCTGTTATTATTAGCTCTTCAACACCATAGTAGGACGCAACTTCTGCAAGTAACCTAGTTGCTTTTTCAGCATAATGATTACCTCTACTATATGGCAGTATCTCATATTCAATATTACCTAAATAATAGTTTTCTTCATTCTTCTGCATTCTTATACCGCACTGTCCAACTTTTTCATTAGTACTTACACTATAAATAATATAGTAAAATTGTCCAGTTGATTCTAAACCCAGATTAAGTCTTAGTTCTATTTCACCATCACTAAGTAATCTTAAATCACTTTGTATATTTTTAGCAACCATATTTCGCCTCCTTAACAAAAAAAGACCAAAGTATAGGAGTGCATAAGGCACGGTACCATCCTACTTTGATCTTAATTAATATAACGGTATTATCCGGAAATGTTTACATTTCTCTTAGAAGTAGATTCATAAAATATTATTGTTTATTTCCACCAAACATAAACTCTCTATAAAATAATTAATTTTATTACTATTCTTCGTCTTCAAGTTATATATATTTTACCACATTTTTAAAAAAAATAAACATTTTTTTAATTAACAACTTTATTATTTAATATTTCAAATATTATTATATATATTATAATAGATATAATTTTTTTATTTTGCTACTTTAATAGGTTATTACTTGTCAGTATTTTAAGTCGATTTTTGTAAAAATATGTTTGCCTTAAGATAATTATATGTTATAATATTATCATAATAAGAAGGTAGGGTGTGAGAAAATGGTTAAGAAAGTAAATAAAAAAGATACTGAAAATAAAGTAGTTAGAAACATAATTATTCAAGGATGTCTTCAAGCAGCAGTTATAAGTGTATTTATTCTACTAATGTTTGGTAGTGGTAATGCAACTATAGTAGCTATACTAGATGCAATTAAAGAAGCAAAAGTTGAAGCATGGCAAATTGCAGCTATAGCATTCCCTATTATGTTTGTTGCTTGTACTATCGTACAATTATTAACATACATTTTAAATAGTAATAAAAAATAAGAGAAATTAATCTCTTATTTTTTTATACTCACTATCAAGTATAGAATATAAATATCCTTCTACTTCTTTATTAGTAATACTTTTTATATAATTAATATACCCTTTTACCTGATCTACATAATATGGTTTAGTTATATCTTTAAGTTTATAATCAACAATTATAAACTTATTTTCTTCTTCAATTAGTAAATCAATAATACCATGCGAATCATCAGTATAAAATTCATACTCTTTATATATCTTACTTGAAACAATACTGCTCATAAATGGCATATTAAAGAATGTTTTAATTTTATCTTTAATAAAATCACTTAGTTCGTAATTATTTAAATCTTCTTCATAATTAGTAAAATCTAAATATTCTAAAACTTCATGTACATTTAATCCTGAAGTAGTTTCACTAGCTTTTTCTATAACATTTCTAGTATGTGAAAAAGTTTTTTCTTCTAGTTTATTCGCTTTTAAATCTAATACTTCTGTATCATACTTAAAATCTATTTTATTTAAACTATCCTTATAATTAACTTCTTTTAATCTTTCATAACCCCTATCTACTTCATAATTAACATTAGTTATATATTTAGATAGAATTGGTTTTAAAGACGCTAGAACACTACCAAAATTATTATATTTTTGTCTCTCAAGATTATTTACTACATCATTTTGATAAGGAAGTAGTATATCATCAGATTCATTAATTGGATTAATCATTATCATTTGTTCTTTAGCTCTAGTTAACGCTACATAAAGTACTCTAAGTCTTTCAGCTATATCTTCCTTTAAATAATTATCCATTAATAATCTTTTATATATAGTATTAGTTAAACCTTCTTTAAATACTGGCATAACAATACCATATTCACTACTAAAAATAAATCTATCATTTAAATCCGCTTTATTAAAGTTACTATATAATAACGGAAAATAACATACTGGATACTCAAGACCTTTGGATTTATGAATAGTCATAATATTAACAGAATTACTTGACGTATCTTTTTTATTAGCAAACTGAATATCTAACTTTTTATCAAAGACATTATCAAAATAAATAATAAAGTCATTTAAGTTATAGCCCATTTCTTCTAACTTAGACGCTACATCTACTATATAATCTAACTTTTTATTAACGCTATCTACATTACTAATATTTATAGATTTTAGATAAAAATCAAATTCTTTGTATACATCAAGTATTAAATTACTAATACTCTCTTTCTTAGATAAAGTAGCTAGTTTATTAATACTATTAAATAATTTAGAAAATAAAGGATTAGTAAGAATATCTTTGTTAGTTATACTAGTAAAAATATCATTATCATTAAAATTAAATAAATATGATCTAGCTACAGATAAGAATGGATAATCAAGTTCACTATAATTTTTTGTTCTTACAATATTAATTAATTTTAGTATATTTTTAAGAACATATATTTCACTTGAATAAACAAATTCTTCTTCCTTATGTACTATGATAGGAACACCTTTATAATCAAATATTTTTTTAAATAATTCAAACTTTGTTTTTTTATCTACTAGTATTACAAAGTCTTTATATGAAGCATCATGAAATGTTTTTGATTTTACATCAAATATCTGATACTTATTTTTAACTTTATTTATAATATCATCTACTATAATAAAAGCTTCTATTTCATCTTTACTATATTTGCCTTTATTATCACCACTTTTATAATCATAGTTATATATTTCTAAATTATAATTTTGGCTAGTAGAACCCTCATTTGAATAAGTTTTATTGCCATATATCATATTATGACCATCTTGGTAATTAGCACCACCAATTTCTTCATCCATAATATGATTAAACATTAAGTTAATGCCTGATAAAACTTCTTCTCTTGATCTAAAGTTCTTATTTAAATCAAGAGCATATCCCCCTAATCCATTTTTATAATTATGATATTTTCCCATAAATATTTTTGGATTAGCATTTCTAAATCTATATATTGATTGTTTAACGTCTCCTACCATGTAAACATTATTATTACTAATAAGGGATATAAAGTAATCACCAATATCATTAGTATCTTGATATTCATCAATCATTATTTCATTAGTTTTATTTTTTATGTTTTCTCTTATTTCAGGATGTTCTTCTAATAAACTTATAGCAAGTCTTGTAATATCACTAAATTCATAAGCATTTTTTTCTTTTTTAAACTCTAAAACTTCTTCATCTAAATCTTTTAAAATACTAACCATAACTGATGCATAATCTTTAGTACTTAGTAGTTCTTCCTCTATTTCATCAGTAGATTCATACTCTACTAAATCTCTTAAGTCATCAGTATACTTCTTAAGTTTTTCTAAATAACCTTTTATTTCATCAATATCTTCTTGTTCTATTTTCTTAGTCTTTTTAATAGTAGGAAGTCTAAATAATTCGATATTTTTTTTATAATCATCATATTTTTTAGCATAGTTTAAACTATCTAAACTTTCTTCCATACTTGCTATTTTAGAAGCAAGTTCTTCATTAGTAACAATGTTTTTAATACTTTCTAAAAGCATCATTATTACATCTCTAGTATCAGATATTAATTTTAAATAATCATTAATCTTATCTTGTATAAAAGATATGTCATAATACTTATTCATATAGTTATCTAAGAAATCTTTTCTCTTACAAATACTATCTGTTTTATTATAAATACTAAGAATGGCTTTTTTTATAGAAGCATCATCTTTATTAGTATAAGTATCGAGTAACTTTAAGAATTCTTTATCATCATAGTACTTCTCTATAACTGATTCTAGTATTTCTTCTTTAGCAACTGCTAGAACTACATTATCAATAATACCTATATTACTTCCTATACCAAGAAGATAATGATACTTCTTTACTAGAGATAAACTATAAGCATCAAATGTAGTTATAGGGGCCTGGTCAATTAAGTAAAGTTGCTCTTTTAAATTAGAATCAATAGCTGCTGCTTTAACTATTTTATCTCTTACTCTTTCACGCATTTCTGCTGCGGCAGCATTAGTAAATGTTAGTATTATCATGTCATCAATAGAAATACCAGATTTGATTTTTTCAATAATTCTTTCAGTAAGAACAGCTGTTTTACCAGAACCTGCTCCTGCTGAGACAATTATATTTTTTCCTGTTAGGTAAATAGCTTGCCACTGTTCATCTGTCCATGTTACGCCAGCTGGTTTAGTTGGTATCATCATTTTCACCCCCTAGGAAATCTAAATCTTTATGTTCTTTTAATTCAATTATGTTATTCTCATTTTTATAGCAAATATCTCCAAATGGACAGTATTCACATCCAACTAAAGCATCTCCTAACTTCTTAGGATTTATAGCAAAGTCACTGTTTTTAATACTGTCTATTACTTCTTTAATATTAGTATCTACTATGTTTATTAAAGTATCTATAGCATCATCATCAAGTACTTTACTATAAGCATAGAAAGTTCCATCATTCTTAACTTTTATTCCTTTAATAAAACTGCTGTCACCATAATTATGATCTATTTCATATAACCTTTTTAAATTATCTGTCGTATAGCCACTTAACTTCATATTATCCGAAACTAAATCATCGTAAGATTTATTTTTTTGACTAGCAAGAACTTCTGTCATAATAGACTGTAAATACATACCTGTAAACTTAGGATTACTTATTTTAGTAGAATTCTTTATTAAATATAAGTAATAAAGAAGCTGCATATCTAGACCATATACGACATTGTTAAAGTCATTATGTAAAGCGCCTGTCTTATAATCGACAACTATTACATATGTATTAGTGTCATCTTTCAAAGTTAATACTTTATCTATCTTTCCAACAATCTTAATTTCTAAATCATCAGATTTATCAATACTAAACCACTCTTCAAAATAAGAATTTTCATAACTACTTCTTTCCATTTCATCATTAAGTATTCCGATTAATTTCTTGATGGCTTGTCTATATTTTTCTTGATAATATACTTCCTTTTTACTAGGATTTTCATACATCTTACTAATTACCTGATCAATTACTTTATCATAGTCAGTCGTTTTGTCTTTATAAACTATACATAATACTTCATGAAATAAAGTGCCAATCTTTTGACTTATTGTTTCTTCAAAAGGAGCAAGTTTATAAATATTTTCAAGTAAGAATCTAAACTTACATCTAAAAAAAGTATTAGTATTAGAAAAAGATAAATTTATTTTATTATTAAGTTTATTTTTAATTACTTCATAATCTATTTTTGTATAATTATTATCATAAGAATTATAGTTTATATCACTATAACTAGAATATAATTTATCTAAATTATCACTTACTACATTATACTTAATATAGTTATCTAAACTTGATGCAAGAATAAGTTTATTAATCTTTTCATTCTTATAATCATAATCATTTTTAATAATATTAACTTTTAAATTATTACCAATTTCTTTAATATAATTAGATGGTGAAAACTCCATAAAGTTAGAAGATAGTTTATAAGATATAGTTATATTTTTAGTACTCTTTATAAACTTTAATAATTCACTAGTTTCAATATTATTTCTTTTGAAACTAGTATCACTACCTATTTCTTCAAGTTCTAAATCACTTAAATATTTATCATCCTTATATATCTTAGGTATTTTATCTTGATTAAAACCTAATACAAAAACATATTCATCATCTTTAGGATAATAAGTCTTATAACTAATTTCTTCTACTATATTAGTGTACTTATCAAATTCTATTTTAGTATTTCTAAGTTCATATATTAATTCTTCTTTAATTTCTTTTACATATTCATAATCAGTATATTTATTTAATATGCTAACTAACTTTTCTTTAACTTTGTCATCTATAAATAAACTATCTAATAATTCATTTATAGATAAAATAGTCATGGTATCATCTAAACTATTTAAGAATAATTTAATATCATCTAGGTAATATAATTTATTATTACTGTTTATTTTAAATGGTATATTATAAAAATTAAATATTCTATTAAGTGGTGCTTTATATACCGAATCTAAAGTATTAATTTTAATTTTATCTAAAGATATACCTTCTTTTACTAAACTAGATATCTTAGTAGCAAGAAATATAACTTCTTCTTCTAAAGTATTAAACTCATATATGTCTATTTCTTCTTTAGCAGTATTTTCACTTGTTATTATAGTCACAGCATTACAAATACTTATCTCACTTATAACACCATCAATAAGTCCATTAAAACCGTCATTTAAAACAAGTATTTTTTTATTATTTAAATACTTCTTAAAATAATTATCATATATGATATAACTATTATCTATTAAATCTTTTTTAATACTTACTAAGTCATTTAACTTATCTGTACTATATTTTTTATCAATATCTATTTCATATAAATTATTAAGTATAATTTTACCTACTTCAGGTATTAAATTATACTTAGTATCTATGTATACTAAAGTATCATCTTTATATCTATATAAATATTTTTCTTTTAACTCTTCTATACTAAAAAACTTAACATTATATTTTAAACTACATTCATTTAATATCTCTTTTTTTACATAAGAAGGTCCAATTATTACTAAATTATCTTCAAAATTTATATCGCCAAACACATTATTTTTCATAACTACCTCCATCATTATAATTATACCATATCAAAGAAAAAAACAATCAATGATTGTTTATATAAGTTTGTCTATATCCTTAGGAACCTGGTCATTAATAACCGCATTTATTATTTTATCTTCTTTGTCTTTAGGAACACTTTTGCCAGTCATAATACTTAGTTCTTTTATAACTTCTCTTAAAGTTCCTTCATTTTTCAAATCATTTTGTTGAAGCTTCTTAGCAAGATTTAATATAGTATCTTTATTAACATTAGTTTTCTTCTCTACCTTTTTAAAAAAACCATCAGATAAATTCATTTTATCACTCCTAGAATAATATATGTTTATTGTCTAAATATGTGATATGTGATAGAATAACTAATCAAGGTGATAACTATGAGTAAAATAAAATATTATAGTTTAAAAAAGCTAATTAATGATGGAATAAGTCCTGAAGAAATAGATAAAATTATTATGAATATTTTAAAAGTAACTTTACCTATTAAAGATGATTATCCTGAATATAAAGATTGGTTTTTAAATAAACAAGTTAAAGGCATTAATATTGATAGAGATATTATTTTTGCAGTATATAATGATGAAATAGTTGGAGTATCTAATATTAAAGGTGATAACTTAGAAAAGAAAATATGTACTTTATATATTAAAGAATGTTTTAGAAAGAATTTTATCGGATCTAATTTAATTAAGTTATCATGCGAAGAACTTGAAACTGATAAACCACTTATTACTATTTCCTCAAATAAGATATATGATTATAGAAAAATCATCATTAAAAATCAGTGGGAGTTATCCGAAGAATTAAATAATTTTTATAAAAATAATTCTAATGAATATGTTTTTAATGGCAGTATGTATGTTAGAAAAGAATCACCTGCTGATGAATTAATTAAAATATATAAGAAGGATAATAATATTATTAAGATTCAGTACATGGCATTTAATACTAGATTTGATAATATTATAATTAAACTATTTAATAAACTAAAAAGAAATGAACTTAGTAATTAGTTCATTTCTTTTTTTATTTTATAACTGATTTAGAAACATTAATAACTGGTCGGACACCTACTTCGGTTGCACTACTAATAGAATCATGGTTAAATAAAGCGTTCTTTAATACCCTCCAAGCATAAGCTGGATATAAATTATTGGCTGACGATGTCCAGTAACCATTGCCTGTCATCGCAGCATCGGCATTATTTAAACATCCAAATGTTGTACAATCGGTCGCTGTTCTGTCATACAGCCAGTCGTAATTACAGTTTGATGTATCTCCCGTAGTGCAAGTTGGTGATGCCGTCGCAGTTTTACTATCTAAGAAATAATTAGTTGAATTAATATCAGCTTGAGTCCAAGTCGCATTGGTAGTTATTTTAGCTACTTCATCAGCAGTTATTAACCTTGCCCTATAACCGATATAATTAAGAGCATAATTATTAGCACTGCTATTAGTTTGCTGAGTTATATTATTTGAACTAGCAACATTTAAAGTATTACTCCATGTTGCAGTATCATTTTGGAGCTGCGTTAATACATCAGTTGGGCCTGCTGTATTATCTCCAGATATATTCCACGCCACTACGGCAGTTGTATTATGATCCAAGATCATATCAATAGTATCACTCGCAGTACCACCATCATTAAATGTATACCACTTCATGCAACCAGCTTTATTACCAGTGTTACTAGCACCAGTATTAGCAGCATAATCTGCTACTGCACACTTTGTTCCACCTACCGGATCAAAATATATTATTGATCCATCTGCATATACATTATTGCCAATTGGAATTACCACTTGATCACCATCCGTTATTGTTATATCATCTGAATCGGCATCTTTTGAAGCAGTAAAAGTGCCATTCGTTAAACTTGCAGATGTATTACAAACTGAATTTACTGTAACTGTACCCTCAGTAGGAAGTTTTCCTTTAATATTTAGAGGCGGTGATACATTCCCGTCGGTAAAGGTGTAAGTTGTAGTTATCGCTTGATCTTGCAAAACTTGTAACTGACAAGCATCTTCTATAGCGCTTATTACATTATAAGCAGTAGTTTCAAAAGCCCCCCTCTTACTTTCTTTTATTATGTTATTTACTATAGGTATAGCTATTAATGCAATAATACCAAGTATTAAAATTACAGCTAACAACTCAATCAATGTAAAGCCTCTAAAATTCTTCAAATATAATCTCTCCTATCGTTAAAAATATATTAACATTGAAGACTAAAATAGTAAATATTTTCAGAAGGAAAACAGGTCGCCTAATCACGACAAAAAAATAACCTAATGGTTATTTATTTAAATACTGACTTAGCAATTGTTATAACTGGGCGCACACCGCGATAGGTCGCAGAAGTTACATAATTATTGTTTAAGTCACCATTCCTACTTACACACCAAGCGATGCTAGTATCGCCAGAGATGGAAGTAGATGTCCAGTACCCAGAATTACTTGAATCAGCTATGTTACATCCGTAACTAGTACATCCATTTGTATAATCAAATAACCAGCTATAATTACTTGCCCCATTTGTAGTTGCAGTTTGCGTTTTATTATTACTATCTAAATAAAACCAACTTTTGTATGGTGTTGTCGCTTCCACAAAACTCGAATTGCCTGTAATTGTAGCTATTTCGGCCGCTGTTATAAGTCTTGCTTTATATATACTATAATCTATAGTATAAGTTGACGTTCCATTTTTCACACTATAGCTATCACTTCTTGTTGGCACTCCTGCCCATGTACTAGTATCAGAAGCTAGCTGAATCATAATATCCGTTGGCCCTCTTACATTACTTCCAGTAGTGTTCCATGCTACTAATGCTGTTGTATTGTGATCTAATATTAAGTTAATTATATCAGTAGATGCTCCACCATCATTAAATGCATACCACTTCATACAACCATCTTTTGTTCCTGTTGCACTTACTGACTGTCCTGCTGTACATTTTGTTCCAGTTACTGGGTTAAAATATACTGCAGTTCCATTTGCATATACTGTATATGTTCTTGGAGTTTCCGGTACTTCTCCACTTTCTGCTACTGTTACACTATCAGCTGATGACAATTTTGTTGCTATAAATTTTCCATTTGTTACATTTAGAGTTACTTTGCAACTAGAGTCTACTATAGCTGTACCAATTTTGGGTAAATCACTTTTTATGTTTAAAGTTGGTGATATAACTCCATCTGTAAAAGTATAACTAGTTGTTAAAATTTCACCTTTTAATGTTTGTAAGTGACAAGCATCTTCTATTGCACTTACAACATTATTAACAGTAGTTTCAAATGCACTTTTTTTACTTTGCTTAATAATTTTATTTACTGTTGGTATTGCTATTAATACTATAATACCTATAATTAATATCACTGCTAAGAATTCGATTAACGTAAAACCTCTTTTTTTCATAATCTTCTACTCCTGCGACTATTACTAGACAAATATTTCTGCCTATTATTTTATTTATCCGCATAATGCACCAATATTGTCATTAATCTTCAATAACTGACTTCTCAATTGTTATAACTGGGCGTACACCATAATAAGTTGTTACTTCTGGAGGAAAATAATATATTCCACCATGGCCATATAACCCCCAAACAAGAGAGTCAAAAGTTGGCATAGGAGTGGCTGTCCAGTATCCAGAGTTACTAGTATCAACAATATTGCATCCCCATTCTTCACAATCGTTTGTATAATCAAATAGCCACGCATAACGGCTTGCTCCTTTTGTTGTAATAGTTCTTGTTTGATTGTTACTATTTAGAAAGAACCATTCTGTCCCAATACTAGTTTCTTCTACGAAACTAGTATTACCAGTTATTTTGGCAATATCGGATATTGTTATTAATTTTGCTTTATATGTATCATAATCAATTGTATAATCGGCAGTACCATTATCTAAACTATAACTATCTGTTCTTGTAGGTACTCCTGCCCATGAACTTGTATCTGCTTTTAGTTGGTTCAGTACATTTGTCGGTCCATTTACATTGATACCTGTAGAATTCCAAGCCACCAATGCAGTAGTATTATGATCAAGTATTAAATTAATTGTAGAAGCAGTGCTTCCTTCATCATTAAACGTATACCACTTCATACAGCCTGTTTTTGTTCCTGTCGTACTTACTGCTTGCCCTGCTGAACATATATTTCCTGTTTCTGGATTAAAATATATAGCTGTACCATTATCATATACATTGTATACTATAGGAATCTCTTCTATTTCATTACCCTTAACTACTGTAACCCTTTCTGCTGAAACAATTTTATTTGCAGTAAGTTTTCCATTAGTTACACTAAGTGTAACTTTACAAGTTGAATCTACCAATGCATATCCATTTGTTGGTAATTGTCCCTTCACATCTAATTTTGGTGATGACGTTCCATCAGTAAAAGTATACATCTTTGTAATTTTTTTATTGTCAAGCATTTCTATTTGACAATTATTTTCTACTGCTCTTACTAAATTATTACTAGAAATTGTAAATGCTTCTCTTTTACTTTCCTCTATTATTTTATTTACTGATGGTATAGCAATTAAAGCAATTATACCTAGTACTAAAATTACTGCTAAAAGTTCAATTAATGTAAATCCTTTTCTTTTCATACTTCCTCCTATTTATTAACTACATGTTAACATATAATTTACTACATGTAAACATTTTTCGACAATATTTTTGCTTTTTTGAAAAAATTGTCAAAAAAAAATAACTGTTAAGTTATTTTTCTATACTAGATCCTGCTAGAAAACCTGTTGATAAAGCAAGTGTTATATTATATCCACCTATTGGCCCGTGAATATCTAATGATTCGCCAGCAAAATAAACACCCTTATTTATTTTAGATTCCATAGTAGATGTATCAATATAGTTCATATCAATACCACCACCAGTTACATAAGCTTTATCTAAATCTTCAACTTTTAAAACATCTAGTTTATATTCTTTTATTTCATTAATCATTTTATCTATAGTTTTATGATATAAAGATTTTATTTTTACATTCATATTAAGTTTATCTACTAAGTAATTACTAAATCTTTTAGTAAATAAAGTTGTTAAAAATGTAGCTAGTTCTTTTTCTCTATCAAAATCATTTATCATACTTCTTAATTCATCAATTGATATATTAGGAATTAAGTCTATTGTTATTTCTTTAGATTCATTTAAGTAAACATGTTCACTTATTTTCATAATAGCTGAACCACTTATTCCTCTATGAGTAAATATTAAATTACCAGCTGTTTTTTTATTCATATACTTTACAGTTACTTCTTCAAATGAAGTACCTGCTAATTCTTGTAAATTATCTTTTAATACAAGTCCTACTTCAGCAGGAAATACATTTACTGTAGGTTGATTTAACATTTTTGCAAACTTCATATTATCACCAGTAGAACCAGTTAGTTTAAAACTAGAACCTCCTGTTGCAATAATAATATTTTTAGAAGTATATACACCTTTATTAGTAGTCACTTCTTTTAAATTATCTATTAATTTTATATTAAGTACATCTTCATGATATCTAATATCTACTTTCTTTAAATCATCAAGTAAACACTGTAATATTTCATTTGATCTATTACTAACTGGAAAGATTTTATTATCTTCTTCTTCTTTTAATTTGACACCATGACTAGTAAAATAATCATATATATCTTGTGGTCCAAATTTATTTATAGCACTGTATAAATATTTCTTATTATAATCTACTTCATCTAAGAAATCTCTATTACTTTTTAAGTTAGTAAGATTACATCTTCCCCCACCTGTAATTAGTAATTTCTTACCTGATACTTCATTCTTTTCTAAAAGTAATACTTTATTATTTTTACTAGCAGCTATGCTTGCCATAAGCCCAGCTGGACCAGATCCTATCACTATTACATCATACATAATTTCACCTACATCTCTAAAATAATTATAACATATAATATACTTTGGTGCTATAATATCACTAGTTTGAAAGAAGTGATATTATGACAAAAGTATTTAACTGGCAAGAAAATATAGATAGTAATGAGTTAGAAGAAATATCTAAAGCAATCACCAGTGGTAAGCTAGTAATATTTCCTACAGAAACCGTATATGGTATAGGAGCAAGTATCTATGATGATGAAGCTCTTAAAAATATATTTATTACTAAAGGTAGAGCTAGTGATAATCCTTTAATAGTTCATGTATCAGATATAGATATGATTAAAGACATCACTACTTCAATATCTCCTATAGAAGAAAAACTAATTAATGCTTTTATGCCAGGTCCATTTACTTTAATACTTCCTAAAAAAGATAAAGTATCTAATATAGTAAGTGCTAATTTAGATACTATTGGGGTAAGAATGCCAGATAGTTTAATAGCACATAAAATTATAGAGTATTCTAATACGCCTATAGCTGCACCTAGTGCTAATTTATCAACTAAACCTAGTTGTACTAATCTATCTGATTTACTTGAAGACTTTAATAATAAAGTGCCTTATATCATTGATGGAGGAGATTCTAAGATTGGTGTTGAATCTACGGTAGTTAAAGTTATTGATGGAGTACCTACTATATTAAGACCAGGTATGATTACACCTGAAGACATTATAAAAGTAACTGGTGGTGTTAGAATAGATAAAAATATTAATGAAGTTAAAACGGGTGTTGTAGAAAGCCCAGGTATGAAATATAAACATTATGCTCCTAATAGTAAATGTTTACTTATTTATAGTGATAATGAAGATAAATTAATTAATGAAGTTAATAATCAAATAACTAATAATACTATAGTAATAGGTTTTAAAGAACATCAAGATAAAATTAATACTAATAAATATTATATACATGGTAGTATTAATAACTATGAAGAAATATCTCATAATATATTTTCTTTACTTAGAGAAGTTGATAGATTAAAACCTGATCTAATTATTATCGAAGGTATAAAAAAAGAAGGACTTGGTATAGCTATTATGAATAGACTTATCAAATCTGCTAGTCATAATTATATAGAAAAATAGAACTCGTTTGAGTTCTATTTTCCGCGTGCGCTTCCTGATCTTCTATATCCTTTAGGACTAAAAGATTGTCCAAAACCACTTTTTGGTGAATTTCCACCAAATTTATTTTTACTATTTTGTGACATTCTTGCAGCAAATCCCATTTTATTAGAACCACCTGATGATGGTTTCTTAGTACCACTATTTACAGTACTGTTATTGTTATTCATATTTCCTCTTTTCTTTTTTGGAGTTAGTGTAAAGATAGCCATTGGATAATTATGTTTTCCATTTTCTGGCACAGACTTCTTAATCAATTTTTCAATTGCTTCAAAATCTTTTCTTTCATTAATATCGCAAAGTGATATAGCTACACCACCCTTGCCAGCTCTAGCAGTTCTACCTATTCTATGAACGTAAGTTTCTGCTTGCTCTGGTATTTCATAATTTATTACATGTGATAAATCACTTATATCAATTCCTCTTGCCGCTATATCTGTTGCAATAAGAATCTTTGTTTTACCTGTTTTGAAGTCCTCTAATGCTTTAACTCTAGCATTTTGAGATTTATTCCCGTGAATAACGCCGCATTTGATACCTTTTCTTTCTATATCTTCGGCAAGCTTATTAGCTCCATGTTTTGTTCTAGTAAATACTAGAGCATTTTTTATCTCATTATTCTCTAGTATTTCTACTAACAATTTTGTTTTATTTGCCTTATCAACATAATAAACTTCTTGATCAATTTTGTCAACTGTTGATGACACTGGATTTACTTTAATTATTTCTGGTTTTCTTAAGAAACTTTCAGCTAGTTTA
This sequence comes from Bacillota bacterium, assembly GCA_023430885.1. Classification (GTDB taxonomy): domain Bacteria; phylum Bacillota_I; class Bacilli_A; order RF39; family UBA660; genus RGIG4266. The sequence continues at coordinate 72,222 of JAEYYH010000040.1, forward strand.
TGAATACTATCTGGCATAGTAGCTGAAAATAATAAAGTTTGTTTTTCAGTAGGTAGTTTACTTACTATTTTCTTAATATCATTAATAAATCCCATATCAAGCATAGTATCAGCTTCATCTAATACTAAGTACTCTACTTTATCTAATTTAGCATATTTTTGATTAACTAAATCAAGTAATCTTCCTGGTGTTGCTACTAAAATATCAACACCTTTTTTTAGTACTTCTTTTTGAGAAGCTTGATTTACTCCACCAAAAATAACACTACATTTTAACTTAGTACCTAAAGTATACGTTCTAATATTATTTCTAATTTGCATAGCAAGTTCTCTAGTAGGAGTAAGTATTAAAAACCTAATTGGTTTTACTTCTTCTATTTTATATGCATCATGCAGTTTTTGTATGATTGGAAGTGAAAACGCAGCTGTTTTACCAGTTCCTGTTTGGGCACAACCTAATATATCTTTACCGTTTAATATTACTGGAATAGTTTTTTCTTGGATAGGAGTTGGATCTACATAACCTTCATTATTTAATGTTTTTAATAGTGGTTCTTTTAATCCTAATTGTTCAAATTTCATATTTATACCTCTTTTTATTCTTTCTTCGTTTTTAAAGACGATTTATTATAACATACTTTTTACTTTATTCATAATAAAAATAGAAACTAATTTAGTTTAATCTAAATTCATAATTTCATAAATAAAAGCCTAAACATTGCGTTTAAGCTTTCTTTGTTAACGTGTTTTCGTTTTTTGTTTTTCTTTTATTTTTAATATTCGTTGTTTTACTTGTTCCAAATCCTTTATTTCTTTAGAAATATGTCTTTTTTGTAATTTTATATGTAATTGAAGATATTTTATTATGTTTTTTGATACGTAATTTTTATATCCATCTTGGTGCATTAGATTATTTAGTTCTTGCATTTCTTTGGAGCAATGTGTTACATAGAAATCAAATGGTTTATCATCAGCTACAACATTACCAAATGCTGAATTATTTTCCAAATATTTTGGTTTGTTATACTCAATAAATGATTCTTCTCCACCAAAAATTTTCATGAAGTCTAATAAAGTCATTTCAACATAATCATCTTTCCATATTACAACTAGACCAAAGTCATCTGCTCTTAATTTTCCTGCTTCAGTAAGTTTCACTTTTACTGGCATATTTAAGTTTATTTCATACATATTTTTTTCCTCCTAAGTCGAATTATTATATCACTATAAATATCATTGTCAAACTTCTACTTAGAGAAAAACTATCTATAAAGATTTTTTCTTAATAAAATAGTTACAATTTATTTTGTTTTTTTTCAACTAAAAAAGTTTCTTCTTCTTTATTACACTGCCTTAAAATAGTTATTAAATCCTTTAGCATTTCTTTTACTATAGGGTCCATATTTATTGTTTCTTTTAATAAAGTTAATATTAGTTTATTACTTTCCATTATCTCAATTACACTGTTAATATTATTCTTCTTAAATATTTCAAATATACAATCGACAAACTCTTTTTTCTTAGAATCATCATATTTATCTAACCATATAGGAAATCCTTTATCTAAGACTCTACTAAACTTACTTAAATCTGCTAAAAGAAATTTATCATCATCTATTTGCCATGTCATAGCGTCATGGGCAAATAAACCCTTCCTATTTGATTTAATTACTTTGTAATTATCATTATGTTTTAGAAAAAGTCCTACTATAGAATAATTTGGTATAATATGAATTAATTTATCTTGGATATGATTATAGTGTTTAGATTCAAGTTGTTCTTGTCTTAAACCAGGGCCATCATTATTATATACTTTAAGTATCTTTCTATGGATAAAAAAGTTACAGTACATAGAAGATACTAAAGCTAGATTACCGCCCTTAGAATGCCCTCCTACGATAATATTACAGTTTCTAAAAGAGAAGTTTCTATTTAAATATTTTATAGCATCATTATGAGCATTAACTGGAAATAAATAAGTCATTTTAAAATCTTCTTCCCAGCCACTTATTAAATGATCTGTGCCTTCAAAAGCAACATAAACAAGTTTAGGGTTTATCTCAAATGTTATAGCAGAAAACTGCTGACTAGCATCACCAATATAAGTATAATTATATACTAGTAAATCTTTATATCTTCTAGTTCTACTGATCATATCTAATATCTTAATACCATTTCTAACAGATAACATTTCTTTATTAATATTATTAAGATCATACATTTTATAATAAAAATCTCTAACCTGCTTTATAGTCATTTTATTTTTTATATTAGTAGAAACTATACCATTATAATTTACATAAGAGAGTAAACAAAAAATAATATTATCTATTTCGGTAAACTCTTTTTGTTCAAATGTAACTTTTCCATGTCTTCTTATATAATCTAATGTATTCATAAATGCACTTCCCTATTTTATATATATTAATTAGATTATAATATATGAAAAAAGAGTATGTAAGCATACTCTTAAAGGTATTTTATAAAGTTAATTTAATTAAGAATTGCATTTACAATTTGTTCTTTGCTATTTTATAAAATATAATTATTTACTATATTTTTTATTCTATTTATTTCATCCAATACAAGTGGATATGTTTGTTTAATATAATCACTATTGTTTTCTTTACTTTTCATTTCATGATCAAATGCTAATTCTGCTAGTTTAGTAAATCCTAAATACTTTGAATCGCTTTTTAATGCATGTATTTCAATAGCATAATTTCCCATATCATTTTGATTACTAAAGTTCATAAGTTTGCCTGCTCTTTCATCTATGCTACTTAGAAAATCTTTTAATGTCTCATTATACATATCAATATCACCTAAGATGTCTAATGAATTATTTACGTCAATACCATTACTCTTTAAAAATTCGATATTGCCTTTTTGAGTATTATTTTCCGGTACTACTTTTAAAGATTTTTTTATTATTCTATCAAGTTCAGTTCTTAATATGGGTTTAGAAATATAATCATCAAAACCTTCTTTTAAATAGTTTTCTTTAGCTCCTGCTATAGCTTTTGCAGTTAGTACTACTATTGGAAGTTTAACATGCATATCTTTTAATTTATGCATAGTTTGAGTTCCTGTCATTTCAGGCATCATATCATCCATAAATATTAAATCATATTTAATTCCAGATAATATTTTATCAATACTCTCCTTACCACTTAATGCTTCATCCACTTCAAATCCATATGGTTTTAAAAAGTTAGAAGCTATTTTAATATTAAGTTTGTTATCATCGACAACAAGTATTTTCATTCCTTGATAAATACTACTGACACTCCCTAAGTTAGGGATAGTAGTTGATATAACAGAATTGGTATTACTATTTGAAGTATTAGTACTTGCAGTTTGTTTTAAATAAGTTTTTAGAACTTTATTTAATTCTTCTTTTTCAATTGGTTTAGCTAAATAGTCTTCGAAACCTTGTTGAAGATATTGTTCTTTCATTCCAGTAATAGCATTTGCTGTTAATGCAATTACCGGAATATTAAACCCCATTATTTGTTTTAATCTATTTAGTACTTCTGGTCCCCTCATAATAGGCATCATATCATCAAGTAAAATAAGATCATATTTATTACCATTTTTTATTAGTTCTATTGTTTCAGGACCTGTTGCTGCTAAAACAGTTTCTATTTCATAACCTTTTAATATTTTATCTGCAACTTTTAAATTTAATTTATTATCATCAACAATTAATACTTTTGAACCTTTAAATGCTAATTTTTCTTCTTCAGCATTTATTACTGATGTTTCACCATCATGTAGTTTAACTATTTTTTGTTTTAGGTAAACTGTAAATTTTGAACCTTGTCCATATATACTTTGAACTATTATTTTACCGCCCATCATTTCAACAAGCGATTTTGTAATAGCAAGTCCAAGGCCAGTACCTTCTGTAGTAGTATTTCTATCTTCTTCTAATCTACTAAATTTGGTGAATAAACTTTCAATCTTATCAAGTTGAATTCCTCTTCCTGTATCTTCTATAGATATTACTAGTGATGAATATTCACCATCATTAATACAGTTTACATCAAATAATATTTTTCCTTTTTCAGTATATTTAACCGCATTAGTAAGTAAATTAGTTACTACCTGTTTAATTTTACCTAAATCACCATACATTATAGCTGGTATATCAGGAGCAAATCTAGGCACTAATTCAATTGGCTTTTCACCTATTCTTGGTAACATAAGTTTAGCTATATTTTCTAAATTAGGTAGTAAATTATAATTAGCATTTACTATCTCCATTTTATTAGCTTCAATTTTTGATATATCCAAAATTCCATTTACTATTTCTAGTAAATTTTGTGAAGCCATTATTATATCATCTGCATCTTTTTGTGCTTCATTTATATCATACTCCGTTTTAATACATTCGGAAAAACCAACTATAGCATTAAGTGGTGTTCTTATTTCATGACTCATACTTGATAAAAAGTCTGACTTAGCTCTATTAGCTTTTTCAGCATGTTCTTTAGCAAAGTTTAATTCTTCTATGACTCTAACATCAGGGTTTTCAATAGTATGAAACATTATAAGAAGAACAAAAGCTACGCAGTAAGTTTCAGTAATAATTTCAGGATATTTTAATCTTAATAATAACCCAATAACAAAAGATATAATTAGTACTAGAAAAGGAATATTCTTTGTTACATTATGTTTATTTTTTAAGAAATATCTTATATTTAAAATAAGAACTAATATAAAAAATATAACAACATTTATAATAGCAATGTCATAAGCTAGACCACCTACATCTAAGACATCTCCATAATTAATGACTTTTACTGGTACTACTAAAATGGCAAAAACAGTCAATAATATATATACTTTTAAAACTTTATCTATCTTTATTTTTATTTCTTTACCAATGTTATTTATAGTTAAAATATAATTAAATAATAAATAACATATTAAAACTAATAAGGATAAATGTATTTTTTGAATTACACCTACTAGTTCTTCAATATTTATTGTTTTAGCAATTATATATGCTAAAAAAGCATTAATAGAAAAAAGTAAATTTACTACAACCATTTGTTTATAAATTTTAACTTCTTCATTTTTACTATTTCTTTTTATAAATAGTAAAATTACTATAAATATGCTTAAAGTAACTGCTGTACCTGGCAACCACATTCCACTCATAAAACACCTCTATTATTTTCATTAATTATAACATAAATAAAAAATCATGTACATTATGTACATGATTTATATATTATTAAATTTCTTTTGTTTAACAAAATTTCTATTAAATAGAAACGAATTATTATCATTTATATTAAGGTCATTTAAAAAGGCAAAGGCTTCTTCCGGTAAAACTATGTTTTTATCTTTGTAACTTGTTCTTATTATTTCCTCAACTGTGTATCCGCCTTCAGTTTCTGACATTATATCATCTAGAAACTTTTTGCTATAATCATATGATATTTCATCTCTTGCAGTGGCAGGAAATTTCTCCATTATCTCCCATTTTAAAGTTGCTAATACATCTCTTAAATCACTAGATAATTCTTTGTTAGTTAAGGGATTATCTTTATCTATACTAATATTAGTACCAATGTTGACAAAGTAACTATTGTCATACTTTTCAATACCAATAGGTATTATTTCAGCTCCAGTTTGTCTTGCCATATCTACAGCCCCATCAAATAATTTCATCACTAATTGATTTTCTGTTATATTCCAAGCTCCTTCTGGAAATATTAAGATATTTCCACCTTTGTTTAATACTTTAATGCACTTTTCTTTAGCGATTTTTCGGTCTTCCTTATCTTTTGTATCAACGAAAATAACGCCTTTCATCTTTAATATTAAACCATCTAAATCTCTATATGTTTCTCCTGGGTCACCCATTAATAAGAAGGTATTTTCTTTAGCTACTTCTGTTGCCGTTTCAATATCATATCTACCTACATGAGTAGAAGCATAAATTTTAGGCTTAGATGTTTTAATACTTTTATCACCTATAATATTAACACTTCTTTTAGCAATTATTCTATCCATTTTAAGTAACAGCATAATAATAGAATTAATCTTTTTTCTTAGTTCTATATATTCGTTTTCTTTACCAGTTATATATTCAAATTTTCTTAGTTCTTTATAATAAAGTTCTAACTCATCTAATTTCATTTTTTTCAGTTCAAAAAAGTTTTTATAATTAAAATCCATATTATCCCCTCTTTAGCGATTTATTATAGCATTAATATAGGGAAAGTCAAATTGGACTATAAGTATTAATTAGCTTTTTTAACCTTATATTTTATTGTTAATTTTAATCTTATTTTATTCTCTCCCACGCCGGATTTAGATCTAATCTACCAAAGTGTCCATATGCTGCAAATGGATAATATATTGGTCTTAATAAATCTAATTCTTCTATCATATTAGATAAAGTAAAATCAAAGTTATTATCTATATAAGAATATATTTCTTCTATTGATACTTTATTAGTACCAAATGTTTCTATAAATAGTGATATTGGTTTACTTTGGCCAATAGCATAACTAACTTGTAATTCGCACCTGCTAGCTAGATTATGCGCTACTACATTCTTAGCTACATATCTACAGTAATAGGCAGCAGTTCTATCCACTTTAGATGGATCTTTACTACTAAAGCAACCACCACCTACTCTAGAATATCCACCATATGTATCTACTATTATCTTTCTACCTGTTGTTCCTGAATCACCAAATGGTCCTCCTATAATAAATGAACCACTAGTATTAATTAATATCTTAGTATCAGTATCCATTAAAGATGATGGTACTATTTTCTTAATAACATTATTAATTATATAGTTATCCAAATCTTCTTTAGAAATAGACTCTATATGCTGAGATGCAATAATAATAGTATCTACTCTAGTAGGTATATTATCTATATATTCTACTGTTACTTCTGTCTTACCATCAGGTCTAAGTGGACTATTATTATCTTCTTTTCTAACCTTTGTTAACTGTTTAGCAAGTTTACTTGCTAAGACTATAGCAAGTGGCATATACTCTTTTGTTTCATCACAAGCATATCCAAACATAATACCTTGATCTCCTGCACATATCTCATCTCTAACTACAGCATGATTAATTTCTAAAGATTGTCCTCCAACTTTAGTTATAACTTCAAACTCTTCAGTATAACCAATGTCTTTAACAACTGCTTTAGCAATCTTTTCATAATCTAATTTAGCCTTAGTATTAGCTTCTCCATAAATAAGTATTAGATTATCTTTGATTGTGGCTTCTACAGCCATTTTACTATACTTATCAATAGTAAGTGCTTCATCAAGTATTTTGTCTGCAATCTTGTCACAAACCTTATCTGGATGCCCTTCTGTTACTGATTCACTAGTAAAATAATATTTCATAAAAACTCCTCCTCCTTCTTTTATCAAAAAGAAAAAAACTCATGAATGAGTTTTTATATTTTAATTATAAATACCCATCATCGTTGTTAGCATTACCACCTTACATAAGCAGGTTGGTATGAGATCACCGAGCTAACTCTCTCCCTCATTCTTGATAAAAGTTACTTATATTATATTATTAATATTTACTAGTGTCAATAAGATAAATTTTATACTTCAATATAATATAATCTTTCTCCATCATTTAATTCCTCTAAGTATTTTGCCCCAAATTTCTCATAATAATTAATTAAATCTGATTTTAAATAAACTTTATTATATCCCATTTTTTTTGCTTCTTTTAAAATTGCATCATTTAGTATTTGTGAATATCCTTTTCCTCTAAACTCTTTTTTCACATACATAGTGGCATACCATGGTGTTAAATCTTTTCTTTCCTCACCATCATATTTGAACAGTGAAATAAAACCTATTAAGTTATTATTATCTATTAAACCTAAAACAGATATTAATTTATCATATTGATGTGATAAAATTTTATCCACTTTAGTTTTTACTCTAATATTAAGTTCATCTTCACTTCTTGGAGTTCCCCACTCTAATGAACATAGTTTAATATATTCTTCTAAAAATGATCGATTTTTCTTTATGTTTACTATTTCCATATACACACTTCCTATTTTAATTGTCCTGATTTATGTTTCTTATAATATTCTTCAATATTCTTCTGCGTTTCTTCATTAATCTTTTCAGTTTTTGGTTTCATTAAATATAATTCAATGGCATTAGAAATTATCAATACAAGCCAAACAGCAAAGTAAGGTTCAGCAAAAATAACTATTAACGTATCAATAATAGTCGTAGCTATTAATAATGTTTTAAAAACTTCACTTTTTACTACATCTTTTTTTCTTTCCATAGGATATTTTATTGTATATGAAATAGCCAAAAGATTAAAAGCTGGTAATATGTAGATTGGCAACCTATATATACTTGGAAGACCTATCTTACTAATTAAATGTCCAAGTAACATTACTAAAGCATAATTAAAAATATACGGAAAAAGCTTTTTCATTAAATCACCTACTGTTATCTATAATATATCACATAATGTATATATTTGCATTACTAAGTTAAATAAAAGAAAAGCATAACAATCATTATTGACTATTATGCTTTATATTCTTAAGAACCAACACTAGTATATCTTTTACTGCCCATTTTAAAGGCAATAAAAGGCAATCCTAGGAAGATTATTACTAGAAGTGGACTAAACATATATAACTGGTTATCGAATATATTAAGTAATTTAAACACTTGCTTTAGTTTTAAAGTGTATTTTATTTAATTATCCAATTAATTACGTGTTATAGTTAATTCCTCTATATTTTCTAAAGAAATTAAATCATTGTTATTTTCATCGTCTTCAGCATCATTGATTCCATCATCGTGTTCAAGATAAATGGTTGTATTGAAATCTACATTAGTTTTTTCATTCAGACCATCACCATTTCTAACATCATGATCAGAACCATATTGTAACTCTGTACTTATATAGCCACCACATTGGACTTTTAAAATAACATCATCACCATTTACATCACAATCTAATAAGCAAATTTCTTCAATATAAATTTGTGGATCGAAATAATGTGTTGCCAACACATCTAATTCGTCCAATCCGTTATCAGAAATATAGGATTGTAACTCATCTTCTATGTCAACCATATATTTCTCAAATTTTATACTAAATTTTTCTAATTTTGTAACAAATTTTGAAAAACTTACTATTATTTTCTCTATTTTTCCTGACCATTGCTCTATTTTAGGGATAGTGTTAATATGAGCATATTTATTCAATTTTCTATCTTCTTTGTATAATTCCTCAATAATTCCTTTAATTCCAAGTATATGATCAACAGCATCTACATCATTATTTCCACAAATTAAAAATGCTAGCCTTTGTTTAGTTGTCACTTGATCATTAGCCGTTATATTATAATCATATTTAGTATACCAAGCACAGTTTTTTACGCCATTTATTATTTCTGAATCACTCAATGTTTTTGCTATTATTTCACGAATACCCAAGGCAAAATAATTAAAAGATAATTTATTATTTACCTCCAAAATATTAAAATTGGATATAAATATTTCTTTCTCTCTGCTAGGTAAAAAATCTATTATTTTTTTGATTTCTTTGCTCATTTTTCTTTTTATTATTTCAATATCAATCATTCTTATCACCTCATGTTAATTATAACACAGTATAGAAAAAAGAGTATAACTGTTATACTCTTAAGAACCAACACTAGTATATCTTTTACTACCCATTTTAAAGGTAATAAAAGATATTAATAAAAAGATTATTACTAGAAATGGGCTAAACATATATAACTGATTATTGGACCTACCAAGTATATATAAAAGTGGATAATAATTAACAAAAGCATAAGGTATTATGAAAGTAAAAAACCATATAAATCCTTTATTAAATATTCCTATTGGATACTGAGCCATATGCTTACCACCATCAGTGAATACATTTCTTACTTCTAATCCTTGTACTGTTACAAAGCAGTAAGATGCTGCTATTAAGAATATTCCAAAGAATATTAATATTGATGATATAAGCATTAGTATTAAAGTAATAACTTTACTAATATCCCATACTACATCAATATTAATAATAGCAATAACTAATACTACTATAGACTGAAGCATTTTACATATCTTAGTATAATCTATTTCATAACCAAGAACCTGTAATAATAAGTTTCTTGGTCTTATTAAGATTCTATCATATTCTCCTTTAATTATAAGTTTATCAAAATGATCTACACCTCTTGCAAATGTTTCATTAAAAGAATAACCAAACTGAATTACTGCAAAGGTAAGAAGAACTTCATATATAGTGAAACCTTTTATATTATTAAACTTTTGAAATAACGCTATTATAATAAAATAATAGGTAAAGAAAACAAATATTTGGGATATGAATGATAATATAAAAGATATTTTATATTGCATCTTTGATTTAAGATGCATCTTTAAATAATATAAATATAATTTCATACTAACCTCCCTGTACTACTACTCTTTTAATAGCGTTCTTTGTTAAGAAATATCCTAGTACTATAATAACTATTATCCATATTAATTCTTGTAGTAGTAGTGGATAACAACTACTACTAGATATATTACCGGAGTATACCCTAAAAGGTAAATCTGCTATGTAATGAAATGGTAATATATCTGCTACTTTTCTTAAGAAAGACGGAAAGAATGGAAGTGGTACTACTGCTCCAGAAAACACTTCTGAAACAGTAACAAACATCCCTATTACTCCATCTGATTCTAAAGTATAGAAAGTTAATATATGATATAAAGTTATAACAGCAGTTACTAAGAATGATGACATAATAAGTGCTACTATAAATAGTATTAAAGAAAGTGTACTACTAGGTAGTGATAATTTAATTGGACTAGGTAAAAGAAAAGCAATTATTAGAAGTGGAGCAAATCTTAATAATACATCAGCTAGTTTAGATGCATATATTTTAGCATACCACTTAAAATATATATTTTGAGGTCTACATAGTTCATAAGATACATCACCTGATTTAATCATATTAATAATATCTTTATCTTTATAGTAAAGATATATTAAAGCATAGAATCCTTGTTGTAACCATATATAAGTTACTAACTGACTAAAATCCATAGATACACTATTTGAACTAGACTGATAAAAAGCTAGATATACCATTATAAATACTAATCCAAAAAATATCTGAGTACAAAAACCTGCTAAAGCTGCTGTTCTATACTGTAAATTTGTTATGAACTTTAATTTAAATATTGATAAATATGGTCTCATATTTGAAATTCCTGATATAACTTAATAATTATATCGTCTACATTTTGTTTATCTATTTCAACATCGTCAATATTTATCTTATCAGATAAATAATTTAAGAATGATGAAATATCTATTACTTTAGTATCAATAACAAATTTATAGCCGTCAGGTACTTTAGATTTTGAAATAATGCCTTTCTTCTTTAAGTTAGGAAGTTTACTTTTAGTACTTATAGTTACAAAACTTTCTGTATCATATTTTCTTTTTAGTTTAGTAAGTGAACCATCATATAATACACTTCCTTTTCCTATAAGTATTATTCTTTTAGCGAGAGCTTCAATATCACTCATATCGTGAGTAGTCAAAATAACAGTTACGTTTTGTTCTTGATTTATCTTTTTAATAAAATCACGAACTACTTTCTTAGATACGGCGTCTAAACCTATTGTAGGTTCATCTAAGAAGAGTATTTTAGGTTTGTGAAGTAATGAGGCGGCAATCTCACAACGCATTCTTTGACCTAAACTGAGCTGTCTAACTGGCATCTTAATGATTTCTTTTAAGTTTAACTTTTCTACTAATTCTTCTTTAGTCTTTTGATACTCTTGTTTATCTAATTTATACATTTCGCATAATAGATCAAAAGTATCTTCAGCAGGTATATCCCACCATAACTGACTTCTTTGACCAAAGACTACACCAATATTTTTTACATACTTAGTGCGATTTGTCCATGGTATCATACCGTCAATACAAGCTGTCCCAGTATCCGGTGTTAAGATACCACTTAGAATCTTAATAGTAGTACTTTTACCAGCTCCATTTGGACCTATGTAACCTACTATTTCTCCCTGTTCAATATTAAAGGATATATCCTTTACTGCATGTACATAATTGTACTTGCGATGAAAGAAAGACTTCATAGTTTCCTTCAGTCCAGCATTTCTAACTGGCACTTTAAAAGTTTTACTTATGTTCTTTACCTCGATGAATGACATTTTTTTCAACTCCCTTCAACAACGCAAAAAACCACATTTTCATGTAGTTATGTTTATTTACATTATGTGGTTTTTGCAAAACGTCTCCATAAGTATAATATAAGAGTGTTTAAATTGCAATAGGTAAAATTAATAATATAAAAAAAACTAATTATTTCTAATTAGTTTTCCTATTTTATAATAGAAAAAATACAATAGTTCTCTCTATTCATTATTCACAAACATATAATTATTTATATATTCTATCTGTTTGAAAATTTCTTCTAAAACGTTTACTACAATACTATTTCCTGCCATTTTATTCAACTTATCTCTAGTAAAAAATTCGGACTCTCCCCTTTTTTGAAAATTATTATTAACTATAACTTCATAATCATCTTCAGAAAAACCCATAAACATAAAACCTTCTCTTGGTGTAATATATCTAAACTTACTTTTTCCATCTTTACCATTATCATAATCTATGACACCAGAATTTGGATGCCTATCTTGTTTAGTAGTTAAAGTAGAAATATACTCTTGTTTTATAATTTTTCCATCAAATAAGTGGCAATTAGAATTATAAATATCTCTTCTAGATTTAGTATCGTTTGGCTGACTAAAATCTGCTTCTTTCTTATATTTCTCTTTTGTGTAGTCTATTTTTAATATGTCCTCTATATTTGTTTTGCGAATATTTAAATTACATACATAGTTTACATTTTGCAAATCGTGATTCGCAAAATATTCATTTATAGCATCATTAATTTCTCTATCGTTATTAGATAGTATACTAATCATATAAATTCTTACACGCTTTTGAGGTATTCCAAAATAACTAGAATCTAATTTTAACACAATGTTTTTATATCCCATATCTTCCAATGACTTTTTCCAAGAGTTAAAGTTTGCAACATGTTGATGCGATGTGATATTACGTACATTTTCCATTAATAAAAATCTTGGCATAGGTAAATCTTGCTTTTTTCTTTCTAATAGCATTCTTTCAATTTGCCACAACATACTTGATCTATTGTTAGCATCTCTATCAATTCCACCTTTATTGCCATGCCAAAAACCAGCAACTGATAAATCTTGACATGGAAAACTATACGTTAGTATATTCATATCATTAGGTAAGTCTTCACCTTTTATATCAGTAACACTTATTAAATTTTTTGTTCTGTCTATTGCACCGCACAAATGAATTAGAACGTTAATGTTTAATTTTTCTATCATTTCTCTAGTAGCTGCCTTTTTTCCATCTAAACTAAGAGTTTTTCCATCAAGTAACTTTAGTAATTCATCTTTTGTTAAATTACTATACTTAGAATTATCTATATTTTTGCTATGAATAAGATCATAGGCTATAATTGCATTTATATCCCAATCGGCAGTATTTAATATTTCATGTTCAATGTTTGCGTTACGCAATGCCTTCGATTGCGCACCAATACCACTAAAGGTTTCTACCATTCTTAACATATTACCTACCCCTTTATTTTACATATATAAGTTTTATTTATCTAGCTAAATTAATATCTTCTTACACCATTATATCACAGCTTTTTTTATAAATCAGCATTTATTTAAATTTATTTAGAAAGTCCATCACCATATAATTTTTCTCTTATCTGTAATATTAAATTTGCTTGTTTTGTTGATGGTATCCTTCCTGTTTTCATAAAAGAACTTGCTACTTTTAATAAATCTAATTCCATAGCAGTTAATAATTTTCTGTTAGCTGCCCAATCCAAAATATTTCTCCAGTAATCCTCACCCATATTGACAACTTCAATTTCAGCATTTAACTGATTGATAACTTTTCTATCTTTTTTTGAATCAATTGCATCTTCAATTTGTTCCTTTTTATCGACTAAGGTATCAACAAATGAAGGTAATAATTCGAAATTTTCTTTCTTTGCTCTTTCCCAACAAGCTTCTTTCTTACACCACTCAGTAACATTAAGAGTTAATCTGTCTTCTCTAATTATAAAATTAAAAATTTCTTTTGTTGTCTTTAGCAATTGCTTTTCTAATTCTAAATACAATTTTTGGAAATTCCAAATTTTTTTAAAATCAATGTTCTTATCCGGATATAACTCATTTATTTTATAAAAAATAATTGATAAGGAATAAGTGACTATATTAGCCCTATAAGCTTTAATATCCTTGTACCACTGTTGATTTGTTATTAGTGATTCAGTATTTTTAAACATAATGGCCAATGAAATTAATTTTTTATAGTAATATTCGTTAAAAGTAGTGTCTGTTTTTTCCCATTCTTTATCAATTTTTTCCGCAAAATATCTCATACTTGTTTGTGCGCCCTTACTAACAATATGTGGAAGACATTCATAAGTGTTAATATATTTTGCCAAATCAACTTTTTTAAGGAGCTGTGTTTTTGGATTTTTTAATTGGTATTTTTTTCTCTCTCCCAAAGTCATTTTCATTTGTTCTTGAACATATTGTCCACGCGCTCTCTCATAAAACCAAATTGTTTCATATTGATTGCCATCTACAGCAGGAGCAAAAACTTTTCTTGAGTACTCTTCCATTCTAATATGGTAAGGATGATTCGAGAAAAAGTCCGCTTCATCAACTTTATTTTGACTATTTGCACATCTAGAAATTTTAGGTATCATCTCTATTGCCTTATCATTATTTACAATAGAAAGTTTCATTGGAACAAAAACATTAGATACATCTTTTTTATCCTGTAAAACTGCATTAGCAATGGAAGCTGTTGTTTGTCCACCATTTATTATTTGAAGATCTTTGATTTTCGTTATTTTTAGTCCTTTTTCATCTTTTACAAACTCAATTTGCGATGCTGTTGCAGCAATGCCATTATTATAGGCAAAAAACATGTTTGGTTTATTTAATATTGTATTTCTTATTTCTTTATTTACTTTACCCTTTATACTTAAAAATGACCTAACATTACCTTCTAATAATCTAGAACCATATTCTATATACATATTTGCAAGTATATCGCCAGGAATAATTGACAAGTATGCAGAATATTCCGAATCTTCTACTGCACTAACTGAATAGATTCCTCCATTTTTCATATTAGATAAATCTACTTCTATGCTTTCTTTTCCCAACGAAGAAGTATACATTAAATATAATCTGTTTATATCCCAAACGTTCAATTCAACAGACTTATTAGAGATATTATCCTTCTTAATATTTTTTAAACGTTCAGTTAACAATTTGTCTGTTATTATATAGAATCTAAATTTAACTATTTCTGATATACGTTCTTCTATTTCTTTAGAAAAATCAAATCCGGATGTACTTTCTTCAAATCCTTTGCTTTGTATATATCCATTAATACTAAATTCAACTAGATTTTTCATATTTTCATAAAGTTTATCTACATCAACTGAATATAATTTTTCTAATTCCTGTTTATTTGAAAAATTGCTAATCAAAACGACACAAGATTTATCATATGGATCAAAATAATAACCATCCATAACCATCTTTCGTCCTTTTTCGCCTATTCCTTCAAAATAGCCTTCAATAAAATCATCAAACTCTTCTGCATCTTTTAAAATATTCGTGACACTCTTTACAAATTCACTTTGGATATCATTCATTTCACATTCTGCAGATATTCTTAACTCTTCTAGAAAATTATTTCTAAACTCATCTAAATTCACTTAATCACCTACTATAATAAACCTAATGATATTATTTAAATATAGCTCGTAACTAACTCTCACAATACCATCTTGTAAATCTTCCTTTTTTAATTTTGGAAAATCACCGTCGACTAAATATCTATCAATACCCTTATTAGAGTAAATATATTTGTTGTATTCTTCCGCATAATAATATCCAACTTGGTTCAACTTACTAATAAAATTTTCTTTCGTTTTATTTTCAGTTATTTCTACTAAAATAGAATCAATGTAACTATTTAAACTAATTGGGTTTTTTATGGAACGATTACTTTGTTCTAATTTAACTATTGCTAAATAGCCATTGGTTTTAGAATCTAATTGCTCAATAGAACTAATTTTAACTGTTATTGCATTTTCTTTAATAGTTTTGACTTCATACCAAGTATCGTCTATTTCAAAATCCTTATGAGCATGGCTAGAACCAATCCAAGATTCAATACTCTTATTTACACCATATTTTCTAAACATTATGTTCTTTAAAATAATCAATTCTCCCAATAATCCTCTAATTTCATTTTCTGTTAATATTAAAGTATGTGGGTTTTTAAATAAATTTATCCAATCTTTCCATCTTCTAACAATGAATTCAAAACCATTAATATCTTTGATTTTTCTTGTACTACTAATAATGTCTTCGCAAAAAGTAAAAAATAATTCGCTTACTGCTTCATCAATTAAGCTAAAACTTAAGTTTACTTTTTTGTCTGTCCTTCTAGTAATTTCAACTTCTATCATTTTTGTTGATTCTATTTCATTGATCTCTCCAGTTACAACGATCACGAGAGACTTTTTTCCATTACTATCATAACCTAAATATATATCTAAAGGATGCAGTGAATCTATTCTTTTATATGAGTTAGTATTCTTACATTCTTCAAGTCTCTTTTTTAAAATATCAATCATATTCTTCATCCTCTATTTTGTTATCGTATTCTTCAAGATTATCTAATGCAACTTTATTTATTTGATAATGAGCATACTTTGTAGTTTCGTCAGTTAACCAAGGAATTCCAATGCTTATACCAACCAAAGGTTCTTCTTCAAATTTGCTCATCTTATTTTTTTCATTATTCTTTAAATCAATCATATATATCATTAATAATGGATTTCTTTTTACATATTTACTAAAATAAAATTTCTGATCCATACTTTGCTTTTTGTCGTGTTTTGTTTCATATTCCTTTTTCAAGTTTTTTAATTGTTCTACAGTTAATCCAAATTTCGAATCTCCCATACTGCCCAATCTATTTCTTGTGCCCGATATTTGTATAATTTTATCTTCATTTCTTAAATCAAATTTTCTTTCAACACAATTGATTTCATAACCATCTCTTATTTTAAAATGCTTCGTTGATTCACCATTTATAAAAACTATATCCCATTTTTCTAGTTCTTTACCTTTGTAATTATTTATAAAATTAATTATTGTATGTGTGTCAAATGTCAAATTTGTATATGATACATTTAAATTTTTTAGCAATCTTAAAACATAGTCACTGGATATATTAGTAAAACCAATTAAATTCCCGACTTTTTCAATTTTTTCGTTTGCTAGCTCATTAATTAAATTTTTTATAAGTTTAAAATTATTCATATTTTTAGAAACATCATTAAAAAGTTTTGGAGTTTCAACAAACTCTCCACTTAAAGAAATAGTTTTTGTGATTTGCTTAGAAGTTCTCATTTTGTTTCTTGCAGTAACTAATAATGAATCAATATCATTTCTTACTCGTAGGCCAAACTCCAAAGGGGTTGCCCCTTGATCGCGCATTTCTTTAATATCATTTCTTAGTTCATCTGTTGAGTCACTTATATGTTGATACCAATTTATATTTTCATCGTTCATCCATATTCTACACAAATCATCATAATTTTTTCTGTAACCAAACCATCTACCCATTTGCATCAGTGTATCATACATTTTTGAATTTCTATAAAAATAACTTGTCATCAATCCCTCGAGAGTTAATCCTCTAGATAAACTTAATCCACCAACTGCAATAGCACGTAGTCCGTTATCTTCATTTTCTTCATAATTCAAGAGATTATAACTTTTTTGATTCACCACAACAACTTGAATAGATTCAATAGAACTACTTAATTTTGCTTGAATGGTTTCCCATGAATAATTTAAACTTAGATATTCTCGCATAAACGTCTCATATAAACTGTATAAAGAAACATCATGAAGGGCTGAGAAAACTGGTAATTGACCATAAATTCTTGCTGATGTTTGAATTTGCTTTAAATAATTATTTATCAGTTCTCCAAATTGTGATTGAACTTTAACAAATCTACTTATATTTACAATCATAGATCTATGTTCTTTAGTATCACCACGCAAATCTCTTATTACATTAGCAATTAAAAAAGTATTTATTGCTTCTTTTAAACTTTCAGATAATTCTTCAGCCATAAAATCTATTTTATGACTTATCGGAAAAAACTCTTCACCATCTTCAATAATTCTTAACATATTAGAATATTTTGCATTAACACCATAGATATCTCTTGCACCTATATAATTTGATGGTGCATTTAGTGAATATATATAATCTCTTGGAAATAAATTTTCTTTTTTCATTTCTTCATCTGTTTCTGGATCAATAAAAATATTAGCAAAAGGAGTAGCAGTGAACCCCACATAGCTTGCTTTAGTAAAAAGATTTAGCATCTCAACAATTAGTACATTTGTTAAAGTTGGTTCCCTGTCTATAGCATTTGTATTAACAGAAGCATTATCAGATTCGTCATCGATCATTAATAGAGACGTATTTATATGTGTGTTGCCATTTAAATTAAATAATTTTAGCCAATCATTTAATCTTCTTAACACCGATACATTTTTTTTAATTACAAATAACACTGGTTCATTCAATGAATTTAATGTAAAACCAAGATTGTTTGCAACATTGGTATTAAAATCAGACGCATTTGAAGTTAATACCATTGGATGCAATGTATAATCATATTTACCTACACCAACATAAATATTTGCCTTCTTTTTAATCATAGCTGAACTATCCATTCCGATAAATCCTTCATCCAAGCGCATTTGTGTTTGCTTTCTCAATTTTTCTATAGTACCTGTTAATAGCACTATAACTTTGTATCCCGAATCTGCTGCTTTGCATATCAATCCTGTATAATTTGCCGTTTTACCAGACTGTACATCACCAATTATTAAACCTCTACGTTGATAACTTTCTTCTTTTGTTGGTTCGCCTAGTAAATCAGTTAATTCGTCCGAAACATCATCCATTGTATTAATAACCGGCAGTGGAAACTTCTTATCTTGAGACAAATATCTCTTGTACCTATTCCAATATTTCATATCTAAATTCGCTTTTTTTGCTTTAAACCATTTTGTGTGTTTATGTGATATTAATCCTACCCCATTATCAAGTCTTATCAAACAATCAGCATGAATTTGATTCCTAATTTTTTTTACTTCTTCTTCTGTTATTTTAGATTTAAAAATTGGAATTTCTGCAGTTTGTCTTATTATCTCGTCGATTTTAATTTCATCCGTATAATCATCCATTGTAATAAATGCAATAATCATTCCTCTAAACTGATCTAATAATACTTCACTCATACTAATACTCCTAATTCTTTATTAAATTTTTCTTTTAATTCATTATAATTACAATATGGTTCTGTGTTTAATAAAATTTTTAATGCTTCTTGTTTGTCTAATCCAATATTTTCAAAATATACTAACTGCTCTAGCACTTCAAAATATAAACTATCGATATCATTTATATTGTTATCTTTTATCTCACCTTTTGATACATCTAGATATATAGAACTTGTTGGGAAAGATGCCTCTATATTATTAATAAGAGAATTGAAGATTTTTAATTGACTAGAATCCATTTTTTCTTCTAACATTTTTATTTGCGGTATATTACGATTAATTTTATAGTTGTAGCACCCATCTCTTAATTCAGTTCTCTCCCAAATATAATTAATATCTTTATTTAAACTAGTTTTTCTTCCTCTATATTCATGAACATTTTTACTTTTAAAAATTGATTCTTCAATGCAACTATATAAATTTTTTTTTATAACATCCGGCAAACTTGCAGAGCTTTTTTTTATATCAATACTCCACATATAATCTAAAGTACTAGGAATATCAACCATTATTCTAGCTAGTTTACTTAACTCATCTTTCCTAGTAATTCTAAACCAAGTTCCCCAAATTATTAATCTCTTATTTCTATAAATATAAAATCCTTGATTTGTTTTTAAATCTTCTTTTCCACCAACCTTTGCAAAATCTTCGTTAGTTAATTTATTCATATAAGGGAGAATATAGGGTTTTATTTTAATTGCTTCTCCATTAATATCCAAATTTTGTTCTCTCATTATAATAGTGGATTTATGATTGGATAAAAAGGGATCTATTGATTCAATTTTATTGTTATTAACATATATAGATACACCACTATTCAAAAATCTATGAAATACTAATGCAAGATGATCAATAGTAGAGTTCATGTAATTTTTTATTGTCACACTTAAATTTGAAGTTGATGAGGAAACCCTATCAAATTCTTGTAGTAGTATATAAGTTCCAGATTCAACATCATCAAATAAATCCATCATGGGTAATTTTTCTATTTCAGTTTGTCCATATTGCAAAAGAATCCATCCTTTTTTATCTAAAACAAAATCTAGATCCCATGAAAAACAAGAAATATTATTGTTCTTCTTACTAGCAACTATAAGTTTTCTACATTGCGATAATGATGCTGATTTTAAACCCAGTCCAAACCTACCTAAGTCTGTTTGACTTCTAATTTCCAAAGGATTTTTTGCTCCATATCTCAAAGCTTCTTCTAGTTCAACTTCCCCCATGCCACAACCATTATCAAAAACAATTAATTGTGGATTTTCATTTGGTGTTAAATATAAATCAATTTTGCTAGCACCAGCACTAATACTATTATCAATCAAGTCAGCAATTGCTGTTTCAAACGAATACCCTAATGATCTCATTGACTCAATTAAATGTGGCGCAAATGGAATACTTTCTTTTTCTATCATTTATAACCTCCTGATTTAAACTTTTACAGATTTTATTAATTAAATTATACCACTTATAGTATAATATTTGATTTTTTAGGTTTTTTTTGCATAATCTATTTCGTTACACAAAAAGAGCCCATAAAAACTTTCAAAGTCTTTACAAGCCCTTTAATTAAATTAATTATAACATTTTTCTACAATTTTTGCACTACTTCTTTATAATAATCATAATCACCCACATATTCAACTAAATTGTTATTTTCTATAGCTACTATTTTATCTGCTACCTTATTAATAAAATATCTATCGTGAGATATAAATAGTACTGTACCACTATAATCATTTAAAGCAGTTTCTAATATCTCTCTTGTCGCTATATCTATATGATTAGTAGGTTCATCTAATATAAGTAAATTTGCCTTCTTTTGTATTAAGCAAAATAACATTAATCTTACTTTTTCCCCTCCTGATATTTTGCCAACTTTTTTCTGTATATTTTCACCATAAAACATAAATTTGTATAACGCAGATCTTAGATGTTGCTCATCCCCTATATAATCTTCTCTTGCAATTTCAAGAACTGATTTATTTTCATCTTCAAAATGTATTTCTTGAGGTATATAACCGATGTTTAAATTAGTTCCAAGTTTAATACTATCGTTGCCTTTTAATAATTCCTTTATAAGGGTACTTTTACCTGTTCCATTATTACCTATTAGACATACATGTTCACCAAATCTTATTAACATATTAGCATTATTAAATAATACTTTATCATACTGTATGTTTAAGTCTTTTACTATAATTACTTCTTTACCAGATCTTAAATTCATATCAAAATTAATTGGTAATTCTTTTTTTACTAATGGCTTATTTAATTTTTCCATCTTGTCTAATCTTTTCTGAATATTAGCAGCTCTTTTAAAGAAAGGTTCACCACCTGGATTTGCTAAACGTCCAAACTCTTGTAATTTTTTTATAGATGCCTTCATAGCATTTATTTGTTTTTGTTGATCATTATAGTTTTTAAATTCTAAAATTATTCTTTTTTCATTTTCTTCTAAATAATAACTATAATTTCCATTAAATATCTCGGCATTACCATTTTCTATAAGTATAGTCTTGGTGCTTATTTTATCCAAAAAATATCTATCATGTGACACTATTACAATAGTACCTTTATATGCCTTTAAATAACCTTCTAGCCACTCTAAAGTATCTATATCTAAGTGATTAGTTGGTTCATCTAAAAGTAGTATGTCTGGGCTTTTAATCATTAAAGCAGCTAGGCTTACTATTGTCTTTTCACCACCACTTAATATATTAAAATTGCTATCTAGTAGATTCTCTATTTTAAACCCAGTTACAATTCTACCAATTTTTTCACTTACCTCATATCCGCCCATATTTATATACTTTTCTTGTAAGTTACTATAAGTATTTAATATCTTATCTAATTCTTTTCCTGTTGCTTCCTGCATTTTACTTTCGTATCTTTTTAATTTTTCTTCTATATCAAATATTTCTTTAACACTTCTATATAATATATCTAATACTTTTATATTTCCTTCTACATCTGGGATTTGATGTAACATCCCTATTGTAGCACCACTTCGAATAGCAATAGTACCACTAGTTGCTGTTTCTTCTTTTGCAATAATCTTTAGTAAGGTACTTTTTCCAGCACCATTATCTCCTACTATAGAAACTCTATCACCTTTATTTATTTCTAAACTTATATTATCTAATATATTATTAAATCCATAGGATTTAGTTACTTTACTTATATTTATATCTATCATATTAATCACTCCTTTATATATTAAAAACCATATGGAAAATACATCCATATGGTTTTGGATGCAGGCACAACGAAAACATCACACCTGCTTAATATAATTTTTATAAATTAATTAAGAGATGTGATTACCTACAGTATACATGATAACATGATTTATATTATACATAGTAATCACTCCTTCTTGAGATATTATAATATATGATTAAAAATTTGTAAAGATAGTAATTAAATAAAAATATTAATTAAATTTTTTTATTAAGTTACACAAAAAAGCAAGAAAACTTTTTTAACCTTGTTTCTTCTTATAACAATGATAGCAGGAGTATAAATCACATCAGTATTTTCGAGAAAAATGATTTTTTATATAGTAACATTAAATTCCTTTATAAAAATTAATTAATTCAAATATTATAAGAAAGATTATAACAAAAAAGTAGCCCGTGAGGATTACTTTTCTATATTTCTATTAAATACTTGCACAAATTTCTTCAACATTTGAATTATTGACTATTTCTCTTACAAACTCTGACTTATCCTCAGATGGACTTCCTGGGCAAATAATATATAATTTGTTTTTAGTCCTAGTAAGAGCAACATAAAATAATCTTCTTTCTTCTGGATACTCTACTGTCCCTCTAGATTCCGACTGCAACACTTTTATTAAAGGTTGATCTTTTATTTTACTTGGAAAACCTCTAACTGCATTTACAGCATTTAGCAAAATTACATTATCATAACCTAATCCCTTTGCTTTATGAACTGTAAGATAGTCTATTCGAACATTAATAAATAAAGTGCAAATTATCCTGCCGTTAGGTCCTTTTTTAAAATACCTGCTTTTTAGCAATTCATCTATATCTTTAGTAAATCTCCCAAGTAACAATATACTTCCATCTGGTTTACTGGCTATTATTTTTTTAATTGTTTTCAATACAACTCTATTCTTAGAGTATAAATCATCTTGATCATAATAATCTATTTGAATAGGATTCTCTAAATGTTTTATTGAAGTAAGGTCCTTTTTGAATTGATCTTCATTCTTACTTACAAATTCACCTGCTATATCTATTAACTCTTGACTATTACGATATGTTTTAGTAATTTTTGATATTTCAGCATACCCCATAAGTTCATAAAATTTTGTAAACAGCTCTACTTCTGAACCAGAAAATCCAAAAATAGCTTGCCAATCATCCCCAACTGCTACTATTTTAGCAGTGAATAAATCCGATAATTTTTTTGCAAAGTTATATCTCTGAGTCGAAATATCTTGATACTCATCTATTATCAAATAATCATAATCTAAATAATTATATTTTTCTTTTAAAGTATCCATTCCTTTATAACCATAATTAATCATATCATTAAAATCGACTTCATAATTTCTGTGTATAGTAGATTCATAATATCTAAATAATGGCTTTACAAATTTTAACTGTTTTTTTATTAGCATTTCTTTTTCTTCTTGAATAAATGTCACAAAATCAGACTCTTCATATCCCTTTTCTTTAAACTTATTTATAAATTGTTTTACTAAATTAATAAACTTAAAATACTGTCTTTCTTGATTAGTATAAATTAATCTATAAAATATTTCCTTGTCTGTTTTAGTAACTGCATTACTAATTCTTAATTTCAATAACTTTTTTAACTCAGTTAAAAAATCACTACCGTTATCATAATCATAATATAACTCTATTAAGTCTGTTTTAAATTTATTATGAAGTTCTCTTTTTTTGATAATTAATCTGTTATAAGCATTAATATCATCAAGTGAAAAAGTTCCATCACTTCTATATTTTGTTAATCCATAATACTCTATATAAAATTCAACACCATTAGCATATACAGTAAAATCCGGTGAGTAAGATCTATCTTCTGCTAATTTGTGAGGATATTTTTTTTCGTAGCTATACTCATACCCATTTTCATATAAAAAGTTAGCTATTTTTACTTCTCCAATGGATTTAACTATTTCACCATTTATAGTTTTAAATTTTTCATATCTAGATTGAATTATTTCATTATTAAACTCACTTAGTCTATCAATATTTGCAAAATATAATTTATCTGCATAATTTGTAAAATAGCCATCAAAATTATCATAATCTAGAACATCATCATCAAAATGAACATATTTGCTGAAAATCAAAATAAAATCACGTAGCTTGTTCTTATTTGGAAAAACAATATCTTTAACATAACTTATTATAATTTCTCTCATTCTATTTTCAAATGTTATTTTAAGTGGGTTATCAAAAATCTTTCTTAAAAATTTCATACCTAATTTATGAAAGGTTAGAACCTCAACATTTAATTTAAAATCTTCATTTATTCTAAGGCTTAACTCTTCTGCTGCTTTATTAGTATAAGCCAACAATATTACCTTATTTTGATCAACATTACACTTTTCAACTAAATACTTTACCTTAGCCGCCATAGTAGTTGTCTTTCCAGCACCAGCACCTGCTATAACTAAGGAATAATCTTCATCAATTAAGATAGCTTTTCTTTGTTCCTCATCTAGTACAATACTAGAATCCACATCAATAAACATATTATCAAAATAATCTTTATACTCAATTAACTTATTATTTACAAAATCTTCATTATGATTATCTATGGCTTTATAACCATCATTGAAAATTTTTATGCATTCTTTATATAAAATATTATCTATATTATCTAACAATTTATCTAAATTCATTAAAATTTTATTAGTGTCAAATAAAGAGTCAACCATTTTTTTATTTATATAAACATCTTTTTTCAGTATTTCATTGAAGTCATTAATAAATTTTTTAATTATAATATCATAGTTCATAGTATCACCTATTATAATTTTATCATATTTTAGATTAGATTAATTACCTTTTTTGACACATATTAAAGTAGACAGTATCTATGCCATTGTTAATGCCATAATATAAAACAAATTTTCTGCTAAAATTATTAGTAATAATTCTGCTAACAAGCTATATATCGTTCTCGTCAGATAGCTACTGATTTACGATTTCTTCGTAATATTTTGCAATATAAATGTATATTTTACAATTTAATCGTAAAAAGCACTTAAAAGTGGTAACACCCCTAGGTATTTACATTTTTTATACCCTATAATTATCTAAATTCGTATCTAAATAACCTATTCGTATCTAAAAATCAACTGTCATTAATACTTATAATGGTTTTCAAAGATTCCATCCTCTTCTAATAAAAAAAACTGCAAAACGCAGTTTTATCATAAACATTTATTTTTAGTATAATAAACTATATCTTTTACTATAAGTTTATGTATTGCAGTCATTAAAGTATTCATAAATACAAAATCCGGTTTTCCTTTTTTGGTTGGTAGCATTATTGTATCTTTCTCTATTTTTGTTCGACTAACACTATCCCCCCAAGAATACTTATAACTTAAACTTTTCTCTATACAAGTAACTAAATATAATTGATTAAATCTTGTAGTATCATAGTTTTTCAAATATAAGACTAAATTATGACTATCATTTGAGTAAAAATCACTTTTTTGGTATGTTACAACAAATGTCTTACCACCAATAAAAATACAATCGCCTTTATCTTTTAATTTTTCATCATAACTAATATAATTGCTTACTCCATTATTTTCTGAACTAGCGCATAAATAAGGGGCATCTCCTATGCGATTTTCAACATCTCTAGATAATATATTCTTTGTATTTTTAATATCAAATATTTTTGTAATATCATATTTATCATATGAAACTTTATCATAATTCTTTATAGCCAATAATTCATCCTCTGTTAATTCATAATTATCTAATTGGCTAGCCATTAAGTAAAACGAAATTTTTTCAACACATTCTTCTTCAATAGAATTTATGTATTCATCCATAAAATCATAATCTATTTTCCCATTTTTAGTAGGCAATAATATTACGTCATTTTTTAATGTTTCTATTCTAGGATAGTTACTATAACCACCATATCTTAGATTATTTATAATAGAACCAATAAATATTTTTTGATTCTTACTTAGTCCTGGCATTGTCATGACTAAAATATTATTGGCTAGAACAAATTTTCCTTCATGATATGTGACTGTCCCACTATATTCTCCTCTTGTTGAAATAGTAAGACTATCTGAAAATATTTCATTATTCAGTGCATTGTCTTCAGTATAATAATTAATTCCATTATTAACTGTAACTCCACTAATTACAGGAAGTCTATCACATGAATCAGCGTTAAATCTTGTTTCCCACTGTTTATTTTTACCATAAACCCAGTCATCAGCATTAAATATTTTTCCAAGCCTATATTCGCCCCACTCAACATTTTTCAGCTTGGAATCGAGTGAGGCATCTATTTTCCCAGGATATCATTTTCCTTTTTTTCATTTTTAAGTAGATTAGATACTTCCCAAGAAAGATAATCACTTACTGTTTTTTTAAAACTAGCAAGTGTTGGCTTTGTATCAATTGGTGCTGCTTGATTCCAATCGGCACCATTATTAATATCAATATATCCTTCATAATATTCTTTTTGAGTGATTATATTTAATTTAGATTTACCGAATCTTACTAATTCAACAATTTCTTTATATCTTAATTTAGCATTTGATGTATCTCTTAAATTATTACTAGACTTTTTACGATTCGTTCTCGTGTATCCATCATTTGAAAAATCAATAAATTTTACTATCTCGTCATTTTGATGAGGTTCTCCAACACGGAAAACATATATATTAGTTTGTACACTTGATTTTCCAATGAATAAATCTACAGGCATTTTAATACTAGCAAGTAGTGTACTATGTTTCAATATCTTTTTATTATATTCTATAGCTTTTCCTGAACCAGCAGAACTTTGGATTATAATTGCTGCATATCCCTTATCCATCATTGATAATGCTCTTTCGACAAAAACCATGCCATTGCCTTCAGCAGAATATGGTGGATTTAAAACAAATGAAGTTGCAGGGAACTTTTCACTAGTATTTCCAAAACCATAATTACCATTAAAATCTTTTAACGAGTCTCTATTTAAGATATTTGAACTTCCATCTCCCATTAATATCATATTTAATATTGCAAGCATGTAAACACTAGGTAATATTTCAAGTCCAAGTATTTGATTCGATTTTATTTGTGCAATTTTAACGTTTAATTCATCCGGAGATTTAATTTTATCCTTAGCATCATTTAAAATTTCATTCATTGCAGCAACTAATAATCCGGCTGATCCAGTTGCAAAATCCCAAACATATGAATCCATGTTTACCCTAGTTAATTTAACTAACAAGTTAGCAACATATGACGGAGTCAATACTACATCATTTAATTTATCTTGAGTAAATCCTAACCAGCTATACATTTCATTAAATAATTTTCCAGTAAAATCAGTTGTTAATCCTATTTTATAATATATTCCTAAATCATCTACAATTTTAGAAAAAACTCTTTTTAATTGGCTTTCTCCGTTTTCAACTTTATTAATATTTTCAGTTGTTAATGTATTTTCCAAAGTCCTAATTATTAAATCTTTTTTTGCAGTCGGAAGATTTTTTTCACTTAAAAAAGATTTAATTTTTCTAATAATAATATCTCCATCTTTGTTGCCGTCTTCGATTGATGATTTTAAATCGCTTTTTTCTAATGGAGAAACTTTCCCAGGAATTCCAATTGTAGCAATAATAGAAGCCGCGACTAAATAGACCCTATCATTTTCGCCTAATCCTTTTTCATTTTGATATATGTCATTATTTAATCTAGTTAAACTAGAATCAATTTCACGTTCTCTTTTTTCTTTTAATTGTTCTATTTCATCTGGAGTAAGACTTAAATTTTTGACTTTTTCTATAAATTTATCAAAATTCTCATTTTTTAAAAATGACAGATCTAAATAATCATCTACTTTTTGCCCTATACCAAAATTATCTTTAGACACATAATAAACACCAATAGAATAATTTACTTTACCAGTTTCATCTTTATAACCAGTTACACCTATTGAAATAATATCAGGATAACTTGTATAATGTAACAATGCGTTAGCGTAGTGAACAGCGCCATTTACAGCATAAGAATTAATGTTATTTAATAATGGTTCGTTTTTATTGTTTCTATTCTCTACTTGATCATTTGAATCAAGTTTTACAAGTTTATCTTTATATCCTTTATATTCAATTAAAATTGGATAATAATTCATATTTTTATCTTGCAATAATAATTTAGCATCAGGTCTATTTCCGCCTTTACCGCCGCTTTTTGAATAATATTCATTTAAGGCAATATCAATTTCATTATTTAATGATTCTTGCTCTAGTTTATAATCTAAATTATATAATTTCAACCACCCATTAACTAAATCAGCAATAATAGGTTCAATTGATTGAATTGTTTGTTTAGCCATATTCTCACTACTTTCTATACATATTTTTTAAATATTTTTTGCATCTTACTTGCAATATCAATTGATGTATTCATTAATTCGTTATAATTTGAATGGTCATCATAGTTTAATCCTTTAAGATTATATTTAACTCTGCAAACATTTCCTCTACATTCTCTATCCCATTCAAGTTCTAATCCTAAATCTTTTTCTATCTTTTTATTATTTTCAAACAACTTATCATAGAATTCATATTCATTAGTTATATATAAGCCAATTCTTATATAATTATCTTTATTAATAAGTTCAATTGCAATATGAGCATTACTTGATCCTATTGCAACATCATACCAAGCATCGGTTGAAGGTTTTCTGACATTAAATGGTCTTCCTTTTTCTACTAACACTTCATTAAATTGAGTCCAGAATTCCAATCTTTCTGATTGAGTTTTATTTAAATTGCCTTCATTATTTTCTTTTTTAGAAAATTTAATAAAATCATTAGGTTCTTCAACAACTTTAAAATAAGGTGCTGCTACAGAATTTTCAATTGTAAATGCTTGTAATTCAATTAAGAAAAAATTAATATTACTATTTGTATTATTATTAAGCCATTCAATAGCACTTCTATGCTCTTCTTTAGCTTGTTTAACAATCCAACAAATAACTTGGGCATCTAACCCTGAAGCATATGTAATAATTTTTCCTAAATGATCGTGATTTGAACTTTCTAATTGATTTTCAATAATAACTTTAGCTCCTGTTGATTCATCTTTTCCTACTAGATCACATCTATAAGATCCAACATATACTTCTTTAGATATGTCAGTTAAATTTAATCCTAAAATTTCATTCAATAATTCGATATTTTCTTCTTTAGATAACCATTCTGAAAAATTATATTGTTCATGTTTCCATAGATTTCTAATATCTACTTCTTTTAATCTACCTATCTCCATTTTTTCACTTCCCTAAATTACAACTTTAAAGTATAAATTACTATTTAATTATAACACAAAATTACGATTTATTCGTAATGAGATTAAAAAAAATAAATATTCGTTAACGTTTATTCATAATTTTTAAATTTTGGTAATAAGAAAATTAGTTTTCACAGATTCATAAAATTAATCCTTTTACCTGAAGGCTGTATTTCAGCCTCTTCATAAAATAATAATTTGTATCTAATTCTTGTCTATTATATTTAAATTGTAAGTACAAAAAAATCACAATACCTTACAAACACAAGGTTTAAGAAAAAAACACCACAGATTTCTCGTGGGGCTTAGGGCAATTTTTTATTTTATTTTTTATATTATTAAAAATTCTCTATCTTCTGTACCCTGCCAACCTGACCATCTGTAAGCATCACTTTAATACCCCTTGGGTGATTCATACTATTAGTTAGTATCCTATCCACTACTCCTTTGGTAAGTACCCCTGTTCTTTGATCTTTCTTAAGTACTATTTGTACTACAGATCCTTGTCTTATATTATTTCTTACTGTATTATTCATATATGTTCCTCTTTCTTTTGACATTATAACATACTACTATACGTAAAGTGTCGAATTATTTATTGAAAGTTTACCAAAAGTTAACAAGCCTGTGCTATAATTATTATGGTGATGGTATGAAAATCAGTAATAAAATGATTTCTATCACATACAAAGCAGTATTATGTATAGTTGGTACGTTTTCATTAATAGCAACTACCGGTGTATTAGACGGTAATTTAAATTTAAATATTTTTAGTATGTTTACTACTTTAAGTAACTTATTATGTGTTATATATTTTATATTAGATATAATATATTTAATACATAATTATGATAAGAAGACTTTGGTTGAGTGGTTTCCTTTATTAAAAGGAATAACTACTATGGCTATAACTCTTACTTTAATAGTAGCGCATTTTGTACTTGAGATGTCTTTTTCTTTTGATTCATTTACTAATATGTCTTTTTTAGGTTTACATTATATAGTACCTATTATGACTATATTAGATTGGATATTATTTGATAAGAAGGGTTTTATTAAAGTATATAGTCCTATAGTATGGACTATAGCTCCTGCTGCATACATGATAGTAGCATATAATAGTGCTATATTAGGAAGTGGCATAGGAGTTAGCACTGATTCAAAATATCCATATCCTTTTATGGATATAGATAAATTAGGAGTGCCCACTGTAATATTAAATACGTTAATAATAACTATTGTTTATTTTGCTATTGGTTATATTTATTATTTTATAGATAGGTTAATGATTAGGAAAAGAAAAAAGAGAACAAATTAATTATTGTTCTCTTTTTCATATTCTTCTTTAGTTAGACCATATAGTACTAAATCTTGTATACCACCATAGTAATAGAAATAAGCTTTTTTTCTTAGTCCTTCATATTTAAGACCAATATGTTCCATCACTTTATATGTACCTGGATTGTTTTTAGAACCACATGATTCTATTCTATTTAGTTTAAGTTCTTGAAAAGCAAAATCAAGAACTTTTTTAGCAGCTTCAGTCATGTAGCCTTTATTCCATTCATCTTTTCTTAAGTAATAATCAATACCACCTATTTTAGCTTTTTCATCATGCATATTAAGCATAATAGATCCTAGTACTTTATTATCTTCTTTTCTTACAATAGTCCATCTATAGAAATTAAGTTCTTTATAATTTTCTAGTATTTTACTGAAGAAGTATTGTTCTCTATCTATACTTTTTCCTAGTTTAGTAGGACCCATATATTTTCTTAATTCAGGATCTAGTTGTATATAAAATAAATCATCTACGTCTTCCATAACGGCTTTTCTAAGAGTTAATCTTTCTGTTTCTAAAGTAGTAGTTCCTAAATGATTTATTTCTTCATAAGGATAACCAGGTTGTTCTAAATTACCATCTTCTATAACATAGTAAGAACCATAATACTCTTCTTTATTATCTTCTATTCTTATAAATGAAGAATTAGGAAGACATACTATTTTACCATGTGAAGATGCTTCAAATATATCTCTATTATGTTCTATATTTATAAAGTCAAAGTGTGGTTCTATATTAACATTAGTTAATCCTATACCTTCATAACAAACAGTTGCTGGTATGTTATCACTTTCATCTTTAGCAAGTACTACATGTTTAGCCATATTTATAGATCCAGCACTTATTCCAATAGTAATACCTTCTCTATTATTTAATGGTTCTATTAAGTTATATTCTTTTATAGACTTAATTTGTTTTAAAGTATCTCCACCCATTAATAATACTATATCAGTATTATTAATTAAATTAATAGATTCTTCTTTAGATATTCTATTATCAATAACACCTATTTCTTTAAATACTATACCAATACTTGTAAACCAATTATTTATAATATTTACATACTTATCAGTATCTTCATACTTAGCAAATGAAGATGCGATAAAAACGATTTTAGTGGCCTTTTTAGCGTCTTTAACGATTAACTTAGTTAATTCCTTATCTAAGTCTTTATTAAGTGTAGGTCCACTTAAAACATAGTTTATTTTACTCATATGTATACCTCCATATTACTTAATAATTTTTTTAGTTTGCTTTTCTTTTTCTTGTTTTTCTTTAGCTTCTTTCTTTTCTTTTTCTGTTTCTATACCTAGTAACTTACCAAGTTCATCATCAATTACTAAACTATCTAATAACTCTTCAGAAAGCTTAAGTTCACTAGTTTGTTTTGCTATTTTCCCCATATTATCACCTGGTGATTATTATAACATAATAAATAAAAAAGAACCAAATTTGGTTCTTTTATTTCTTTTTAAGTAAATCCCTTATTTCTGTTAGTAATTGTTCTGTTGTTGGTGATTTTGAAGTTTCTTTTTCTTTCTTTTCTAACTTTTTAAATTTATTAATAGTTTTTACCATTAAGAAAATTGCTGCTGCGATAAGTAGAAAGTCTATTGTATTTTGGATAAACATTCCGTACATCACTACTGAGTCATTAACTTTAAATGATAATGATGTAAAGTCTATTCCTCCTATTACAATTCCAAGTAATGGCATAATAATATCATTTACAAGTGATGTAACAATTTTACCAAATGCACCACCAATAATAACACCAACTGCTAAATCAATTACATTTCCTTTTGAAATAAAATCTCTAAATTCTTTTATCATAAAACACCTCTAGGAATATTATAACATAAGTAATAAAAAAGAACTAAAATAGTTCTTTATAATTAATCTTCGTTATATTTATCTTTGGTTTTTTCTATTTTATCTGGAGTAGTAGCTTCAGTAACATACCATCCTTGATTTTCCATGAAGGCATATACTTTGTGTTGAAGTTCAAGATATTCATCTAATGCTTTATTAAATACATCATAATTATTAGGTGATTCAATAGTAGCGTGAGTAAGCATTTCACATATGCCTTTTGTTAGAGTAAGAACATTACCCATAATTAATTTTTCTTCCATGTTATCTCCTTTATAATAAATTAAATATTCTTTTAAATTGTTTTTTTGCAGTATCTGCTACATCATTAAGAATACCCTCTACCTCATCACTTACATCATCCATGTAATAGTTACTGATATCCTCTAATTGTTTAGATTGTTCTAGTGCATCTTCTACATACATTAGTTCTTTGTCTGTCATCTTATCCCTCCTCATTTTATATTGAGCGTAGTAATTATTTTTATACAAAAAAATTAAGAATATTTTAAGTATTCTTAATTAATATTATATTTCTTTGTAATATCATTTAGTTTTTGCATTTTACTATCAAGTGACTTTATATCCATAGAGCAGTTATACATTTCTGTTTGAACTTCTTGTGGTATTTGCTCGGCAAATTTATATCTTATTTTATGATCAAGTGTAGCCCAGAAATCCATTGCTATTGTTCTTATTTGAATCTCTGCTTCGACATACTCAGTACCTTCATTTAAATAAATAGGTACTAATACTATTATATGATAACTTATATAACCTGTATTTTTAGGATTAGTTATATAATCTTTTTCTGATTTAATTTTTAGATGTTTAGAATTTTTAATAATACTGACTATATCATTAACATCAGATAAAAAAGAACATACTATTCTTACACCTATCATGTCATGGACATTCTTCATTATGTTATCTGCTGTTACTTCATATTTTTTTCTTTCTAATTTTTTTATAGCACTATCTCTACTTTTTATTCTTGATTTAATATGTTCAACAGGGTTATATTTATTTTTATATTGATATTCTCTTACTAATATATCAAGTTCTGTTTCTAACATCTTTAATGCAAAGTCAGCTTTTAATAAAAACTCTTCTATTTTAATTTCTTCTTTATTCACACTATCAATACCCTTCTTTTTATAGATTATAAAACACCTTATTATATAAGGATAAAATTTATACCTAATTTTGTTTGAACAAACATTATAACATAATTATTAATTAAGTGTATAATGTTATTTGTATAAATGAAAGGTATTTATGATATGTTATTTTTTAAATAATAGCATAAGTTAATATAGGTGATTAATATGGGAAAGATTAGAATTCCAAATTATAGTTTAAGTGAAGAACTAATAAATGCGATTAGTCATGGTATAGGAGCTGCTCTTTCTATAGCAGGACTAGTACTTCTTATTGTAAAGAGTGCTAATATGCATAATGGATATGCTTTAGCGGCTTCTATTGTTTATGGTATATCATTAATACTTCTATACACAATATCATGCGTATATCATAGTTTATCGCCCAAATTAAGGGCCAAAAAAGTTCTTAGGGTAATTGATCACTGTAATGTGTTTTTACTTGTAGCGGGTACTTTTACGCCAGTATGCTTAGTAGTTCTTAATGGGGTAAATGGCTGGATTTTATTCGGCATAATTTGGACAGTAACACTAGTGGGTATTATACTTAATTCTATTGATGTTGATAAGTTTAATATGGCATCAGTAGCATGCCACTTACTTGCAGGATGGTCAATGTTATTTATGATTAATCCATTAATGAATAATTTTAGTAAAATGGGATTAATATTCTTAATAATTGGTGGTTTATGCTATTCAGTAGGTGCTTTATTATATGGTATAGGCGCTAAGAAAAAATACTTTCACTCTGTATTTCATTTCTTTTGTTTAGCAGGATCAATCTTTCATTTCTTTATGATATTTTCTTTTATACTATAAAAAACTACCTATTTATTAAATAGGTAGCAAAACTTAAATAAGCTGCAAAGAATAACCAAAGTAAATATGGTATTTGTAACAAAGCTGATAACTTATTTTGTTTATAAAATTTATATATCATTGTTATAACAAGTCCGATTAAAATAATTATTACAATAGAACCAATAAGTCTAAAATTTAATCCAAAATAGATAATTGTCCATGAAGAGTTAACTAATAACTGAAGAAAATATATAGTGTATGGATCATTATCTTTTTTTGTTGCCATAAATACTGATATACTCATAAGAACATATAAAATAGTCCATACTATAGGAAATATTATAGTTGGTGGATATAAAGCAGGTTTATTTAAAGTATCTATTCCCATATCAATAAATAAACTAGGAGCTATTCCTATTACTAGGGTTACTATTATAATACCTACTAATTTTTTAAAATTCATTTTATCACCAGTACTATTATATGCAAAAAGTAATAGATTATATATCTATTACTCTACTTGTATAAATTAATTATTTTGTCAAATTATTTACAGCATTTATTACAGCTATTTTACCATAAGTATACGTAAGTGAACCTTGTTGATATGCAATATATGGGCTTCTTATTGGTCCATCACAAGATATTTCAATAGATGATCCTTGTGTAAATGAACCTGATGCCATAATTACTTGGTCATCATATCCAGGCATGTCAACTGGCACTGTTTTTGCTGCAGCATCTATAGCTGAGGCTGCTTGAATAGCACATACATAGCTAATTAATTTATCTTTATCATTAAAGACAATATTTTCTACTATATCGGCTCTTCTTTCATCATACTTAGGTTCAACATTAAATCCTAAGTCTCCTAGCACTTTTGCAGTAAGAACAGCTGTTTTAAGTGAAGATGCCACAACACTTGGGGCCATATATAATCCTTGAAGAATTTGTTTATTTATTCCAAGAGTTGGTCCTACTTCTTTACCTTCACCTGGTAGAGTAAGTCTTTCACCAGCTAGCTCTACTATGTATTTTTTTCCTGCGATATATGCACCATTAGGAGCAATACCCCCACCTAGGTTCTTAATTAATGATCCAACTATTACATCAGCACCTACTTCAAGAGGCGTTGTAGTTTCAACAAACTCACAGTAACAGTTATCAACCATAATAATAACATCTTTATCTACTTTTCTAATTTCTGCTATAACTTTTTCTACTTTATCAATAGTTAAACTTTTTCTTGTTGAATAACCTTTTGATCTTTGAATTTCAATTAATTTAATTTTCTTTTCTTTTAATGTTCTAATTATTTCTTCATAATTAAAATCATTATTAACTAGTTCAATTTGTTCATAGTTAATACCAAAAGCTTTTAAAGAACTATTATTTTCTTTTATACCTATTACTTCATGAAGGGTATCATATGGAAGTCCAGATATACTTAACATTGTATCCCCTGGTCTTAAGATTGCAAACAAACATACTGTAAGAGCATGTGAGCCCGAAATCATTTGATTCCTAACTAAAGCATCTTCTGCTCCAAGTACTTCACTAAAAACTTTTTCAATAGCTTCTCTACCTAAATCTCCATAACCATAACCTGTAGTACTATTAAAATGTACTTCTGATACACCGGCATTATGAAAAGCATTTAATACTTTAAAACTATTTATTTGTTCATTCTTTTCTATTTCTTTAAACTCTTTTGAAACAGCTATTTCTGCATTTACTACTATTTCTAATGCTTTATTACTTATTTCCATATTTTCACCTATACTTCTTCCGTTTTGTTTTTATTTATCATTTAACTAGACTATCTTTCTCCACCGTCTACTCTTATTACTGCATTATTTATATAATTTGCGTCATCGCTTGCTAAGAAAGTAACTACTTTTGCTATCTCAATAGGATCAGCAAATCTACCAAGCATAATTTTTTTACATTCATCATTTTTATATTCTTCATCAAGTTCATCATTCATTGGAGTATTAACCCAACCTGGCGCTACTGCATTAACATTAATATAAGGTTTATAATACTCTGCTAAATTATGTGTTAAAGATATAACACCAGCTTTAGATGCATCATAATCTAAACTATATGGATAATATGTATCAATACCATTAGTAGAAGCAATATTAATTATTTTACCGCCACCATTTTTAAGCATATAATCCGCTGTTAATCTAGACACTAAGAAAGTTCCAATTAAATTAACATCTAGTATTCTTCTAAAATCTTTTACTGTTTTATCTGTTACTAAAGTATCAATAGCTATTCCCGCATTATTAACAAGAATATCTATTTTACCAAAAGTATCAATAATACTATTAATCATTTTAGTAACATCTTCTTCATCAGCTATATCACATTTAATAGCTAAGACTTTAACATTAAATTTATTTACTAGTTCTTCTTTTAATTTTATAGCTTCGTCTTCACTACTATTATAATTAATTACAACATTACATTTATGGCTTGCTAAGTCATACGCTATAGCTGCGCCTATTCCTTTACTAGAACCTGTAATTAGTGCTACTTTATTAGTAAAATTCATATATTCCACTCCTTTTGTGCTTTTAATATTATAAAGTATTTATACAATTTGTCAATTCTCTATTGTTGTACTGAATTAATTATTTCTTTAGGCATAGTAATACATAAACCATATGGATCTATTACTAAACCTGCTGCTGTAAGATTCTTTTCATCTTTTACAATAGAAGCTATATTAGCAAGTGATTCTATCATAAAAGTAACTGAATCTTTTTTAGTTTCTTTTTCCCATTTTTTATATTCATTTACGCCTGTAAAAGCCATTATATAAAATTCCTTATCATCCGGATTTTGCATTAAGTATAATCCACTTATTTCATTATTACTCATAGCAAGTGGCACTAATAAACTTGCTTTATCTAATCTTTTAGCTACCTTTACAAATGCTTCTTCCGTATCTTCTTTTTCATATTTCTTAATTAACTCTTCTAATTCATTATCTGGAAATCCATTAATAGGACCATTTTTTAATATTTCATCTATCATTTTATCACCTATTTATTTCTTTTTTCAATTAAACTATCAACATGACTTTTCTCTATATTAGTAGGTACTTTTATACCTACATCGCCCATTTCTTCTGCAAAGCCAAATCTTTTAAAATTGTTATCTGTTCTACCTACTAAAAAATAAACCATTTCAGTTGGTAATGCTAGCCATCTTTGACCATGAGTAACATCTTTATTACCCTGACCTAATTTGTTAGCATCATCTACATCATAATTGAAGAAATCTTCATTTGTTCCTCTACCGACAATTACACTTGTAATATCATCAAAACTAAATGTATTTTCTTCCTTATTATAAACTAAGTTAAGTTGATGAGGCACAGTAGTAGAGTCATTACAACATATACACATTGCGTAAACTCCTATTTTTTCCAGTAATAGTTTATAAACTTGTGATATAGCATTGCATATACCCTTTTTATCATATATGACACTCATAACTTCACCAGATAAATCTCTAGCTACTTTATTATTTTCGCTTTCATAATTGCTTTTTATTCCTTCAAGTATTTCATAATCATACTGTAAATCATTTGCTAAATAATTAAAAATAAGATTTCTTTTTTGCATACTTGTTAATTCTTCAAAATCATAGTCTCTAAATACTAACTGAAGTATTTCATCTAATTTACTATTTACTAAATTCCAGTTTACTGTTTTCATATTTTATCACCTATTTAATTATAACAAAAAAAGAGACATAAGTCTCTTATAATTCTTGTTCGCCCTTATTTTTGAACTGAAGGACAATTGGTGTTCCTTCAAAATCAAATGATTCTCTTAATTTATTTTCTATATATCTTTCATAAGAGAAATGAATAAGTCCCTTACTATTTACTTGTATATTAAATGTTGGAGGACAAATACCTGCTTGATTACAGAAGTATATTTTAAGTCTCTTACCTTTATATGAAGGTGGAATGTTTAAATTATATGCATCTGTTATTACATCATTAAGAATGCTTGTTTTAATTTGTCTATTAGCATTTTCATATACTTTTAATATTTGTGGCATTAATGTATGTATTCTTCTTTTAGTTAAAGCTGATAAGAATACGATTGGAGCATAAGCCATAAACTGGAAATTATTTTTAATATCCTGAGTAAATTTCTTCATCTCTTCATCTTTATTCTCAACAGTATCCCATTTATTAACTACAAGTATTACAGCTTTACCTGCTTCAAGTGCATATCCTGCGATATGCTTATCATGTTCAATAATACCTTCCTGAGCATCTATTACTATACAACATACATCTGATCTATCAATTGCTTTTAAAGATCTAAGTAAACTGTATTTTTCAACATTTTCCCAAATCTTTCCACGTTTTCTCATACCTGCAGTATCTATTACTACATATTCTTCACCATGATAAGTAAATTCAGTATCTATACTATCTCTAGTTGTTCCTGCTACATCAGAAACAATTGCTCTTTCTTCATTAAGAATAGCGTTTACTAGACTACTTTTTCCTACATTTGGTCTTCCGATTATAGAAAACTTAATTCTTGGATCTTCTGGTTCTTTTTCATACTCATTAAAATCTTTAACAATTTCTTCTTGTAAATCCCAAATACCTTCATTCTGTTCTCCAGAAACTGGCATATAAGTTTCAAATCCAAGTTCATAGAAATCATAAATATTTTGTTTAGCTTCTTTACTATCACATTTATTAATTACAACAATAACTCTTTTTTTACATTTCATAAGAATATCTCTTACAACATAATCGTTAGCAGTCATTCCTTCTTTACCATCTACGATAAATAAAACAACATCTGCTTCTTCAATTGCTATTTCTGCTTGAGCTTTAATTTCAGCATTAAAGTGTTCATTTGCTATATCGATACCACCAGTATCAATTAAATGAAAACTATATTTCTCAAAATTAACTGTCCCATAAATTCTATCTCTTGTAATACCTGGAGTATCTTCAATGATAGATATCTTTTTTCCAACTAATCTATTAAAAATAGTTGATTTACCTACATTAGGTCTTCCTACTAATGCTACTACTGGTTTTTTCATATATAACACCTCCACTAAATTATATCATATTTAAATACCAAATTAAATTTAATACTTAGGTATTATATCATATATATGTAAAGTTTAAACATTAATGTTTATTTTTTTTCCGTAGTCAAATATAGTATTTACTATATCACCATAAACAATGTTAGTATATTCAAAAATCGTAATATCATTCATGTCCTTTATATCAATATAATAATTATTATTATATATATAAACATCACATTTCTTATATAAATCATCTATAAATATGTCATCTACCTTATATAAGAATTTACTGTTGTTTATGATATTAACTTGCATTTCTATGCCTTTACTAAAGTATTCATAATAATCTAAATCCTCTTTAGTTATTACAAATACTGCCCCATAATCTTTATTAATATATATAGTAATTTCAAAGAATCCACTTATGTCATTATCAAATTTTTGTTTTAGCTTTGTAAAGATTTTTTTTAGATAAAGTTCAATTTCTTGCTTATTACTGAAATCTACATTATCTAAATATTTATTGTTTAAGTAAAGAATGAAACT
Organism: Bacillota bacterium; assembly: GCA_023430885.1. Taxonomy (GTDB): domain Bacteria; phylum Bacillota_I; class Bacilli_A; order RF39; family UBA660; genus RGIG4266. The sequence goes on from JAEYYH010000040.1 coordinate 113,159, forward strand.
AAGCTCATCTACAACTTCTACCTTCATGTGATCACCTAAAGTAGTGTATGAAAAAAAGAACTATAAAGTTCTTGATATTTTCTTATTTATGTCTTCTTTGCCTACTTTAGTAACACTAGAGAACATAACAAATTCATCGCCAACTACTAACTCAAGTTCATCTAAGATGACTTTTCTTTGTTTTTGTTGCATTGTTACTCCTACTTTATCTACTTTAGTTGCTACTATAGTAACTGGTAAAGTATAGTGTTTTAAATAATCGTACATCATAACATCGTCATTTGTTGGCTTATGTCTAAAATCTATAAGCATAAAAACTTGTTTCAAATTTGTTCTTGATGTCAAATAATCTTCCATCATAAGACCAAATTTCTTTGTTTTTGATTTGCTTAAACTAGCATATCCATAACCAGGAGCATCTACTAAATAAAAGGCATCATTAACTAAATAAAAATTAATTGTTTGTGTTTTACCAGGAGTTGCAGATGTACGAGCATAATTTTTACGGTTAATCATTGTATTAATAAAACTACTTTTACCAACATTTGATCTTCCTACCATTAAAAATTCTGGTTTTCCATCGGTTGGATATTGACTTCTTCTTACTGCGCTTATTTTCATATCTACTGATGTTATTTTCATATTCTCACCTGTTATTCTATAGTTTTGTGTTCTTTATGTGCATATTATATCACAATAATATTACTTTTGTATACACAAATAAATAAAAAAGAACTGTTATGTTCCTTTTTATTTATATTGTTTTTTATTATTAAAATTTATACATTTTATTTAACATGTGTTTTTAAAACTCTATCAAATTCAGCTTTTATTATTGGTTTTGATAAATAATCATTAAATCCATCTGCTAAGTATTTTTCTCTTGATCCTACTATAGCATTGGCTGTTAAGGCTACTACTGGAATATTAAATCCTT